>NZ_JBHVUH010000001.1:191744-288868 GCF_042884245.1 Streptomyces sp. NPDC058145 | reverse complement strand
GGTCCCCCCGGGTGCCGCCGTGGTGGTGGGCCCATCCCGCCCACGGGGGGGGGGCGCCTCGGGGAATGCGACCACCGGGGCGCGGTCGGAAGCCGACGTTCGGCTTCCGACCGCCCCTCGTCCACCTCAACCGCGCGCGGCCATCCGCACGAACGCGGCCCACTCATCGGCGCCGACGGAGAGGGACGCCTCCCCCGGCCGCTTGGAGTCACGGACCAGCACGGCCGTACCGGCGTCGGCGACCTCGACGCACTGGCCGCCGTCTCCCGCGCTGTAGCTGCTCCTCTGCCAGACAAGCTCGGCTGCCTGATCGGTTTTGACCTTCACAGCTCTCCTATGAGCTTCTCGATCCAAGCCAGCGACCCCTTGGGGGTCTTCGCTTGTGCCCTGATGACTCCGTACGTGGACTCGAACCCCTGGACCTTCGCCGGCTGTGTGTACAAGGCGCTGTGACTCTGCACCTCTGTGTACGCAATCCTGCGCCCTGAACGCGTGAGGATCAACGTGAACGGCCCGGCAACTCCGGCGTGCTCATCCCGGTCTGTAGGCATGACCTGAACTTCGACGTTCCGTTCATGCCCGAGCAGCAGTAGGTGCTCCAGTTGGGCGCGGTGCACCTCCTCGCCGCCCAGCGGCCGTAGGAGCACGTGCTCTTCGATAACGAAGCTGAGGAGCGGCTTGGGCACACGTGAGAGCAGCTTCTGTCGATCGCGCCGTGCCGAGATGCGCTACTCCACGGTGTCCGCGTCCAGCAAAGGCCGCCACATCTCGAAGACAGCGCGCATGTACTCGTCGCACTGGAGAAGGCCGTTCACCAAGTGGACGTCATACGCGTGCAGTTCGGCGGCCTCGGCCTCGTAGCGCACAAAGGGCCGGAAGAACGACGGATACCGAGCCTTGGCAACCTCCTCCTTCATCGCCACCAGCACACCGCGCGCACCCAGCGCCCGATCCACCGCGTCGATCAGGTCCGGCTTGGGAATCCGTCGCCCCTGCTCCACCGCCGCGATCTGCGCCTCGCCGTACCCGACCCGCTCCCCCAACTGCGCCTGGGTGAGCCCGCCCTGCTCCCGCAGCAACTTGATCTGACGCCCGAAGCAGCGCAGGAACTCCCCGCCCGCCTCTCCCTCAACACCCGCGCCCGAGTCGGCCCCCGACTCCATGCAACCCTCCTGACCCACCGCTCACTGTCCGTGATCGCAGAGTAGGAGTCGCGTGCGTCAACCGATCGCAAACTCGGGCAGGTTGACTCGTGTGAGTGAACGCTGACCAGCGAAAGCTTTCTTCACTCGACGCGTCCATCCGCACACTCTCCGTGCGGTACGGTCACCCCAACAGCGCACCGCACATGACTCGGCCCCCGCAACGGTTGCAGCCGTTCGCGAGGGCCTGAACCACTAGTGGAAGCAGACTCCACCGTGATTTACCGGCACTGTATCGCGCCCCCGCGCGCCTACACCCAGTTCTCGCACGACATCATCCGGCACCCCCGCCTCTCCTCGGACGCGGTCCGCCTCCTGACCTGGCAGCTCTCCCTCCCCCAAGGCACCCGGGAATCCCTCTCCCGAACCGCCGAACGAGCCAACATCGGCGCCTGTGCCTTCACCCGCGCCAAGCGCCAGCTCAAGGACGAAGGGTTCGTGCACGAGCGACGCGTCCAGGGCCCCGGCGGCCACTGGGTCACCCAACAGCTCGTCTCCAACGTGCCGTTAAGCCCCGCCGAAGCCGCCAAGCTCCTCGCCCGGACGCCCGTGTCGCCGTCATCGCCGCAGGTCGCACCGAGTCCCCGGAATCCGGCGGTCGGTGAGCGGACCGGTCGGCTCACCGACGGTCTTCCCTACGGCGACACCTATGGGAACACCCGCAACCGACCCCCCAAACCCCCCGAGGACGCACCCGATGCCCCCGCACCCGCCCAAGCCGCCGAAGCCCCGCACGCCTCGCCAACCCCGGAAGCCCCGCAAGCCGAGGTAGACCACGAGAACCACCGGCCCGATCCCCCAACCCCCCACCTCGAAGAGGCCCGCACCCTCGCCGCTTCCTACCGCGACCTCGACCCGGCCCTGCGCACCATCCCCCGCGCGATGCACGCCGAGCTGACGGACCTCACCGCCCGCTGGCTCGCCGCCGGGCACCCGCCCGCCGCGATCCGCGCCCACATCCTGCGCAACCTCCCCGACGGCGACACCCGCGTCCACCGCCCCGGCGGCCTCCTGCGCTACCTGCTCAGCGAGGTCCCGCCGGTACCGCCCGCCCTCACCTCGCCGCCACCGCGAAACACGCCTCCGCACGCCCCGCAGGAGCACCCCGGCCTCTCCACCCGGCTCGCCACCCTCCGCGAATGCGAGGGCGACCACGTACAGGCGACCCTCTTCCGGCCGACCGGAGAGGAGCCCCTGTGTCCGGCATGCACCGCCCGCACCACCACCGTGCCCAGGTGATCGCGCCAGCTTCGCGCCAGCCCCTCGTCCCCGGCACCTGGGAACGGCAAACGGCTGCATGTCCGAGCTGCTCGACAGCCTCGATTCCGGGTGACAGTTTCGGGGGATGTGCACCAGCATGGTGGCAGGCTTCGCATACCGTGGCGGCCTACGGCGCCGGCGACGGAAGGGGGTACGGCATGAGGATCGAACTGGCCCTGAAGCTGCGCGGTCCGGACGCGGGCATGGACGCCCAGGATTCCCTTCGCACCATGCAGACCATGCTGTCCCTGCTGCACGAGCTGGAGGTCACAGAGACCGCTCGACCGAGCGGTGAAGGAACCCGCTGGGCCTTCAACGAACTGCGACTCGGGAGTGTCGCCTGTGTCCTGGAGCCCCTGCGGATCGCCGAGCATTCCACCTACGACGTCGTGGAGCGTGTGGTGCGCAGCGCGGTGGGAGGACTCCACGAGGCCGAGGCCAGCGCGCGCATTCCCACCGGTTGGACGTTCCGGGCAGCGCATCTCGGGCGGCGCATCGCCCGGTCCCTCGGAGCGTCTCCGGACGTCGGCATGTTCGTGGAGGTCCGGGGGGACGGGGTGGCGCTTCGCTCGGCGGAGGTCACGCAGCGAGCGGCGCTGCATCTGGACAGTGCCACGAAGGCCCGCTTCCGCACGTTCGGGTCCCGCCGTGGCCGCCTCAGCGGACTGGGGGAAGGCAAGCAGCAGCGCCCTCACGCCCTGCTGCGCACCGAGGTGGGCGGCGAGATCATCCCCGTTCACTTCGCCGACGACCTCGATCCCACCCTCCGCCGGGCGTGGCGCCGCGACCGTGTGGAGGTGACAGGCGAGATCACGGAGAACGCACAGGGACAGAGCGTCCAGATGCGGGCGACGGAGATCGAACTGCTGCCGACGGAACCACAGCTGTCGGACGACGAACTGCGGGCGGGGTTCTGGCCCGACATGACCGGCGGCCAGGACGCAGTGGAATATCTGGAGGCCCTGCGTGGGGAGAACTGACCACCCGGGGTCGGTGTACCTGGACACCAACTGCTTCGTCGACTGGGCGCAGGGGACGGGTTGCCCGCGCGAGGCGGAGAGCATGCTGAGGGCCGGCAAGGCAGGGCGCGTGCGGTTGTACACCTCGACACTCACCCTCGCTGAGGCCCGTGGCACCAGCGACAGCACCCATCGACTCCGCATCCGGGCACTGCTCCAGGAGCCCTACATCACCCTCGTCGAAGTGACCCGGCGCGTCGGCCCCCTCGCGAACGACATCACCGCCGAGCGCCCGAAGATCAAGGGAGCCGACGCCGTTCACCTCGCCTGTGCGTGTTTCGCCAAGGTCGACGTCCTCATGACGCGCAACTTCCGCGACTTCAAGCCGGACGACGTGTACCGGGGCGTGCTGTTGCGCGTGCCGTTCGAGTTCGGAGGCGAAGGGCTCTTCGCGGCCTCGGACGCCGACTGATCGGCCGTGGCAGGCCCGGCAACCCCAAGCCCGGCCCGCCCCGACCGGAGGGACGAACCGGGGGCTCTCGCGTCGCACGCCTCGGACCAGTGGGAGGAACGTCCTGCCCGAGGCGTGGTGCGCGTTGTCCCGCCGGATCCGGGCCACATCACCGGCCACGCCCAGACCCCGCCAACAGCCTTTGCTCCCCCTTTGCAGTGATCGAACTTGCGCACGACTCCTCCGGGTTAGAGTCGAACGGTCCGGGCGGCCGACGGAGGGGGCGAGCACCAAGTCATGGGCGACAAGGGCGAGATACTCGACATCAAGATCGCCGACATCAAGCGGACAGCACCGTATTTCAGCCACGAGAGCGTTGCGCTCGCACAGGCTCTGACCAAGCTGAAGACCGGCCTGTCGGCGGTCGGCGCGCCCTGGGGCGACGACGAGCAGGGCACCAAGTTCCACGAGACTTACGGGCCTCTGGTCAAGCGGATCGAGCAGTCCGCCCAGACTCTGGCCACCGGACTGGCCAGCATCCACACGGCGATGGCCGACATGGCCGACGGCCACATCGAGAACGAGCAGCTGATCCGTTCGATGTTCAGCCGGATCGACGTCCCTCACGACACCGGGGGCCACGGCAGCTGAGCGTCGCCGACAAGGCCCGCAAGGTCGTCCAGGACCTGACGGGCATGTGGTGGCCCGCGGCCGACGTCGACGGGCTGCGGGACGCCGCGAAGGCGTGGCGGGACTTCGCCGACGACATCGAGGACGTCACCGCCGCCGCCAACAGGGCCGCCCGCTCCCTGATCGAGCACAACAAGGGCGAGGCCATCTCCGCCTTCGACGACCCCTTCTGGCGCCGCTACTACCACGACAAACACGGCTGGCTGAAGGACCTGTCCGACGGCGCCCGCGACATGGCCAAGGCCCTGGACGCCTACGCCGACGCCGTACACGCCGCGAAGAAGAGGCTCGAACACGAACTGGAGATCGTCGGCGCCACCCTCGTGGCGGGCACCCTCCTGGCCGTCTTCACCGCGGGCCTCTCCGAAGGAGCGGCCGTCGCGGCCGCCGCGACCGTCGCCGAACCGCCGCCGGGCTGGGTGTCACGGTCACGGCCGAGGTCGCCACCATCGCGGGCACCACCCTGGCCACCGCCGCGATCGCGGGCATCGAGTCCGTCACCGTCGACCTCGCCGTCGCCCAGCCCATGTCCATCGCCCTGGGTGAGCAGAAGGGGCTCAGCCTCGACGAGGCCCGCGACGCCGCCGCCTACGGCGCGCTCCTGGGCGGTGGCTTCGGCGGCGGGGGCGCTGCCGTCAGAGCCGCGAGCAGGGCAGGCGGCTGGAGCGAACTCCTGGGCGGAGTCCGGCTGCCCGGCTTCTCCCCCGAGTTCGCCCTGCCGGGCGGCGCAACGGCGTCGGCGGACGACCTGGGAATGGCACTCCGTACGGGTCAAGGAGGCGGCTACGGCGCGGCGCGTCAACCGCCGCCCTACTGCAGGCCGCTCGACGGCCTCGGGCGTGCCCAAGGCGTCGACACGACGATCACCAAGTCGATGCTGAACACGGGCAGCAAGGCGAGCAGGCGCGTGAAGCCACCTGGCTGGCTGGGGGATACCGCCGATCACACGCGCGGGCACCTGCTCGCTCGGGCCCTGGGCGGCGACGGAGCGGCGCCGGAGAACATCGTGATCATGTACAGAACCGCGAACAATGAGGTCATGGAGAAGCTGGAGGAGCGGATCTACAAGGTTGTCGACGCCGGCCACGACGTGAAGTACTCGGCGACGCCCCTCTACAGAAATCCCGCCGACGACATCCCCGCAGGCGTCCGGATCGTCGCCAAGGGCGGCGGCCTCGACATCGACCAGACGATCATCAACAAGTAGGCAGAACATGACTGACCTGGAACTTCTGGCGGCCTTCCCGGCCACGGGCGAAGCGGGCCTGGTGCCCAACGACTGGGAGCGGACCGAGGCGGCGCTGGGCGTCACCTTCCCTTCTGCCTTCATGCGCTTCCTGGACGTCTTCGGAGGTGCGAAGTTCGACGACTTTCTTCGCGTCTACCGTGCGGGCGCCGACAACCTGAACGCCGATCTCCTGACTCGGACCCAGCAGGCCAGGAAGACCATGGCCACGACCCGGCCCCATATCCAGAAGCTGCTGGCCGAACGCGGAACGGAGACGTCCGACCTGGTGTGCTGGGGCGGCACGGACAACGCGGACATGTGCTTCCTGATCCCCGACGAGGACCACCGCAAGTGGGCTGTGCTGTCTGTCATCGGCCGGGGAAGCGAGTACGACCTCTTCGAAGGTCCTGTGGAAAGCTACCTCCTGCGCATCCTGCGGCGGGATCTTGTGAGCGACGTCTTTCCGGAGGACTTCCCGGACGAAGCGCCCTCCTACGAACGCCACCCGCACATCTGAGTCACCGGAAGCGGAACAAGGGCATGTGATCGCCGCCAGAACCACGCTCGCCGCATGCCTTTCGTCCGTCGTTCCAAGACACCGCCTTGTCGACGACCGCTTCGTGCGGCTGCGTGACGGCGTCACCGCGCAGTCCTGGTGGACAGCGGTGACGGACTGCGCGGGACGGCTGACACTGCCCGAGGTGGACCTGCGTGCCGTGCACGGCCTGAAGTTCGCGGAGGCGCCGCCCCGGCGGCTCGCGGAAGCCACTCTCGCCGCGCGTCTGGCGGATGAGGAGGGGGCGCGGATGGCACTTGCGGAACCGGTCCGGTTCCTTGTGCAGCGGACGGGCTGAAGGTACAAGCCCGGCGCTTCCAGAGCCCAGGGCTCACCGGCTCATCACCGTCTCCCGGCCCATCCGGGACAGCTTCTCCGGGTTGCGGACCGCGTAGAGGCCCGTGATGAGGCCGGCGTCGAGGCGGAGGGCTATGACGGTGTCGAGTTCGTGGCCGCGGTGGATGAGCAGGGCCGGGTGGCCGTTGATCTGGGCCGGTCGCAGGGAGACCGCGGGGTCGATCCTGCTCAGAACCTCAAGCACCGAGGCGGCGCCCACCACCGGCCGCAGGGCGGCCCCTACGACTCCGCCGCCGTCGGTCAGCAGGACGACGTCCGGTGCGATCAGGTCGAGCAGGCCCCGCGGGTCCCCCGTTTCGACGGCCCGCTGGAACGCCGCGAGCGCGTCGCGGGTCTGGGCCGGGGAGACGGCCTCGCGGGGACGGCGGGCCGCCACGTGGGCGCGTGCCCGGTGGGCGATCTGGCGGACCGCGGCCGGGTTCTTGTCGACGGCCTCCGCGATCTCGTCGTACCCCAGGCCGAACACCTCGCGCAGGACGAACACCGCGCGCTCGGTCGGTGCCAGAGTCTCCAGTACCAGCAGCATCGCCATGGACACGTTGTCGGCCAGCTCGACGTCCTCGGCCACGTCGGGCGCGGTCAGCAGTGGCTCGGGGAGCCAGGGGCCGACGTAGGACTCCTTGCGGCGGCGCAGCGTGCGCAGGCGGCTCAGCGCCTGGCGGGTGGTGATGCGGACCAGGTAGGCACGCCGGTCCCGCACCGCGCCGAGGTCGACGCCGGCCCAGCGCAGCCAGGTCTCCTGGAGGACGTCCTCGGCGTCGGCGGCCGAGCCGAGCATCTCGTAGGCGACGGTGAACAGCAGGTTGCGGTGGGCGACGAAGGTCTCCGTGGCGGGGTCCGGGTCGGCGGACGGCTCGGTGGTGTCGTCCGTGTGCGCGCTGTGCTCGGTCATGGCCGGCTCCCCTGTTGGCTCTCGTCCGTGTCACGCACAAGACGCCGTACCGGGCCGAAGTGTGACACGGCGGCGGGTGGGCCGCGTCACACATCAGGGCTGTCACACGGTGCGGGCGGGCGGCGTCTCGTGGTCGTCAGGACGCCGCGAACGATTCACGCGGCGGTACCGCACGAGTGAGGACAAGGTCATGGAACCCCGTTTCAACCTGTTCGACAGCCCGACCGCCGCGAAGGTCGCCAAGCGGTTCTACAGCACCTCGCTGGCCCTGGACGAGTCGACGCTGCCGAAGGCCCTGCGGGAGCTGGTGGAGCTGAGGGTCGGTCAGCTCAACGGCTGCGGCTTCTGCGTCGACATCCACACCAAGGAGGCCGCGGCCGCCGGTGAGTCCGCGCTCCGGCTCAACCTGGTCGCCGCCTGGCGCCACTCCACCGTGTTCACCGAGGCCGAGCGGGCCGCCCTGGCGCTCGCCGAGGAGGGCACCCGGCTCGGCGATCGGGGCGTGACCGACGAGACCTGGGCCGAGGTGCGCAAGCACTTCGACGACGACCAGGTCGGTGCGCTGGTCTGCGTGGTCTCCCTGATCAACGCGGCCACCCGGATGAACGTGATCGTGCACCACCCAGGGGGTTCGTACGAGCCGGGGATGTTCGACAGCTTGTCGAGCTGACCGGCGGCCGGTTCCGGGGGGACGGAGGACGAGGGGCGGAAAACGCGGGAGGCCCGGCACCCCGAAGGGTGCCGGGCCTCGTCGCTGAGGTGCCTCAGTGGGCGTGGCCGTGGCCGTGGCCCGCGGCCGGCTCCTCGTCTTCCTTCTTCTCGACGACCAGGGTCTCGGTCGTGAGCAGGAGGGAGGCGATGGAGGCGGCGTTCTCCAGGGCGGAGCGGGTGACCTTGACCGGGTCGATGACGCCGGCCTTGACCAGGTCGCCGTACTCGCCGGTGGCGGCGTTGAAGCCCTGGCCCTTGTCGAGCTCGGCGACCTTGGAGGTGATGACGTAACCCTCGAGGCCGGCGTTCTCCGCGATCCAGCGCAGCGGCTCGACGGCGGCGCGGCGGACGACCGCGACACCGGTGGCCTCGTCGCCGGTCTTGTCGAGGTTGCCCTCGAGGACCTTGACGGCGTGGACCAGCGCGGAGCCACCACCGGAGACGATGCCCTCCTCGACCGCGGCGCGGGTCGCGGAGATGGCGTCCTCCAGACGGTGCTTCTTCTCCTTCAGCTCCACCTCGGTGGCGGCGCCGACCTTGATCACGCACACGCCGCCGGCCAGCTTCGCGAGGCGCTCCTGGAGCTTCTCGCGGTCCCAGTCGGAGTCGGTGTTCTCGATCTCGGCCTTGATCTGCGCGACGCGGCCCGCGACGTCCGCGGAGTTGCCGCCGCCGTCGACGACCGTGGTGTCGTCCTTGGTGACGGTCACGCGGCGGGCGGAGCCGAGCACGTCAAGACCGACCTGGTCGATCTTGAGGCCGACCTCCTCGGAGATGACGGTGCCGCCGGTGAGGGTCGCGAGGTCCTGGAGCATGGCCTTGCGGCGGTCGCCGAAGCCCGGGGCCTTCACCGCGACGGCGTTGAAGGTGCCGCGGATCTTGTTGACGACCAGGGTCGACAGGGCCTCGCCGTCGACGTCCTCGGCGATGATCAGCAGCGGCTTGGAGGCACCCGACTGGATGACCTTCTCCAGCAGCGGCAGCAGGTCCTGGATGGAGCTGATCTTGCCCTGGTTGATCAGGATGTACGGGTCGTCGAGGACGGCCTCCATACGCTCCTGGTCGGTGACGAAGTACGGCGACAGGTAGCCCTTGTCGAAGGCCATGCCCTCGGTGAAGTCCAGCTCCAGACCGAAGGTGTTGGACTCCTCGACGGTGATGACACCGTCCTTGCCGACCTTGTCCATGGCCTCGGCGATCAGCTCGCCGACCTGCTGGTCCTGGGCGGACAGCGCGGCGACGGCGGCGATGTCGGACTTCTCGTCGATCGGGCGGGCCGAGGCGAGCAGGTCGTCGCAGACGGCCTTGACCGCGGCGTCGATGCCCTTCTTGAGCAGCGCCGGGGAGGCACCGGCGGCGACGTTGCGCAGACCCTCGCGCACCAGCGCCTGGGCCAGCACGGTGGCGGTGGTGGTGCCGTCACCAGCGATGTCGTTGGTCTTGGTCGCCACCTCCTTCACCAGCTGGGCGCCGAGGTTCTCGTACGGGTCATCGATCTCGACCTCACGGGCGATCGTGACACCGTCGTTGGTGATGGTGGGAGCGCCGAACTTCTTGTCGATGACGACGTTGCGGCCCTTGGGGCCGATCGTCACCTTCACCGTGTCGGCCAGCTTGTTGACGCCGCGCTCGAGGGCGCGACGGGCGTCCTCGTCGAACTTCAGGATCTTCGCCATGACAGCGGGAGCCCTCTCGGGAATCTGTGGGTGAAAAAGGCACTGCGCCCCGGGCGCCCGGCTTCTTATGTGGTCGCGGGGGCCAGGGGCGCAGCGTCAAGCATCAAAACTGCTCGAGGTGTCTTACTTCTCGATGATCGCGAGGACGTCGCGAGCCGAGAGGACGAGGTACTCCTCGCCGTTGTACTTCACCTCGGTGCCGCCGTACTTGCTGTACAGGACGACGTCGCCGACCTTGACGTCGAGCGGCAGGCGCTCGCCGTTCTCGAAGCGGCCCGGGCCCACGGCGAGGACGACGCCCTCCTGGGGCTTCTCCTTCGCGGTGTCCGGGATGACCAGGCCAGAGGCGGTGGTCTGCTCGGCGTCGAGCGGCTGGACCACGATGCGGTCCTCGAGCGGCTTGATGGCAACCTTGGAGCTGGTGGTCGTCACGATCCGACCTCCCCCTTCGGAGATCTCACGGGGTTAACTGTCTGAGGTGGCGACCAGGTGGATCCGTCGTCGCGGGTGCCGGACCTGCCCGTCGCGTAGTTGGCACTCTCATCTGCCGAGTGCCAGAGCCGAGACTATGACCGCGATTAGCACTCGGTCAAGCGGAGTGCCAATGGCGGTGCGGCGCGTCGGCCGTCCGGGGTCGGTGGAGAGCCCCACGGGTGGGCGCGGTCAGGCCAGGTAGTCCTCGAGGCGGGCCACCGTCAGGCCCTGGCTCTGGGCGTGGCGCAGCAGACGGGTGGTGCGTTCCGTCAGAGTGGGGCCGGCGTCCTCGCCGGGGCCCACGAGGACGATGTCGCCCGGGGTCAGGTGCCGTGCGCCCCTCCGGTGGACGATGCCGTCGGAGCCGAGGGCGGCGCGCCACAGAACGACGGCCGAGACGCCGCAGTCGGCGGCGGCGCGCAGGGTGGTGGCGTCGTAGGCGCCGCGGGGCGGCCGGAGGAGGCGGGGGCGGACACCGAAGCGGAAGCCGAGTTCGTCCCGCTGGCCGCAGATCTCGGCGCGCTGGCCGGCGTACGGCAGTCCGGGCAGCGCCAGGTGGTCGAGGGTGTGGTTCTCGATCGCGGCGCCGACCGCGCGCAGCCGGGCGAAGTGGCCGTAGCCGGGGCCCACGACGCCGCCGGTGAGGAAGAGGCTGACCGGCAGCCGGAGTTCACGGACCATGTCGGCGAACCGCGGGTCCCGCTCGGCGCCGTCGTCGTAGGTGAGGAAGACCACCCGGTCGGTGGTGTCGACGTGGTCCACGACCGGGGGCGGCGAGGCGTCCGGCCGGCGGGTGCCGAGAGGCCGGGCCGGGTGGCTCGGCGGAGCGGCGAGCGGGGCGGTCAGGCCCCAGCGGCGGTACACCGCGCCGGCGGCCGGGGTCGGCGGCCGGGCTCCCTGGGCCGCCCGCTTGCCCAGGCGCTCGATGGGGTCGACGGACTGGGCGCAGCCGGCGAGCAGGAGGGCCGCGGCGAGCACGGCCGCCGCAGCGGTCCGCGCGCGTACCGGCCCGCCCGCCGGTTGCCCCCGGCGCCTCACAGGTAGTCCTCCAGGCGCGCCACGGCGTATCCCTCGCGCGTGACCTTGTCGAGGAACCTGCGCATGTCGTCGACCATCGTGCCGTCCCAGTCGTCGCGGCCGCGGAAGTGGGTGAGCACGATGTCGCCGGGGTGCAGGCTGCGGTCCCAGTCGCGGTACTCCCAGTGGTCGACGAAGACCTCCTCGTCCCAGATCGGGGCGTACTCGATCCCGCAGGACTTGGCGGCGCGCAGGGTGTCGCCGTTGTAGTTGCCGTAGGGCGGCCGGAAGACGGTGGGCGCCTTGCCGAACTGCTTCTTCATGACGTCCTGCATGCCGCAGATCTCGTCCCGCTGCTGCTCGTAGGAGAGGCCGGGCAGATACGGGTGGGTGAGGGTGTGGTTGTTGAGGGTGTGGCCCTCGGACTGCATCCGGCGGAAGTAGCCGTAGTCGTCCTTCACGAGGTAGTTGCTGAGGAAGGCCGAGTAGGGGATCTTCAGGTCGCTCATCATGCGCAGGAACGCCGGATCCTTCTCGGCGCCGTCGTCGATGGTGAGGAAGACGACCTTCTGGCCGGTGGGGACGGTGGTGAAGACCGGGGGCAGGTTCTCCTCCTCCTGGCCGTCCACCTCGAAGCCGTCGCGCGGGGTGATCTTCGGTTTGACGGCCGGCGGCGCCGGGGGCGTGAGCGGCACCCGGGCCAGCTTCCAGCGCTGGGCGGCGGCGGCCAGCCGGGCCTGTTCGGCGGCGCGGCGGGCCTCGGGGCTCAGCGCCTGGGCGGGGCCGCCCCGGCCGGAGTTGTGGCCGGGACCGGAGGGGGCGCCGGAGCCCGGGGCCGGGGAGCCGCAGCCGGAGACGAAGGCGGCCGAGACGAGTGCGGCCACCCCGCAGCGGAGGGCGACCCCCGGAGGACTCGAACGCCTGCCATGTGCCCGCTTTTTGTCATTTTGTACTACTTCTCGCATGGCGTCGGATCCTCGCAGGCCCCGGCGCCGAACCCGGCCCGACACCGCCGCCGGAGGCGCACCATCCACCGACTGGCCCACAATGACCCGGTGAACGACCTCGCCCTCCTCCTCACCCCCGAAGGCCGCGCCCTGCTCGACGAGGTGCGCGACACCGACCCCGCGAACGAGCTGGCCGTCGCCACCCGGCTGCGCCGAGAACACCCCGCCGAGCTGGTGTCGGCGGCGCTCGGGCAGGCACGGCTGCGGCAGCGTGCGGCGGCGAAGTTCGGGGCCGAGGACGCGGCACGGATGTTCTTCACCCCGAACGGGGTCGAGCAGTCGACCCGCGCGAGCGTGGCCGCTTACCGCGCGGAGCGGATGAAGGGGCTGGGGGTGACCTCGGTCGCCGATCTGTGCTGCGGGATCGGCGGCGACGCGATCGCGCTGGCGCGGGCCGGGATCCGGGTGCTGGCGGTGGACCACGATCCGCTGACGGCTGCCGTGGCCCGGGCCAACGCCGAGGCCCTGGGACTGACCGGGCTGATCGAGGTGCGGGAGGCCGATGTGACCGAGGTGGACACGGACGGCTACGACGCCGTGTTCGTGGACCCCGCCCGGCGCGGCGGCCGGGGCCGCATCTTCGACCCCGAGGCCTACTCGCCCCCGCTGTCGTGGGCCGTCGGAGCGGCCCTGAAGGCACCCCGGGCCGCCCTGAAGATCGCGCCCGGCATCCCGCACGAGGCGATCCCGGCCGAGGCGGAGGCCGAGTGGATCTCGGACGGCGGGGACGTGAAGGAGGCGGTGCTGTGGTTCGGCACCGGGGCGCCGGGCACCGTACGGGCCACCCTGCTGCCGGGCCCGCGCACGCTGCCCGGCCGGGGCCTGCCCGACCCCGAGGTGCGCCCGGTGGGACGGTACTTGTACGAGCCCGACGGCGCCGTGATCCGCGCCCACCTGGTCGCCGAGGTGGCCGAGGAGGTCGGCGGCGGCCTCGTCGACCCGACCATCGCGTACATCACCGCCGACGCCCTGCACCCGACGCCGCACGCCACCGCCTACGAGATCACCGACCAACTCCCCTTCAATGTCAAGAAGCTGAAGGCCCTGCTGCGCGAGCGCGAGGTCGGCACCCTGACCGTGAAGAAGCGGGGCTCGGCGGTCGAACCCGAGGAACTGCGCCGAAAGGTCAAGCCCCACGGCCCCCGCTCCGCCACGGTCTTCCTCACCCGGGTGGCGGGGGCCCCGACGATGCTGGTCGGCCACCCGGCGCGCTGAGCGCACCGTCCGGGCCCTCAGCCGGCCTCGGCGGCCCGGCGCAGCAGCAGGGCGCGTTCGCGTTCGTTGCGGGTGAGGGAGGCCGCGCGTTCGAACTCCGTGCGGGCCTCCGCCGTGCGGCCGAGGCGGGACAGCAGGTCGGCACGGACGCTGGGGAGCAAGTGGTAGTCGCGCAGGGCGGGTTCGGCGGCCAGGGCGTCGACGAGTTCGAGCGCTTCGGCCGGACCCTCGGCCATCGACACGGCGACCGCGCGGTTCAGTTCGACGACCGGCGACGGGGCACGGGCGGCGAGCAGGGCGTAGAGGGTGGCGATGGTCCGCCAGTCGGTCTCCGCGTAGGAGTACGCGTGCGCGTGGCAGGCGGCGATGGCCGCCTGGAGGGCGTAGGGGCCGGGTGCGCCGGTGGCGGTGGCGTCGGCGCGGGCGAGGGCCCGGATGCCGCGGGCGATGAGCATGCGGTTCCAGCGGCGCCGGTTCTGGTCCTTCAGCAGCACCGCGGTGCCGTCGGGGGCGGTGCGGGCGGCGGTGCGCGAGGCCTGGAACTCCAGCAGCGCGGTCAGGCCGTGCACCTCCGGTTCCTTCGGCATCAGCCCGGACAGCAGCCGGGCCAGCCGCAGGGCGTCCTCGCACAGCCCGGGGCGCAGCAGGTCGTCGCCGGCGGTGGCCGCGTAACCCTCGTTGAAGATCAGGTAGATGACGTCCAGGACCGAGCCGAGGCGGGCCTCGCGGTCGGGCCCGTACGGCACCTCGAAGGCGACGTTCCGCGTCGCGAGGGCGCGTTTGGCGCGGACGATGCGCTGGGCGATCGTCGGCTCCGGGACCAGATGGGCGCGGGCGATCTCCGCCGTGGTGAGGCCGCCCAGCAGGCGGAGGGTGAGGGCGATGCGGGCCTCGCGGGACAGCACCGGATGGCAGGTGGTGAAGACGAGCCGCAGCAGGTCGTCGTCGATGTCGTCCGGGTGGGCGGGTTCCGGTGGCGGGGCCGCGTCCGGGAGGTTCCGGCCGATCTCCGCGAGCTTGCGGGCGTAGGTCTCGCGGCGCCGGACCAGGTCGACGGCGCGGTGCCGGGCGGTGGCCATGAGCCAGGCGCCGGGGTTGTCGGGCACGCCGTCCCGGGGCCACCGCTCCAGGGCGGCGACCAGCGCGTCCTGCGCCAGTTCCTCGGCGATGCCGATGTCCCGCACGATCCGGGCGACACCGGCGACGACGCGCGGGGACTCCAGCCGGAAGACGGTCTCGATGGCGTGTGCCGCGGTGGGCTGTGCTTCCACAGCCCACCATGCAACACCCCCGGGCCGCCCGGAGCCAAGAAGGGCTCAGCCCTCGGCGATCTCCCGGACCTCGCAGGTGACGGTCCAGAACTCCTCGTGGGTCTTCAGGAACCGCTTGGTCCACTCCAGCGCCTCGGCCATGTCCTTGCACTGCATGAGCGCGTAGCCGCCCACGACCTCCTTGGACTCGGTGAAGGGTCCGTCGGTGACGGAGATACTGCCGCCCTCCCAGCGCACCCGGGCGCCCTGGGCGGAGGGGGTGAGCCCGGCGGTGTCGAGCATGACGCCGGCCTTGGTGATCTCCTCGATCAGCTCGCCCATCCGCTGCATCAGTTCCTCGCTGGGGCCCTCGGCGGGGGCGGAGGCCTCGTCGATGCGCACGAGCGACAGGTAGCGGGGCATGGTGACTCCTCGGTTCGGGCGACGGGGCCGTTCCCCGCCGCTCACCCATGCGTCGAACGGGAGACGGCCGGATCGACAGTCACGCGGAAACTTCCCGGAGATTTTTTTCCCCGCCGTCCGGACCGGGCCCGCCGCTCAGCGCAGCGACGCCCGCAGCTCGCTCGCCGCCGGCTCCTTCGCCACCACCCGGTCGGGGTCGGAGGGCGCCGTGACGACCGGCATCATCACCGTTCGCGCCCGGTCCGCGGTGAGCCCCTCCAGGCTCCGGCGAGTACGCCGGGCCGCCGGGCCCTCCGTCCGCCTTCGTCGCCGTTCTCGTCCTCTCCGGTCACGGAAGGAACGTGAATCCGGATTACTGGCGGACTGTAAGCGAAAGCCGTGAGAGCCGGTTTTCTCGGGGAACTCTCATCCGAGGCTCACCGTGGGCACCGGATTGCTGCCACTCCACGAGGCGTTGAACCCGAAGGTCACCGAACCGCCGTCCGGCACCGAGCCGTTGTACGAGGCGTTCGCGCACGACACCGCCGTGCCCGACTGGGCGCAGGTGGCGTTCCAGGCCTGGGTGATCCGCTGGCCGGCGCCGTACGCCCAGTTCACCTTCCAGGAGGACAGCGAGGCACCGGAGCAGGAGATCCTCACCTGGCCGGTGAAGCCGGTGTTCCACTGGCTGGTCACGCTGTAGGCGGCCGAGCAGGCACCGGTGGGCGGCGGTTCGCTCGTGCCACCCCCGCCCAGCGCCTCGGCGATGCCGTGGTACGCCGGTTTCTGCTGGTAGTTCTCGTCGTACGGCGTCGCCGCCCCGTAGCCGGGGAAGGTGCTCGGCACCCATGAGTCGGAGTCGGTGAAGCCCCACACCGTGACGTTGACGCACCGGTTCACGGCCGCGCAGGCGGCCACCACGGACTTGAAGTCGGCCGCCTGCTGGGCCAGTTTCACGCTGTCGGCGGGCAGGGACATCCGGACGTCCAGCTCGGTGACGGCCACGTCCACGCCGAGGTCGGCGAAGCGCTGGATGTTCTGCTGGAGTGTGGCCGGCACCTGGCCGAGGATCAGATGGGCCTGGAGGCCTACGCCGTCGATCGGCACGCCCTGCTGCTTGAGGGACCTGACCAGGTTGTACAGGGCGGTGGACTTCGCGTTCACGCCCTCGACGTTGTAGTCGTTGATGTACAGCTTGGCGTCCGGGTCGGCCGCGTGCGCCCAGGTCAGGGCGTTGGCGATGTAGCCGGAGCCGAGGCCGTCGTACCAGATCGTCGAACGGTAGCCGCCGTCCTCGTCGAAGGGCTCGTTGACCACGTCCCAGACGGACACCTTGCCCTTGTAGCGGCCCACCTCGGTGTTGATGTGGTTCTGCAGCAGGGTGCCGAGCTGGGCCGGGGTCCAGTTGCCGTTGGTCAGCCAGCTCGGGTTCTGGCTGTGCCAGACCAGGGTGTGGCCGCGCACCTGCTGGTTGTGGGCCTGGGCGAAGGCCACGATCTGGTCGGCCTCGGTCCAGTTGAAGCCGCCCTGGGTGGGCTCGACCGAGCCCCACTTCATGGCGTTGCCCGGGGTGAGCGAGCCGAACTGCGTCCCGGTGATGTCCGCGTAGGCGCCGGTGAGCTTGGAGCCGGTGACCGCGGTGCCGATGACCTTGCCCTTCGCCGCGGCGAGGTCGCGCAGCGGCGGGTCGGCGGCACGGGCGGTGCCGGTACCGGCGGCGAGCAGGGCCGCGGCAGCCACCAGGGCGGTCAGACAGGCGCGTAAGGGAGTTCTGGAGGTTCTCATGGCGGGGGGCCTCCGAAAGTTTCGGTCGTGCAACCGATTGACTTCGGAGGAGTGTGGGGGCGCACGCCCCACCCGTCAATACGTCAACTTCCGGCCACTCACGTCACCCGGCGGCCGGGGCCGCCGTACTGCTGCGCACCACCAGGCTGGTCGCCAGCTCCACCCGGGTCGCCGCCCGCTCGTCCTCCGCGCGGCCCAGCTCCAGCACCAGCCGGGCCGCGGCCTCGGCCATCTCGGTCAGCGGCTGGCGCACGGTCGTCAGCGGCGGCCCCACCCAGCGGGCCACCGGCAGATCGTCGAAGCCGACCACACTGAGGTCCTCCGGGATGCGCAGCCCCAGCTCGCGCGCGGCCTCGAACAGGCCGAGCGCCTGCAGGTCGTTGCCCGCGAAGACGGCGGTGGGCCGGTCCGGGCGGCGCAGCAGCTCCAGGCCCAGCCGGTAGCCGGCGTCGTGGTGGAAGTCGCCGGTCACGACGAGCGAGGGGTCGACCGGCAGCCCCGCCGTCTCCAGCGCGGCCCGGTAGCCGTCGACGCGGGCCCGGCTGCACATCATCCGGGAGGGGCCGCTGATGGCACCGATCCGGGTGTGGCCGAGCTCCACCAGGTGACGGGTGGCGGCGAGGCCGCCCTGCCAGTTGGTGGCGCCGATCGAGGGCACGTCCGGGCCCGGGTCGCCCGCCGGGTCCATCACCACGAACGGGATGGAGCGGCTGGTCAGCAGCGCGCGCTGGGACTCGTCGAGGCCGGACAGCACCAGGACCACGCCGTGCGGGCGGCGGGCGGCGACCTGGTCGGCCCAGGTGCGGCCCGGGGTGAGCCGCCCGGCCGACTCGGACAGCACCACGCTCAGACCCGCGTCCCGGGCCACGTTCTCCACGCCCCGGATGACCTCCATCGCCCAGGCGCTCTCCAGCTCGTGGAAGACCAGGTCGATCAGCGGGGAACGGGACGCCTCGGCGCGCCGGCGCCGGTAGCCGTAGGCGCGCAGCAGCCCCTCGACACGGGTGCGGGTCGCCGGGGCCACGTCGGCGCGGCCGTTGAGGACCTTCGAAACAGTCGGAGCGGAGACCCCGGCCTCCCGGGCGATTTCGGCGAGGGTCGCCGTCTGCGTTTCTGCGGGCTTCGAAGGCTTCATGCCCGCGATCGTATCCCTGCGGGACCTCTTGACGAAGGTGTTCTCGCGCCATAGGTTTCCGGAACATTCGATGCATTGCCCGAAACATTCGGGAGCGTCGAGAGTCCGACCGCCCGAGAGCCCGAGAGTGTGCCGACGAACGGGGTACCGCCCGGCGTCCCGAACCTTCCGACGGGAGTTCCATGACCACCGCTCCTTGGCGCGACCCCGCCCTGCCCGCCACCGCGCGCGTCGACGACCTGCTCTCCCGCATGACCCTCGAGGAGAAGACCGCCCAGCTCTACGGAGTGTGGGTGGGCGCCGCCACGGACGGCGACGGGGTCGCCCCGCTGCAGCGCGAGATGACCGCCGACCACGACTGGGACGAGCTGATCACCCGCGGCCTCGGCCAGCTGACCCGCTCCTTCGGCACCGCCCCCGTTGACCCGGCGCTGGGCACGCAGGCGCTGGCCCGTGCCCAGCGCCGCATCGCCGGGGCGAGCCGCTTCGGCATCCCGGCGGTCGCCCACGAGGAGTGCCTGGCGGGCTTCACGGCCTGGGGCGCGACCGCGTACCCGGTACCGCTGGCCTGGGGCGCGGCCTTCGACCCGGCACTCGTCGCCGAGCTGGGCCGGCACATCGGCCGCGACCTGCGCTCGGTCGGCGTCCACCAGGGCCTCGCCCCCGTGCTGGACGTGGTCCGCGACCCGCGCTGGGGCCGGGTGGAGGAGACGATCGGCGAGGACCCCTACCTGGTCGGTACGGTCGGCACGGCCTATGTGCGCGGTCTGGAGTCGACCGGGGTCATCGCCACGCTCAAGCACTTCGCCGGGTACGCCTCCTCGGTGGGCGCCCGCAACCTCGCCCCCGTACGGGCGGGCGTACGGGAGTTCGCGGACGTGATCCTGCCGCCGTTCGAGATGGCGCTGCGCGAGGGCGGGGCGCGCTCGGTGATGGCCTCCTACACCGAGACCGACGGCGTACCGGTCTCCGCGGACCCCCGGCTGCTCGACGAACTCCTGCGCGGCGAGTGGGGGTTCACCGGCACGGTGGTCGCGGACTACTTCGGCATCGGCTTCCTGCGGAGCCAGCACCGGGTCGCGGAGGACGAGGCCGGCGCGGCGCACCTGGCCCTCGCGGCGGGCATCGACGTCGAACTGCCGACCCTGAAGTGCTACGGCACCCCGCTCGTCACCGCCGTACGGGCGGGCCGTGTGCCGGAGTCGCTGGTGGACCGCGCCGCCCGCCGGGTCCTGCTGCAGAAGTGCGAGCTGGGCCTGCTGGACGAGGACTGGCGGCCGGAGCCGGACGTCCCCGTCGACCTGGACTCGGCCCGCAACCGGGCCCTGGCCGGCCGACTGGCGGAGGAGTCGGTGGTCCTGCTCGACAACCCCGACGGGCTGCTCCCGCTGGCCCCCGACACCCGGATCGCGGTGGTGGGCCCCCGTGCGGCGGACGCCCTGGCGATGCTCGGCTGCTACTCCTTCCCCTCCCATGTCCTCCCCCACCACCCCGAGGTCCCGCTCGGCGTCTCGATCCCGACGGTCCTGGACGCCCTGCGCACCGAACTCCCGGACGCCAAGGTGACGTTCGCCGAGGGCTGCGGAGTCTTGGACCCGGACACCGCGGGCTTCGCGGAGGCGGTGGCCCGGGCAGCCGAGGCGGACGTGTGCGTGGCGGTACTCGGCGACCGCGCGGGCCTGTTCGGCCGGGGCACCTCCGGCGAGGGCTGCGACGTGGCGGACCTGCGACTGCCGGGGGCCCAGGGCGAGTTGCTGGACGCGCTGGTCGCCACCGGCGTCCCCGTCGTCCTGGTCCTGCTCACCGGCCGCCCGTACGCGCTGGGCCGCTGGCACGGCCGGCTGGGCGCGGCCGTCCAGGCCTTCTTCCCGGGCGAGGAGGGCGGACCGGCTCTCGCGGGCGTCCTGTCCGGCCGGGTGAACCCCTCGGGGCGTCTCCCGGTGAGCGTCCCGCGCGCGCCCGGCGGCCAGCCCTGGACCTATCTCCAGCCCCCGCTGGGCCTGGCCGGCGAGGTCAGCAACCTGGACCCGACCCCGCTGTACCCCTTCGGCCACGGCCGCTCGTACACGACGTTCGCCTGGGAGGACTTCACCGGCAACGATGTCACGGAGATCGGCACGGACGGCTCGTACGACCTCTCGCTGACCGTCCGCAACACCGGTGACCGCGCGGGCGCCGAGGTCGTCCAGCTCTATCTGCACGACCCGGTGGCGTCCGTGACCCGCCCGGACGTCCGGCTGACCGGCTACCGGCGGCTGGAGCTGTCCCCCGGCGAGTCCCGCCGGCTGACCTTCCGCTTCCACGCCGACCTGTCGTCCTTCACCGACCGCACGGGCGCCCGCGTGGTGGAGCCGGGCGCGCTGGAACTGCGGCTCGGACCGTCCAGCGCGGAGGTACGGCACACCGCGCGGCTGCGGCTGACCGGTCCGGTGCGGGTGGTCGGGCCCGAGCGGATGCTGCGCTGCGAGGTGGACGTGGCCGAGGCGGGGTGAACGCGAACACCCCGCCACCGGAAATCCGGTGGCGGGGTGTCGAATGGAGCGCCGGGCAGGCCTTGCACCTGCATCTCCCCACAGGAAGTGGGACGTCTTTCCTTGGACCACCAACGCACTGCGTCCGGACCGGGGTTCCGGCCGTTCGCGTGTGATGATCATAGCCCACCGACAGGGGTGCGCGCATCCCCTGGCGCTCGGGCGCCGCGGGGCCCGGCGTTCGTGGCACCCCGCGGGCGCGATGGCGCCCGTGCGTTCGGTCATGCCCAGCTGGGCCATGATGCCGCCGGTGTCCAGATAGACGCGGCCTTCCTGGATCTTGCCGTCCTTGATCTCGTAGATGTCGCAGGCGTGCACCGTGACGTGACGCCCGGTGGCGGGCAGGGTGCCGGCGTGCAGGACCAGATCGCCGGTCTGCGTCCCGTCGCCGGCGTACTCGACGACCACCGTGTCTCCACCCCCCTGTGGTGAAGCCTTTCCCCCGCGGCGCCCCGAGCCGTCCTCTCATTCCATGCTGACGTGCGGCCCACGCGGGTGCATCTCGGCGGACGGCCTATCGCTCCGCCACCGGCTCGAACCGCCACCGGTGGACCGCCCGCGTCACCAACCCACCCGTCGGTTCGGGCAGTTCCGGAAGGTCGGCGTCGTACGGCGCGTCCCACCAGGTGATGACCAGTACCCGGTCCTGCGGGGCCCGGAAGGTCTCCCGGCGCAGCGGCTCCCGGGCCAGGTCCTGCGCACGCACCCAGGCCAGCAGCTCCGCGCCCCGGCCCGCGGCGGCCCGGGCCTCCCACATCAGGGCGACCGTCACGAGTGGAGGTTCTCCTTGCTCACCTCGTGCACATGGTCGTGGTTCTGCCCCGGCACGTGCGGGTCGGTCACCGGCAGCGAGGAGTCGGCGGACAGGTCCCAGTCGGAGGCGGCCCGGTTGCGGGAGACCATCTCGGCGCCGAGGGCCGCGACCATCGCGCCGTTGTCCGTGCACAGCTTGGGACGCGGGACGCGCAGCCGGATCCCGGCCGCCTCGCAGCGCTCCTGGGCGAGGACGCGCAGCCGGGAGTTGGCCGCGACACCGCCGCCGATCATCAGGTGGTCGACCCCCTGATCCTTGCAGGCGCGGACGGCCTTGCGGGTCAGCACGTCGACCACGGCCTCCTGGAAGGACGCGGCCACATCACGGACCGGGACCTCCTCGCCGGCCGCGCGCCTGGCCTCGATCCAGCGGGCCACGGCGGTCTTCAGACCGGAGAAGGAGAAGTCGTACGCGGGGTCGCGCGGGCCGGTCAGACCACGCGGGAAGGCGATCGCCCGCGGGTCGCCCTCACGGGCGTAGCGGTCGATGACCGGGCCGCCGGGGAAGCCCAGGTTCAGCACCCGAGCGATCTTGTCGAAGGCCTCGCCGGCCGCGTCGTCGATGGTGGCGCCCATGGGGCGGACGTCGGAGGTGATGTCCTCGGACAGCAGCAGGGAGGAGTGGCCGCCGGACACCAGCAGGGCCATGGTGGGCTCGGGCAGCGGGCCGTGTTCCAGCTGGTCCACACAGATGTGCGAGGCCAGGTGGTTGACGCCGTACAGGGGCTTGCCGAGGGCGTAGGCGTAGGCCTTGGCCGCCGAGACTCCGACGAGCAGGGCGCCGGCGAGTCCCGGGCCCGCGGTGACCGCGATGCCGTCGAGATCCTTCGCGGTGACGCCCGCCTCCTTCAGCGCGCGGTCGATGGTCGGGACCATCGCCTCCAGGTGCGCCCGGGAGGCCACCTCGGGCACGACGCCGCCGAAGCGGGCGTGCTCGTCGACGCTGGAGGCGATGGCGTCCGCCAGCAGGGTGGTGCCTCGGACGATGCCGACGCCGGTCTCGTCGCAGGAGGTCTCGATGCCGAGGACGAGAGGTTCGTCAGCCATTGATCTCGGTTCCTTGTACTGGGGGGGAGTCCGCGGCGGGGCCGCTGTCGGATGCTGTGGTCAGGCGCATCACCAGGGCGTCGACGTTCCCCGGCTGGTAGTAGCCGCGTCTGAAGCCGATGGGCACGAAGCCGAAGCGCTCGTAGAGCTTCTGGGCGGCGACGTTGTCGACCCGGCACTCGAGCATGACCTCGGCGCACTCGAAGGCGGTGGCCGCCTTCAGCAGCTCGGTCAGCAGCCGTCCGCCGAGGCCGGTGCCCTGGTGGGAGCGGGCGACGGCGATGGTCTGGACGTCGCCGACCGCGGCGGCGCCGCTGTCGGGTTCGGATGCGGTGCCGGAGGCGGCGAGGCCCGCGTATCCGACGATCCGGCCCTCCCCCTCGGCCACGAGGTACCGCCGGTTGGCCTCGGCGCCCCGGGAGTGGGCCAGCTCGGACCAGAACATGCCCCTCGACCAGGCGTCATCGGGGAACAGCTCCCGCTCCAGCGTCAGCACCGGGTCGATGTCCCACCAGCGCATCTCACGCAGTCGAGGCTCCGTCACTTCGGGGTGACCACCTTGTAGTTCTTGGGGACCTGCGCGTCGGGGCGGCGCAGGTACAGCGGGCGTGGCGCCGGCAGTTCCTCGCCCGCGGCCAGCTTCCCGGCGGCCAGCGCGGCGAGGGCGGCGGCGGACACGTGCTCCGGTTCGTGGGCGCTCGGGAACGTGTCCGGGTAGAGCAGCGCGCCGGCGCCGACCGCGGGCAGTCCGGCGACCCGCTCGGCGATGTCGGCGGGGCGGTCGACGGCCGGGCCGGTCAGGCGGGTGCGGGAGTCGGCGTACGTCGCCCAGTAGACCTCCTTGCGCCGGGCGTCGGTCGCCACGACGAAGGGGCCCTTCTCGATGTCGGCGGCGTAGGCGAGGCCGTCCAGGGTGCACACACCGTGCACAGGGACGCCGAGCGCGAGGCCGAAGGTGTCGGCAGTCATCAGGCCGACCCGCAGACCGGTGTAGGGGCCGGGCCCGACACCGACGACGATCCCGGTGACGGCCTCCAGCTTGAGCCCGGCCTCGGCGAGCACCCGGTCGACGGCCGGCAGCAGCAGCTCTCCGTGCCGGCGGGCGTCCACCTGGCTCGACGACGCGATGACGTCCGTCCCGTCGTGCAGCGCGACGGTGACGGCGGGGGTGGCGGTATCCAGAGCGAGCAAGAGCACGCGAACAGCCTACGGCGCCCGCGCCGCTCGCATCGCCGTCCCGGTGCGGCGGTCACCGACTGCTACGGTTCGTAAGAAGTGCGACATATGGTACGAAACAGAGGTGGACGCGCGTGGCAGGGACCAGCTCGGGGATCGTGGCCGGCCTCACCGCGGTGGCCATCGGTGTCGTCGGATTCCTCGCCTACCAGGCACAGGCGACCGTTCCGCCGAGCCTGAGCGGCAGACCCGGGCCGAACGCGGCGTCCGCCGGGGCGGCCGGGAAGGCACCGCGCGACCGGCTGCATCCGGGCGCCCTGCCGAGCGGTTCCGGAACGGGTGAACGGGTCGTGTACTCGGTGGACGACGACCGGGTCTGGCTGGTCGACGACCACAACCGGGTGCAGCGCAGCTTCGGGGTGAGCCCCGGCACCGTGGACCCGCCGGCCGGCAGATACTGGGTCACGTCCCGCTCGAACGCGGTCACCGGGACCGACGGTCTGCCCATCGAGCACGTCGTGCGGTTCACCAGCGTGGACGAAGTGGTGATCGGCTTCAGCGCGGCGGTGCGGGGCGAGGCCTCCGTCACCGGGGACGGGGTGAAGACGGGCGGTATCCGGGAGCGGCGTGAGGACGGCGACGCGATGTGGAAATTCGCCACGATCGGCGTACCGGTGGTGGTGATCCGCTGACGGCGGCGCCGCGACAGCCGCGGGCGGTACCGGTATCGAGGCCGGGCGGACGGGCGGCACCGGGAGAGGCGGCCCGCGGCCGACGCGGTCCGGTCGGCGGCTAGGCGGCCCGGCGCCGTTCCGGCCTCACCGGGTGTTCCGGCCTGGAGGGCGCAGGCTCGCACGGTGGCCGGGAGACCGCGAGAGCGGCCTCGCACGACGCCAGCAGCTCACGCATCGACACCCCGCCGAACACGGGCGGCTCGACCGGCGGCTCCGTGGGCCGAGAAGCGGACATGGACGCCTCCTGAAGTGCGGGGGCGGGCACGGTTAGGTATGCCTAACCGTGAGCAGGACACCATGTGACCACGCCCGGGACATCCTGCGCAATATGTTACCGACGCCTTGTCGGAAAGTGGCCGCGCTCAGGCCGCGAGCGTGCCCAGATCCGCGCTCTCCCACCGCTCCCCGAGCCCGGTGACCGTCACCTGCCGGACCTCGTCGGTCGTGTCGCCGACGGCCCGGTGGATGACGACCTGGAGCCGGTCCTCGGTCAGCTCCTCGACCTTGCCCTCGCCCCACTCCACGACGATCACCGAGTCGGGCAGGGAGACGTCGAGGTCGAGGTCCTCCATCTCGTCGAGGCCGCCGGAGAGCCGGTAGGCGTCCACGTGGACGAGCGGCGGCCCGTCGCCGAGGGAGGGGTGCACCCGGGCGATCACGAAGGTCGGCGAGGTGACCGCGCCGCGCACGGCGAGCCCTTCGCCGAGCCCGCGGGTCAGCGTCGTCTTGCCCGCACCCAGCTCGCCGCTGAGCATCACCAGGTCACCCGAGCGCAGCAGCTTGGCCAGGCGGCGGCCCAGCTCCCGCATCTGCTCGGGAGAGGTGATGGTCAGCCGGGTCTCAGCGGGGTCGTGCGGTACTGCTGGTGCTGCTGGCTGTTCCATAGCCACTTACCGTAGCCCCTGCCGGCACGGCGCCCGCGCGGGTGAGCAGGTCGGCCAGACGGTCGGTGACCACTTCGGGGTGCTCCAGCATCACCAGGTGCCCGGCGTCCGGCACGAGCACCAGTTCGGCGTCCGGGAGGAGGTCGGCGATGGCCTCGCTGTGCTCGCTGGGCGTGACCAGGTCCTGCACACCGGCCAGCACCAGCACCGGAAAGTCCCGGAAGCAGAGCAGCGCCTCGGTCTTGTCGTGCTCGGTGAAGGCCGGATAGAACTCGGCGACCACGTCGATCGGCGTCGACTCGATCATCCGTTCGGCGAACCGTTCGACGGCGGGATCGACGTCCCGGGACGCGAACGAGTAGCGCTTGATGACCCCGGCGAACAGGTCGGCGGTGGCCCGGCGCCCCTTCTCCACCAGTTCCGCCTGCTGCCCGAGCGCCCTCAGCACTCCCGGCAGTATCCGGCGCACCGCGTTGACGCCGGCCACCGGCAGCCCGAAGTTGACCTCGCCGAGCCGCCCGGAGGAGGTGCCGATGAGGGCGGTGGCGACGACCCGGTCGCGGATCAGCTCCGGGAAGTGGGCGGCCAGCGCCATGATGGTCATCCCGCCCATGGAGTGCCCGACCAGCACGATCGGCCCGTCGGGTACGGCCGCGTCGAGGACGGCCTTCAGATCGCGGCCGAGCTGGTCGATGGTGAGGGTCACGCCGTCCTGGGTCTGGGCCACCCCGCGTCCGGACCGGCCGTGGCTGCGCTGGTCCCAGTGCACGGTGCGCACGACCCCGCGCAGGGCCGCCCGCTGGAAGTGCCAGGAGTCCTGGTTGAGGCAGTAGCCGTGGCAGAAGACGACGGTGACGGGGGCGGGGGCCTTGCGGCCGAAGAGCCTGCGGCGGCGGGGGGAGACGTTCGGACCCGGGTCGGGGTCCACGTCGTCGACCTCGTAGTACAGCTCGGTGTCGTCGTCGGCGTACGCCTTGCCGGGGGTGCCGCGCAGGGTGCCGTAGGGGCCGGCCGAGTCGAGCACGAGCCGGGCCCGGCGGCGCATCCCGCGGCCCACGGTCATCCGCTCGACGGCCACCCCGGCGGCCGCGCCCGCGGCCAGGACGCCTATCGCGGCACCGGCGATGCCGGTCGTCCTGCGCCAGTTACCGGCCGCCCCCGCGGCGGAGGCGGCGACGGCCGCCGAGGCGACGGCGTCCACCAGTGCCTCCGCGCTGCTCTCGCTCACTTCCGCTCCTCTTCGCCGTACTGCAGTTCGCTGGGTGGGTGAAACGGGTGGTGCCGGGATGGTACGGGTGGTGCCGATGTTGTCCGTGTCACCAGTGGCGGCAGGAGTAACCGGGCATGGGTGTCCGCCCCCCTGAAGGGGTTACCCCTCCTGGTGCCCGTTCACATGGACGCGGGGAACACGCGTTCCGATCCGGGTGACGATCTCATACGCGATCGTGCCGCACGCCTGCGCCCAGTCCTCGGCGGTGGGCTCACCGCGGTCACCGGGACCGAACAGCACCGCCTCCGCACCGGCCTCGGGCTCGTCCCCACCGAGATCCACCACGAACTGGTCCATGGCCACCCGCCCCGCGACGGTCCGCCACTTGCCGTCCACCAGTACCGGGCCGGTACCGGAGGCGTGCCGGGGGATGCCGTCCGCGTAGCCGACGGGGACGAGGCCGAGGGTGGTCGCGCCCGGGGTGACGTAGTGGTGCCCGTAGCTGACGCCGTGTCCGGCCGGGACGTGCTTGACCAGCGCCAGCGACGCGCTCAGCGTCATCACCGGGCGCAGGCCGAAGTCCGCCGGGGTGCCGATCTCCGGGCTGGGCGAGATGCCGTACATGGCGATGCCCGGCCGGACGAGGTCGAAGTGGGTCTCCGGAAGGGTCAGCGTGGCCGGGGAGTTGGCGATGTGCCGCACCTCGGGGCGCACGCCCCGCTCCTCGGCGTACGCCACCATGTCCCGGAACCGGGTGAGCTGGGCGGCGATGGACGGATGCCCGGGCTCGTCGGCGCAGGCGAAGTGCGACCACAGACCGGTGACCCGGAGCAGGCCCTCGTGTTCGGCCCGCAGGGCCTCGCCGACCAGTTCGGGCCAGTCGGCGGGCTGGCAGCCGTTGCGCCCGAGTCCGGTGTCGGCCTTGAGCTGCACGCGCGCGGGCCGGCCCGCCTGCCGGGCGGCCTCGGTGACCTCGCGCAGCGCCCACATCCCGCTGAGGGACACGTCGATGTCCGCCTCGACGGCCTGCCGCCAGGGCCCGCCGGGCACCCAGAGCCAGCACAGGACGCGGGTGTCCAGACCGGCGGCGCGCAGCGCGAGCGCCTCCTCCGGCGTGGCGGTGCCGAGCCAGGTCGCGCCCGCCTCGACGGCCGCGCGGGCACACGGCAGCGCCCCGTGGCCGTACGCGTCGGACTTGACGACGGCCATCAGGGCCGCGCCTTCCGCCCGGGCCCGCAGGACCCGCACATTGGCACGCAGGGCGGCCAGATCGATCTCGGCACGGGCCCGCAGAGGCGGGGTCGGCTCAGCAACAGTCTCACTCATGGCGCCCCCAGTCTCTCAGAGGACCACGGCGGCCCCCGGGCGCACCGGCCGAAGGGCCGCCGGCGGGTGACGGCCCGGTCGTCGCGGTGGACGTCCCGAGACGGCGCGGA
Organism: Streptomyces sp. NPDC058145; assembly: GCF_042884245.1. Lineage (NCBI taxonomy): Bacteria > Bacillati > Actinomycetota > Actinomycetes > Kitasatosporales > Streptomycetaceae > Streptomyces > Streptomyces sp. NPDC058145. The sequence goes on along the minus strand of NZ_JBHVUH010000001.1, from coordinate 260,770 downwards.
GGTTGCCGCAGGGGTCTTGCGACGGCCGCGGCGGCAGGTGTAGCAATGGCGCGACGGAAAACTTGAACATTGTTCAAGTTTCTGGCCGCCGTCACTTCGCATCACTTCGCGTTCGTACCCCCCACCGAGCCGAGGAGCAGCAGATGTCCACGGAACGCCCCGCCCGCAGCCGGCGTACTGTCCTGGCGGCGGGAGCCCTCACCGGCCTCGGCCTGGCGGGCGCCCAGTTGGCCGGCCCGGGACCGGCCGGCGCCGCGACCGCCGACGGCACGTCGTCCGCGGGTGACACGCCGTCCGGTGGTGAGACCGCCTACCTCGTCGGGCGAGGCGTCGCCGACGCCACCGGTGAGGTCGCCGAGGTCGGCATGATGGGCTACGGCCGGTTCGACCAGCAGGCCGCCGGGCTGCACACCCGGTTGAGGGCCCGCGGGTTCGTGGTGGTGGACAGGGCCACCGGCCGGCGCGTCATGCTGATCGTGGCGGACTCGCCGATGATCTTCGAGAGCGTGCACCAGGAGGTGCTGCGGCGTCTCGCCGCGAGGTACGGCGACCTTTACACCGAGCAGAACGTGCTCATCACCGCCACCCACACCCACGCCGGTCCCGGCGGCTACTCGCACCATCTGCTGTACAACGCGACCACGTTCGGGTTCCACCGCAAGACCTTCGAGGCCGTGACGGACGGTCTCCTCGAGGCCGCCCGGCGTGCCCACGACGACCTGGCACCGTCCGACCTGGTTCTCAGCCACGGAACCCTGACCGGGGCCAGCGCCAACCGCTCCCGGGTGGCCTTCGACCGCAACCCGAAGGCCGACCGCGACCACTTCCCGGACGCCGTCGACCCGCACACCACGCTGCTGCGGGTGGAGCGGGCCGGACGGGCGGTGGGCGCCATCAACTGGTTCCCGGTGCACGGCACCAGCATGTCCGGGGACAACCGCCTGATCAGCGCGGACAACAAGGGGTTCGCCGCCTACCACTGGGAGCGGGAGGTCAACGGCGTCGACTACCTGGCCGACGGCTCCCCGGCGTTCGTCTCGGCGTTCGCCCAGACAAACAGCGGCGACATGTCCCCCAACCTCGACCTGGAGCCCCCGACCACACCGGAGGACTTCGCCCACACCCACGCCTGCGGGCTCCGGCAGTACGAGGCCGCCGCGGCGCAGTTGCACCAGCCGGGCGTCAGGCTGTCCGGTCCGGTGGACTCCCGGCTCGTCCACATCGACCTCTCCGACATCACGGTGCGCCCCGAGTTCACCGGAGACGGGCGGACCCATCGGACCTCGAAGCCCTGCATCGGCGCCTCCATGGCCGCCGGGAGCATGGAGGACGGGCCGGCCTTCCCCGGATTCAAGGAGGGCGAGAACCCCTTCTGGGACGCGGTGTCCGACTCCGTCGTCTACACCGTCTCGCCGGAGCTGAAGGAGGCACAGGCGCCGAAGGACGTCTTCGTGCCCATCGGGGAGATGAACCGCGTCTACCCGTGGGTGCAGGAGCGGGTGCCGGTGATGCTGGTGCGCATCGGCCGGCTGTACCTCGTCGGCATCCCGGGCGAGGTCACCATCTGCGCGGGCCTGCGGCTGCGGCGCACGGTCGCCGCGATCGTCGGCGCCGACCTCGAGGACGTGCTGGTCGCCGGATACGCCAACGCGTACTTCCACTACCTGACCACCCCCGAGGAGTACGACTCCCAGCAGTACGAGGGCGGCAGCACCCTCTTCGGCCGCTGGCAGCTCCCGGCGCTGCAGCAGACGGCGGCCGCCCTCGCCACCGCGCTGCGCGACGGCACCCAGGTACCCATCGGCCCCGGGGCACCGGACCTGTCCGGCAAGGCCCTCTCCCTGCAGCCCGGGGTGGTGCTGGACGCGCCGCCGGTCCTCAAGTCCTTCGGGGACGTGCTGGAGACGCCCCAGGACGGCTACAAGGCGGGCGACCAGGCCCGGGGCGTCTTCGCGGGCGCCCATCCGGGCAACGACCTGCACCGGGGCGACACCTACCTGGAGATCCAGCGCCAGGACTCCGGCGGGACCTGGCACCGGGTCGCCGACGACGGCGACTGGGCGACCAGGTTCCACTGGGAGCGCTACGGCGTCGCCGCCTCCAAGGTCACCATCACCTGGGACATCCCGCAGGGCACCACCCCCGGTGCGTACCGGATCGTGTACCACGGCGACGCCCGGAACCTGCTCGGCACCATCACCCCGATCACCGGCAAGTCACCGGCTTTCACCGTGCGTTGACCCACAGGCCGACGAGGGCCCGGCGCGCCTCCCCCACGGTGCGCCGGGCCCTCGTCTCCCCCAACGGTGCTCAGCCCAGGGCGTCCCGGACGTCCCGCCACGCCTGGGGCAGCCGCTCCGCGATGTCGTGCGCCCCGGCCGGCGCCCCCGAAGCGGCGAACCGCCCGGCCAGCCCGTGCAGATACGCCGCCGCGCTCCCCGCGTCCGGCGCGGCCAGCCCGGAGGCCAGCAGCGACCCCGCGAGCCCCGACAGCACGTCCCCGCTCCCGGCGGTGGCCAGCCATCCCGTGCCCGTGGGGTTCACCCGCACCGCGCCGCCCCCGCTGTCCGCGACCAGCGTCGTCGACCCCTTCAGCAGCACGGTCGCCCGGTACACCGCCGCCAGCTCCCGCACCGCGGCCAGCCGGGCCCCCTCGACCTCCTCCCGGCGCACCCCGAGCAGCGCCGCCGCCTCCCCCGCGTGCGGGGTCATCAGCGTCGGCGCCGTACGCCCGCGCACCGTGTCCCGCTCCGCCAGCCGCAGCCCGTCGGCGTCGAGCAGCACGGGCACATCGGTGTCCAGCACCTCCGCCACGGTCGCCGCGTCGTCCCCGGCACCGGGCCCGACGACCCACGCCTGCACCCGCCCGGCCTTCGCCGGGCCCTGGTCGGACACGAGCGTCTCCGGGAACCGGGCGATCACCGCGTCCGCGGCGGGCCCGACGTACCGCACCGCACCGGCCCCGCCGCGCAGCGCCCCGGAGACGGCCAGCACGGCGGCCCCCGGATAGCGCGCCGACCCGGCGGCGATCCCGACCACGCCCCGCCGGTACTTGTCGCTCTCCGCCGCCGGACGCGGCAACAGCCGGGCCACGTCCACGTGTTGCAGCGCCTCCACCTCGGCGACGGGCGGCAGGCCGAGACCGATGCCGACCAGCCGCACGGTTCCGGCGTACTCGCGCGCGGGGTCGATCAGCAGCCCCGGCTTGTGCGTGCCGAAGGTGACGGTGAGGTCGGCCCGGACCGCCGTGCCCCGCACCTCCCCGGTGTCGGCCTCCACCCCGCTCGGCAGGTCCACCGCGACGACGGCGGCCCCCGACCGCTCGACGGCGTCGGCCAGTGCCTCGGCCTGCGGCCGCAGCCCGCCCTTGCCGCCGATGCCGACGATGCCGTCCACCACGAGGTCGGCCCGCGCGATCCACTCCCCGGCGCGGCCGGGCACCGTGACAAAGCCGCCCGCCCGGCGCAGCGCCGCGAGACCGCCCGGGTGGGTGCGCTCGGGCGGCGCAAGCAGTACGGCCGTGACGCCCGCGCCCCGCCGCGCCAGCCGGGCGCCCGCGTACAACGCGTCCCCGCCGTTGTCCCCGCTGCCGACGAGCAGCACCACCCGCCGGCCGTAGACCCGCCCGAGCAGGTCGGCGCAGGCGGCGGCCAGCCCGGCGGCGGCCCGCTGCATCAGCGCACCCTCCGGAAGCCGTGCCATCAGCTCCCGCTCGGCCGCCCTCACCGTCTCCACGCTGTACGCAGTACGCATGGCTTCGAGTCTGCCCCGGAAAGGCCACCCGCCACACCCGGCGCCTGCCGGAGCCACCCGCGGCGCTCAGCCCTCGGCGACCACCACGGCCGAGGCGATCCCGGCGTCGTGGCTGAGCGACACATGCCAGGAGCGCACGCCGAGTTCCGCCGCCTTCGCGGCGACGGTCCCCTTCACCCGCAGCCGCGGCTGCCCGCTGTCCTCGACGTACACCTCGGCGTCGGTCCAGTGCAGCCCCGGTGGCGCGCCCAGCGCCTTGGCCAGCGCCTCCTTGGCGGCGAACCGTGCCGCGAGGGACGCGATGCCGCGCCGCTCCCCGCTCGGCAGCAGCAACTCACTGTCGACGAACAGCCGATCGGCCAGCCCAGGCGTCCGATCCAGCGACGCCCGGAACCGATCGATCTCGGCGACATCGATACCGACCCCGATGATGCTCATGGGCAGACCCTATGGCGCGCGGGTGCGCTGCCGTCGGCAGGTCACTCCACCGTGACGGACTTCGCCAGGTTCCGCGGCTGGTCGACCTCGTTGCCCCGGGCCGTGGCCAGCTCGCAGGCGAAGACCTGGAGCGGCACCGTCGCCACCAGCGGCTGCAGCAGGGTCGGCGTGGCCGGGATGCGGATCAGGTGGTCGGCGTAGGGGACCACCGCCTCGTCGCCCTCCTCCGCGATCACGATCGTCCGTGCCCCGCGCGCCCGGATCTCCTGGATGTTGGAGACGATCTTGTCGTAGAGCACCGACCGGCCGCGCGGCGACGGCACGACCACCACCACGGGCAGGTCCTCCTCGATCAGGGCGATCGGGCCGTGCTTCAGCTCCCCCGCCGCGAAGCCCTCGGCGTGCATGTAGGCGAGTTCCTTGAGCTTGAGCGCGCCCTCCAGGGCGACCGGATAGCCCACGTGCCGGCCCAGGAACAGCACCGTGTCCTTGTCGGCCAGCGACCGCGCGAGCGCCCGTACCGGCTCCATGGTCTCCAGCACCCGGTCGACCGCGCCGGCGATGTGGGACAGGTCCTTGATGACGGCGCTGATCTCGTCGCCCCACTTGGTGCCGCGCACCTGGCCCAGGTACAGGGCCACCAGGTAGCACGCCACCAACTGGGTCAGGAACGCCTTGGTGGAGGCGACGGCCACCTCCGGCCCGGCGTGGGTGTACAGCACCGCGTCCGACTCACGCGGGATCGTCGAGCCGTTGGTGTTGCAGATCGCCAGCACCTTGGAGCCCTGCTCACGGGCGTGCCGCAGCGCCATCAGGGTGTCCATGGTCTCGCCGGACTGCGAGATGGCGATGACCAGGGAACGCCCGTCGAGGATGGGGTCCCGGTAGCGGAACTCACTCGCCAGCTCCACCTCGCACGGGATGCGCGTCCAGTGCTCGATGGCGTACTTGGCGATCAGGCCGGCGTGGAAGGCCGTACCGCAGGCGACGATGACGACCTTGTCCACCTCGCGCAGCTCCGACGGCGTGATCCGGACCTCGTCGAGCGTCAGGGAACCGGCCGCGTCGATGCGCCCGAGCAGGGTGTCGGCGACCGCCTTGGGCTGCTCGGCGATCTCCTTGAGCATGAAGTAGTCGTAGCCTCCCTTCTCCGCGGCCGACGCGTCCCAGTCCACGTGGTACGAACGCACCTCGGCGGGACGGCCGTCGAAGCCGGTCACCGTCACACCGTCCCGGCGCAGCTCCACCACCTGGTCCTGGCCCAGCTCGATCGCCGAGCGGGTGTGCTCGATGAACGCGGCGACGTCGGAGGCCAGGAACGCCTCGCCCTCGCCGACGCCCGCCACCAGGGGCGAGTTGCGGCGGGCGCCCACGACCACGTCCGGCGCGTCGGCGTGCACCGCGACCAGCGTGAACGCGCCGTCCAGGCGCCGGCACACCAGCCGCATGGCCTCGGCGAGATCGGCGCAGGACGAGAACTCCTCCGCCAGCAGGTGTGCGACGACCTCGGTGTCCGTCTCGGACGCGAGCTCGTGCCCGCGCTCGGCCAGCTCGGCCCGCAGCGCCGCGAAGTTCTCGATGATGCCGTTGTGCACGACCCCGACCCGGCCCGCGTTGTCGAGGTGCGGGTGCGCGTTCGCGTCCGTGGGACCCCCGTGGGTGGCCCAGCGCGTGTGGCCGATACCCGTCGTACCCGCCGGCAGCGGCCGGTCCACGAGCTCCTTCTCCAGGTTGACCAGCTTCCCGGCCTTCTTCCCGGCGGCCAGCCCGCCGTCCGCGAGCACGGCGACACCCGCCGAGTCGTAGCCCCGGTACTCCAGCCGCTTCAGCCCGGCCATCACGACATCGAGCGCCGACTGCGACCCCACGTATCCCACGATTCCGCACATGTGCCGCAGCCTACGGGCGACCCGCCCCCCGAAAGAGCCGCCGCGTGCCCGAAATCAGAAATTCCCACCGCGGCGGGCAGAACCCTCCCGCCCCGGCGCGCTGTTGCGCGAGCCCGGCGTCATCCTGCCGACGGCGGCCGTGCCGTGGTGTGAGTGATCCGCGCCGACGCCCTTGGGCCACCGCCCCACGTGCGTGCGACCGGCGGGAAGCGGGCTGGAAGCCGTTCGACGTGGCGCGGGACGGGAGTCCGGACCAGCGGACGGAGTCCGGATACGGCCGCCGGACAGAACCGCTCTGTACTGGTGGCGGCCGGCGTACTGGCGGGCGTCCGACCGCCGGCACCCGGCCTGACCATGGCGAGGGCGGCTGCGCTGCCGGGGAGCCGCCCTCTCCTCGTCCCGCTACGTGACGTACCCCACCCCGCACCCCCGTTCAAACTCCGTTAACAATGGACTGTGATCTCACCGGTCTCCCCGATGCCCAGGAGCGCCCACCGGTCCAGGCCGGAGGCGACTCCCTTCGTCGACCTCACGCGTGCCGAGTGGAGTGCGCTGCGGGACAAGACGCCGCTGCCGCTCACCGCCGAGGAGGTGGAGAAGCTGCGCGGGCTCGGCGACGTCATCGACCTCGACGAGGTGCGGGACATCTACCTCCCGCTGTCGCGCCTGCTCAACCTCTACGTCGGTGCCACGGACGGCCTGCGAAGCGCGCTCAACACCTTCCTCGGCGAACAGGGCTCCCAGTCCGGCACCCCGTTCGTGATAGGCGTCGCCGGTTCGGTGGCGGTCGGCAAGTCCACCGTCGCCCGCCTGCTGCAGGCCCTGCTGTCCCGCTGGCCCGAGCACCCGCGGGTCGAACTGGTGACCACCGACGGGTTCTTGCTGCCCACCAGGGAGCTGGAGTCCCGCGGCCTGATGTCGCGCAAGGGGTTCCCCGAGTCGTACGACCGCCGGGCGCTGACCCGCTTCGTCGCCGACATCAAGGCGGGCAAGGACGAGGTGACGGCCCCCGTCTACTCCCACCTGATCTACGACATCGTCCAGGACAGCCGGCTCACCGTGCGCCGCCCGGACATCCTGATCGTCGAGGGGCTCAACGTCCTGCAGCCCGCCCTGCCCGGCAAGGACGGCCGCACCCGGGTCGGCCTCGCCGACTACTTCGACTTCAGCGTGTACGTCGACGCGAGCGCCGAGGACATCGAGAGCTGGTACCTCAGCCGCTTCAGGAAGCTGCGCCGGACCGCCTTCCAGAAGCCGGACTCGTACTTCCGCAAGTACACCCAGGTGTCCGAGGACGAGGCCCTCGACTACGCCCGCACCCTGTGGCGCACGATCAACAAGCCCAACCTGGTCGAGAACATCGCGCCCACCCGCGGCCGCGCCACCCTCGTCGTCCGCAAGGGCGCCGACCACAAGGTGCAGCGGCTGCGGCTGCGCAAACTGTAGGTGTGACGTGCGCATGGAAGCCTGTTAGAAAGGCGCCATGCTGCATCTGCGCCTGATCACCCCGGCCGAGAAGACCGACGAGGTGGTGCGGCTGATCGAGACGACGGTCGGCACGGCCCACCTCGTCGTACTGCCGGGCGCCGCCCGCGACCCCGCCGGGGACGTCGTCCAGTGCGACGTGGCACGCGAGGCGGGCGACGAACTCCTCAGCGCCCTGCAGCGGTTGGACCTGGAGCGGACGGGCTCCATCGCGGTCGAGAACATCGACCTCTCGCTGTCCCGGCGGGCCGACCGGGCCGAGGACGAGGCGCCCGGCGAGGCCGCGGACGCGGTGCTGTGGGAGCACCTGACGGAGGCGACGCACGAGGAGTCGACCCTGTCGGTCACCTACGTCGCGTTCCTCACCCTGGCCACCATGATCGCGGCCTGCGGCGTGGTGCTGGACAACGCGGTCCTGATCGTGGGCGCGATGGCGGTCGGCCCGGAGTTCGGTCCGCTGGCCGGTATCTCCACGGCCCTGGTGCAGCGCCGCCCGCGCCTGGCGCTGCGCTCGGTGACCGCGTTGCTCGTGGGCTTCGCGGCGGCGATGGCGGTGACGGTCGGCTTCAGCCTGTTCATGGACGCCATCGGGCTGTTCCACCGGTCCGGGCTGGAGGGCGAGCGCCCCAACACGGCGTTCGTCTACGCCCCCGACGCCTTCTCGTTCGTCGTGGCGGTGCTGGCCGGGATCGCCGGCACCCTGTCCCTGACCTCCGCCAAGTCGGGCGCGCTGGTGGGCGTGGCCATCTCGGTGACGACCGTGCCCGCCGCCGCCAACGCGGCCGTGGCCCTCGCTTACGGGGACACGGCCCAGACGGTCGGCTCGACGAACCAGCTCCTGCTGAACCTGCTGGGCATCGTCCTGGCCGGCATCATGACCCTCCTGACCCAGAAGTGGTTCTGGGCCAGGCAGCGGCGGCAGCAGCCGAACGTCGAACGGACCTAGTCGAAAGGACCTGGTCGAAAAGCCTTAGCCCAGGGCCGACTTCACCGCGTCGGCGAGGCGTCCGGCGACGGACCGGGCCTGGTCGATGTCGGCCGCCTCGACCATCACCCGTACCAGCGGCTCGGTCCCCGAGGAACGCAGCAGCACGCGCCCGGTCTCGCCCAGCTCGCGCTCCGCCTCGGCGACGGCGGCGGCCAGGTCGGCAGACGTCTTCACCCGGGACTTGTCCACGTCCGGGACGTTGATCAGGACCTGCGGCAGGCGCTCCATCACCGACGCCAACTCCCGCAGCGTACGGCCGGTCTGCGCCACCCGCGCCGCCAGCAGCAGCCCGGTCAGCGTGCCGTCCCCGGTCGTCGCGTGGTCGAGGATGATCACGTGTCCGGACTGCTCGCCACCGAGGGCGTAGTCCTTCTCCTTCATCTCCTCCAGCACGTACCGGTCGCCGACGGCGGTCTGCACGAAGTGGATGCCCTCACGCTCCATCGCCAGCTTGAAGCCGAGGTTCGACATGACCGTCGCGACGACGGTGTCGGAGCGCAGCTCGGAACGTTCCCGCATCGCCAGCGCGAGCACGGCGAGGATCTGGTCGCCGTCGACCTCCTCGCCGGTGTGGTCCACGGCGAGGCAGCGGTCGGCGTCACCGTCGTGCGCAATGCCGAGGTCGGCGCCCTGCTCGACGACGGCCGCCTTCAGTTTCTCCAGGTGGGTGGAGCCGCAGCCGTCGTTGATGTTGAGCCCGTCCGGCTCGGCACCGATCGTGACGACCTGGGCGCCCGCCCGCGAGAACACCTCCGGCGAGACCCATGAGGCCGCGCCGTGTGCCTCGTCCAGGACGATCTTCAGGCCGTCGATCCGGTTCGGCAGCGCGCCGAGGAGGTGGCCGACGTAACGCTCGAAGCCCTCGTCGTACGAACGCGCCCGCCCGACCCCGGCACCGGTGGGCCGCTCCCAGGGCTCACCGTGGCGGTGGGACTCGTAGACCGACTCGATCCGGCCCTCGAGCTCGTCGGCGAGCTTGTGGCCGCCGCGGGCGAAGAACTTGATGCCGTTGTCCGGCATGGCGTTGTGGCTGGCGGAGAGCATCACGCCGAGGTCGGCGCCGAGCGCGCCGGTCAGGAACGCCACCGCCGGCGTCGGCAGCACGCCGACCCGCAGGACGTCCACGCCCGCGCTGGCCAGGCCAGCGACCACGGCCGCCTCCAGGAACTCCCCGGACGCGCGCGGGTCCCGTCCGACCACGGCCGTCGGCCTGTGGCCTTCAAAGGTGCCCGCCTCGGCCAGCACGTGCGCCGCCGCCACGGACAGGCCGAGCGCCATCTCGGCCGTCAGGTCCGCGTTGGCGACCCCGCGCACGCCGTCCGTACCGAAGAGTCGTCCCACTTGTCCTCCTGAGGAAGCGTCCATGCTGCCCGGAATCATGGCAGACGCCACGACACCCGATCACACGAGCCTTTGAGCGTCTTGTGTCGTTATACGCCCTTGGGCTGGGATAAACGAACGCCCCGGCGGCACAGAGGCGTGCCGCCGGGGCGTTCGGAGTACGAGCAGGCAGCTGTGATTAGCGCTTGCTGTACTGCGGGGCCTTACGGGCCTTCTTCAGACCGGCCTTCTTGCGCTCGACCGCACGGTCGTCGCGCTTGAGGAAGCCGGCCTTCTTCAGCGCGCCGCGGTTGTTGTCCACGTCGGCCTCGTTCAGCGCACGGGCGACACCGAGACGGAGCGCACCGGCCTGACCGGAGACGCCGCCACCCGCGATACGGGCGATGACGTCGTAGCGGCCCTCGAGCTCGAGCACCTTGAAGGGCTCGTTGACTTCCTGCTGGTGCACCTTGTTCGGGAAGTAGTCCTCGAGGGTGCGACCGTTGATCTTCCACTTGCCGGTGCCCGGCACGATCCGGACGCGGGCGATGGCGTTCTTGCGACGGCCCAGGCCGGCGGCCGGCTGCGGCTCGCCGAAGCGGGAGGCCATGGACTCCGAGGTGTACTCGCCCTCGACGGGGACCTCGGACTCGGTGGTGTAGCTGTCGATGTCGATCTCTTCGAGCGGCTGCTCGGCAGTGGTCTCGGCCACGATGCTCCTCAGATTCTCTTCGGTCTTAGGGGGTGGCCGGAACTACTGCGCGACCTGGGTGATCTCGAACGGCACCGGCTGCTGGGCAGCGTGCGGGTGCTGGTCGCCCGAGTAGACCTTCAGCTTCGAGAGCATCTGACGGCCCAGGGTGTTCTTGGGGAGCATGCCCTTGACGGCCTTCTCGACGGCCTTCTCGGGGTTCTTCGCGAGCAGCTCGTCGTAGCGGACGGAGCGCAGACCACCCGGGTAGCCGGAGTGGCGGTACGCCATCTTCTGGGTCCGCTTGTTGCCGGAGAGGTGCACCTTGTCGGCGTTGATGATGACGACGAAGTCACCAGTGTCGACGTGCGGCGCGTAGATCGGCTTGTGCTTACCCCGGAGGAGGGTCGCCGCGGTGGTGGCGAGACGGCCCAGGACAACGTCCTGGGCGTCGATGACGTGCCACTGGCGCGTCACATCGCCGGGCTTGGGGCTGTACGTACGCACGGTTCGTAGCCTTCGCTTCGAGTGAATGGTCCTAAACAAGGTCACCGAAACGATCACGACAGCCTGGACCGCACGGCGGCGACGCATACCGCGTACGTGGGGTCGCTGGTCATCGGCCCGGTGGACCGGTGTAAGGGCCCGTCCCGTGAGAATGAGCAAGCCAATACACAACGAAGAAGTAGGTTACCTGGACGCCCCCGGACGGGTCAAAACGAGGCATGCCGACGGACAAAGGTGGCATGCCGCCGCTCGCGCTCCAGTATCGCCCGTCCCCCGTCTAAGATGCGCCCCATGAGTTACGGGCAGGGGGGACCCCAGTCGCAGTGGGATCCCTGGAAACCTAATTCCCAGCAGCCCTGGAGCAGCGGCGGTGACGACGGAACCCCCGACTGGGCCGCGCTCGCCGAGGCGTCCGAGACGCGGAACAAGCGTCGCCGGCTGCTGTTCATCGGCGGTGGCGCGCTCGCCACGATCGGCGTCGGCACGGCCGTCGCCATGGCCGTGGTCTCCGCGAACGGCGACAACGGCGCCTCGGGCAAGCCCGCCAAGCTGCCCCCCAGCGCCTCCCTGCCCAGCGGCTCGGCCACGGCGCCGTCCTTCGCGCCCACCAGCGCCCCGCCGCCGCTGGACCCGAAGGACTTCATAGCCAGCGCCAAGAAGGACACCGCCCCGCTGAGCCCGGAGACACTCTTCCCCGGCACGCGGCTCACCATGGGCGAGACGGTGTACAAGAAGGGCGCCACCGCTGACACCAAGAACTGCGCCTCGGCCACCGGCGGCAACCTGCCGAAGATCCTCACGGCGGGCGGCTGCACCCGGCTGATGCGGGTGAGCTACGTCAACGGCGACATCGCCGTCACGGTCGGTGTCGCGGTCTTCGACGACGAGGCGCAGGCCACGAAGGTCAAGTCCCAGGCGGGCAGCAAGAAGAGCCTGGTGAACGCCCTGGCCGGCAAGGGCATCAAGAACTTCTGCGTCTCCGCGATCTGCCGGACGACCACGAACGCCTACGGCCGCTACGCCTACTTCACGATCAGCGGCTTCACCGACGGCAAGAACGTCACCACCAAGGACACCAAGGTGTTCCGCACCGGCGACGACCTGGCCCAGTTCACCGTCAACCAGATCCACCGCCGCGGCCAGGCACAGGCCTCCGCGGCGGCGAACCGGTAGCTCAGCAGCACCCCGCCGTCGGAAGCGACCGCTTGTTCCGGGCCTCCTTGTTCCGGGCGGCCAGCAGCTCGTCGGCGGGGTAGCCGACCTCTTCCAGGGTCAGCCCGTGCGGCCGTACGACGTGCACGGCGCTGTCCCGCACCCCGGCGGCGAGCACCTTCCCGGGCCACTCCGGCCCCCGGTGCCCGTCCCCGACGAACAGCAGCGCACCGATCAGCGAGCGCACCATGTTGTGGCAGAAGGCGTCGGCCCGGACCGTGGCCGTGACGACCCCGTCCCCGCCGCGCACCAGGCTCAGCTCCTGGAGGGTGCGGATCGTGGTCGCGCCCTCGCGCCGCTTGCAGTAGGCGGCGAAGTCGTGCTCACCCACGAGCGCCCGCGCGGCCTCGTTCATCGCGTCCACGTCGAGCGGCCAGTCGTGCCAGAGGACGTGGCCCCGCAACAGGGGATCCACTCCGCCGGGGTCGTCGGTGACGCGATACGCGTAGCGCCGCCAGACGGCCGAGAAACGGGCGTTGAAGCCGGCCGGGGCCTCGCTGAGCCGCCACACCCGGACGTCCTTGGACAGCCGTCCGGCGAGCCGCTTCAGCAGCTTCTCCCGGTGCTCCGCCCACAGCTCGGCGGGCAGGTCGACATGCGCGACCTGGCCGCGCGCGTGCACCCCGGCGTCCGTCCGCCCGGCCACCGTCAGTTCGTACGTCTCCTTCGACCGCGTCACGGTCCGCAGGGCGTCCTCGATCTCCCCCTGCACGGTCCGCCTGCCGCCGGCCTGCTTGGCCCAGCCGTGGAAGTCGGTGCCGTCGTAGGAGAGGTCGAGGCGGATGCGTACGTGTCCGGGCTGTACTTCGTCACTCACACAGGAATCCTCTCAAGTACGCGAAAGCGGGCCCGCCCCGGAGGGCGAACCCGCTTCCCGCGTCAGGCAGAGCCTCAGGCGTCCTTAGACTCCTCGGCCGGAGCCTCGGCGGTCTCCTGCGCCTTGGCGTCGTCCGACTCCTTGACCGCACGCTTGGTGGCGGCCTCGGCCTCACCCACGGCCTTCTGCTGCACCGTCAGCGCCTCGACCAGCTCGATGACGGCCATGGGCGCGTTGTCGCCACGGCGGTTACCGATCTTGGTGATGCGCGTGTAGCCACCCGGACGGTTCTCGTAGCGCGGGCCGATCTCGGTGAAGAGCGTGTGGACGATGCTCTTGTCCGTGATCACCTGGAGCACCTGACGGCGGTTGTGAAGGTCGCCCTTCTTCGCCTTGGTGACCAGACGCTCGGCGTACGGGCGCAGGCGGCGGGCCTTCGCCTCGGTGGTGGTGATACGGCCGTGCTCGAAGAGCGCCTTCGCGAGGTTCGCGAGGAGCAGCTTCTCGTGCGCGGCGCTGCCGCCCAGACGGGCACCCTTGGTGGGCTTCGGCATTGTTCTTCTCCTGTGTGTCTGCCCCGGCCGTATCAGGTACCGGGGTCAGTATCCGAGCAGACGGTTGTCTGTCGAAGATCCGGGGGTCCCGGTGAGACCCCCGGAAGTGAGACCGGTCAGTACTGCTCGGTCTCCACGAAACCCGCGTCCGCGTCGTCGTCCGCACCGAAGGCGTCCGCGGCGGCGGTCGGGTCGAATCCGGGCGGGCTGTCCTTCAGGGCCAGGCCCATGCCGGCCAGCTTCGCCTTGACCTCGTCGATGGACTTCGCACCGAAGTTGCGGATGTCCAGGAGGTCGGCCTCGGAGCGGGCGACGAGCTCACCCACGGAGTGGATGCCCTCGCGCTTGAGGCAGTTGTACGACCGAACGGTGAGCTCGAGCTCCTCGATCGGCAGGGCCAGGTCGGCGGCAAGGGCGGCGTCCGTCGGGGACGGGCCCATGTCGATGCCCTCGGCGTCGATGTTCAGCTCGCGGGCGAGACCGAACAGCTCGACCAGGGTCTTACCGGCGGAGGCCATGGCGTCACGGGGACGCATCGCCTGCTTGGTCTCGACGTCGACGATCAGCTTGTCGAAGTCGGTGCGCTGCTCGACACGGGTGGCCTCGACCTTGTACGTGACCTTGAGCACCGGCGAGTAGATGGAGTCGACCGGGATACGGCCGATCTCCTGGCCCACCTGCTTGTTCTGCACGGCCGAGACGTAGCCGCGACCGCGCTCGACGGTCAGCTCCATCTCCAGCTTGCCCTTGCCGTTGAGCGTGGCGAGGACGAGGTCCGGGTTGTGCACCTCGACACCGGCCGGGGGCGCGATGTCGGCGGCGGTGACCAGACCCGGGCCCTGCTTGCGCAGGTACATCACGACCGGCTCGTCGTGCTCCGAGGAGACGACCAGCTGCTTGATGTTGAGGATCAGGTCGGTGACGTCCTCCTTGACGCCCGGCACGGTGGTGAACTCGTGCAGGACGCCGTCGATGCGGATGCTGGTGACAGCGGCACCGGGGATCGACGACAGGAGGGTGCGGCGGAGCGAGTTGCCGAGGGTGTAGCCGAAGCCCGGCTCCAGCGGCTCGATCACGAACCGGGAGCGGAACTCGTCGACGACCTCTTCGGTCAACGAGGGACGCTGAGCGATCAGCATGTGTGGATCAGATCCTTCATTCGTGGACGCCCGCTATTTGACGCCCGACGGAAACCGCGCCCGTGAGAAGCGCGGGTACTGCAAGGGTACGGGCGGTACGCCCCTTACGGAGCAGTACCGCCCGGACCCTGAAAGCAGCCTGACCTCAGACGCGGCGGCGCTTCGGCGGGCGGCAGCCGTTGTGCGGGGTCGGGGTGACGTCCTGGATGGAGCCGACCTCGAGGCCCGTGGCCTGCAGGGAGCGGATCGCGGTCTCACGACCGGAGCCCGGGCCCTTGACGAACACGTCGACCTTGCGCATGCCGTGCTCCTGGGCGCGGCGGGCAGCCGACTCGGCGGCCATCTGCGCGGCGAACGGCGTGGACTTCCGGGAGCCCTTGAAGCCGACGTGGCCGGCGGAGGCCCAGGAGATCACGTTGCCCGACGGGTCCGTGATGGAGACGATCGTGTTGTTGAACGTGCTCTTGATGTGCGCGTGGCCGTGAGCGACGTTCTTCTTTTCCTTGCGGCGCACCTTCTTGGCAGCGCCCTGACGACCCTTGGGGGGCATCTACAAACTCCTACGGGGAGGTGGTCGGTCCTACAGCGAAGACCGCTGATGAAGCGTTGTCCGCTGAGGACTACTTCTTGCCCGGCTTCTTCTTGCCGGCGATGGCGCGACGCGGGCCCTTGCGGGTGCGGGCGTTCGTGCTGGTGCGCTGACCGCGGACGGGCAGACCGCGACGGTGACGGAGACCCTGGTAGCAGCCGATCTCCACCTTGCGGCGGATGTCGGCCTGGATCTCGCGACGGAGGTCACCCTCGGTCTTGATGTTGCTGTCCACGTACTCGCGGATCGCGACGAGCTGCTCTTCGCTCAGGTCACGAACACGGGTGTTCGGGTCGATGCCCGTCTCCGCCAGCGTCAGCTGGGAAAGAGTCCGGCCGATGCCGAACACGTAGGTGAGGGCGACCTCCACGCGCTTTTCGCGCGGGATGTCAACACCGGAAACGCGTGCCATTCAATGGCTCCTGGTGAATCTTCGGAGGTCTTCCACAGAACCGGCTCCCAGCACGCCGTACCAGGTACGCACCGGGTCCCCGGCCTCCGAACCGGGGGTGTCGAGCCCCAGGGGACTCGGGTTCTGCGTATGAACAAACTCAGCTTGCGTCGCGCGAATCCCTGCGATGGATGCAGAGGGATCGGTCGTGCGTCAGCCCTGGCGCTGCTTGTGGCGCGGGTTGTCGCAGATGACCATGACCCGACCGTGACGGCGGATCACCCTGCACTTGTCGCAGATCTTCTTGACGCTCGGCTTGACCTTCATTGGTGAGGTTCTCCGGGTCAGTGCCATAGCTCCGGGAGGCCCGGGGCTCGGGCAAGATCTACTTGTACCGGTAGACGATCCGGCCACGCGTCAGGTCGTACGGAGACAGCTCCACCACGACCCGGTCGTCAGGGAGGATGCGGATGTAGTGCATACGCATCTTGCCGCTGATGTGTGCCAGAACCTGGTGGCCGTTCTGGAGCTCGACCTTGAACATGGCGTTCGGCAGAGACTCGACGACAGTGCCCTCGATCTCGATGGCACCTTGCTTCTTGGCCACGCTTCGCCCTTCGAATCGACTACCTTGATCGACTCTCTCCTTCACCCCGCAGGGTGAGTGGCAAGCGCATGCGGACATGCGGGTGCACGAGAGCCGACGAGTCAGTCTACGTCAGCGCACCCGGAAACACGAATCGAGGAAGTCTGCCCCGTGCCGGTGATCCCTACGCCAGCGGATCGGAGGAACCGGCGGTCGTGGCCCGGGCCGCCGCTCAGGCGAGCGGGTCGGGCGCGGTCGTGATGCCGTATTCAGCCAGCTTCGCCTTGCCACCGTCGGGCGCCGTCAGGACCAGCGGGCCCTGCTCGGTCAGAGCGACCGAGTGCTCCCAGTGGGAGGACCAGGTGCCGTCCGTGGTGATCACCGTCCAGTCGTCCGACAGGACCTCCGTGCGGGGGGTGCCGAGGGAGACCATGGGCTCGATCGCGAGGCAGAAGCCGGGGACCAGCTTGGGGCCCTTGCCGCGACGGCGGTCGACGTAGTTCAGCAGGTGCGGGTCCATGTGCATCTCGGTGCCGATGCCGTGGCCGCCGTAGTCCTCGATGATCCCGTACTTGCCGCCGCCGGGCTTCGGCTGGCGGCGGATGTACGTCTCGATGGCGCGGGAGACGTCGACGAGCCGGTTGCCCTGCTTCATGGCCGCGATGCCGGCCCACATCGACTCCTCGGTCACCCGGGAGAGCTCGATCAGCTCCGGGGCGTGACCGGAACCCACGAAGGCCGTGTAGGCGGCGTCACCGTGCCAGCCGTCGACGATCGCGCCGCAGTCGATGGAGATGATGTCGCCGTCCTTGAGGACGACATCGTCGGACGGGATGCCGTGGACGACCACGTCGTTCACCGAGGTGCAGATGGTCGCGGGGAAACCGCCGTAGCCGAGGAAGTTCGACTTCGCGCCGTGCTCGGCGAGCACCTTGCGGGCGACCTCGTCCAGATCCCTGGTGCTGGCACCCGGCACCGCGGCATCCCGGGTGGCCGCGTGGATGGCGGCCACGACCAGCCCCGCCGCACGCATCCTGGCGATCTGCTCGGGGCTCTTGATCTGCACCATGGGGGCCTGCGCTCTCCGTCACTCACGTCGGCTGGGTTACGTACACAACACTACGGCCGCGACGCCCGTGAGGGCGCCGCGGCCGGAAAGGACCGCGATCTACTTGTTCTCGGCCTTCTCGCGCTTCAGCGCCTCCAGCGCCCGCTCGGTGATCTCGTCCACCGGACCCAGCGAGGAGATCGTGCGGACCAGGCCCTGCGACTTGTAGTAGTCGATGATCGGCTCGGTCTGCGTGTGGTAGACCTCCAGTCGCGTGCGGACGGTCTCCTCGGAGTCGTCGTCGCGCTGGTAGAGCTCACCGCCGCAGACGTCGCAGACGCCCTCCTGCTTGGCCGGGCTGTACGTCACGTGAAAGACGTGGGACGAGTCGTTGCGGCAGATGCGCCGGCCGGCGATCCGCTTGACGACCTCCTCCTCCGGGACCTCCAGGTCCAGGACGGCGTCCAGCTTGATGTTCTCGGACTCCAGCAGCGCGTCCAGCGCCTCGGCCTGCGAGACGTTCCGCGGGAAGCCGTCCAGCAGGAAGCCGTTCTCCGCGTCGGGCTGCTCCATGCGGTCCTTGGCCATCGCGATGGTGACCTCGTCGGGTACGAGGTTTCCCGCGTCCATGTAGGACTTCGCGAGCTTGCCCAGCTCGGTCTGCTGGCTGATGTTTGCGCGGAACAGGTCGCCCGTCGAGATGTGCGGGATGCCCAGCTTCTCGGCGAGTCGGACGGCTTGCGTTCCCTTACCAGCACCCGGCGGCCCGACGAGGACGATACGCATCAGCGGAGGAACCCTTCGTAATTGCGCTGCTGAAGCTGGCTCTCGATCTGCTTCACCGTCTCGAGACCGACACCCACGATGATGAGGATGCTGGTCCCGCCGAACGGGAAGTTCTGGCTTGCCCCGAAGCCCACCAACGCCATTGTCGGTACGAGAGCGATCAGCCCCAGATACAGCGAACCCGGCCAGGTGATCCGGTTGAGCACGTAGCTGAGGTACTCAGCGGTCGGTCGGCCAGCCCGGATGCCCGGGATGAAGCCACCATACTTCTTCATGTTGTCGGCGACTTCCTCGGGGTTGAAGGAGATCGCCACGTAGAAGAAGGCGAAAAACACGATGAGCAAGAAGTACGAAGCGATGTAAATCGGGTGGTCGCCCTTGGTCAGGTTCTGCTCGACCCAGGTCTTCCAGCCCGACTTGCCCCCGGCGAACTGAGCGAGCAGTGCCGGAATGTAGAGCAGTGACGAGGCGAAGATGACGGGAATCACACCCGCCTGGTTCACCTTGAGCGGGATGTACGTGGACGTACCGCCGTAGGAGCGGCGCCCGATCATGCGCTTCGCGTACTGCACCGGGATACGGCGCTGGGCCTGCTCGACGAAGACCACGAGCGCGACCATGACCAGGCCGACCAGGATGACGGTGCTGAACTCGATCCAGCCGCCGGCCAGGGTGCCCTGCTTCTTGATGGCCCACAGCGCGGACGGGAAGGTCGCCGCGATCGAGATGAACATCAGGATCGACATGCCGTTGCCGATGCCGCGGTCGGTGATCAGCTCACCGAGCCACATGACGACGGCGGTGCCGGCCGTCATGCAGATGACCATCGTGATGGTGGTGAAGATGGCCTGGTCGGGGACGATCTGGGCGCCCACCGAGCAGCTGCCGAACAGAGCGCCGCTGCGCGCGGTGGCCACGAGACCGGTGCCCTGCAGGATGGCGAGCGCCACGGTCAGGTAACGGGTGTACTGCGTGATCTTCGAGGTACCCGCCTGACCCTCCTTCTTCAGGGCCTCCAGACGCGGGATGACCACGGTGAGCAGCTGCAGAATGATGCTCGCCGTGATGTACGGCATGATGCCGAGCGCGAAGATCGTGATCTGGAGCAGCGCGCCACCGCTGAACATGTTGACGAGACCGAAGAGGCCCTGATTGCCGGACGCCTCTTTCACACACGTCTGGACGGCCTTGTAGTTGACGCCGGGGATCGGGATGTGGGTACCGACCCGGTAGACCACGATGATTGCCAGCGTGAAGAGCAGCTTCTTGCGCAGGTCGGGCGTCCTGAACGCCCGGGCGAACGCGGTGAGCACGGTGCCTCCTGCGACCCCCGCGCAACTGCGTCAAGGGTGACGGTCTTGAGGTTCGACGAATGAATAACGGTCAACTGCCGCTCAGGGTGCCCCATGGGAGGCACCCAATGAAAGTGGACAGTGCAGGCCACCTTACCGGCGAGACCACTGCCCTTGGAACGACCAACCGGGGATACCCCTTTTGTGGAGTATCCCCGGTCGGGTCGTTCACGTCATCGAGATGCCTGAATGGCTCAGACCAGCTCGGTGACCGTACCGCCGGCGGCGGTGATCTTCTCCTTGGCGGAGCCGGAGACGGCGTCGACCGTCACCTGCAGCGCCACGGAGACCTCACCCTGGCCGAGGACCTTGACGAGGCTGTTCTTGCGAACGGCACCCTTGGCCACCAGACCCTCGACGGTGACCTCGCCACCCTCGGGGTAGAGCGCGGCCAGCTTGTCGAGGTTCACGACCTGGAACTCGGTCTTGAACGGGTTCTTGAAGCCCTTCAGCTTCGGGAGACGCATGTGGAGCGGCATCTGGCCACCCTCGAAGCGCTCCGGAACCTGGTAACGGGCCTTGGTGCCCTTGGTACCACGACCGGCCGTCTTACCCTTCGACGCCTCACCACGACCCACACGGGTCTTGGCGGTCTTGGCGCCCGGGGCGGGACGGAGGTTGTGGATCTTGAGCGGGTTCTGCTCCGCCATGATCAGTCGACCTCCTCGACCGTCACGAGGTGGCGGACGGTGTGCACCATTCCGCGGAACTCGGGGCGGTCCTCCTTGACGACCTGCGTGTTGATGCCCTTGAGACCAAGGGAACGCAGGGTGTCACGGTGGTTCTGCTTGCTGCCGATGTAGGACTTGACCTGCGTGATCTTGAGCTGTGCCACGATTACGCACCCGCCCCGGCACGCGCACGCAGCAGGGCGGCGGGAGCGACGTCCTCGAGCGGCAGACCACGGCGGGCCGCGACCTCCTCGGGACGCTGCAGGCCCTTGAGGGCCGCCACGGTGGCGTGCACGATGTTGATCGCGTTGTCGGAGCCGAGCGACTTCGACAGGATGTCGTGGATACCGGCGCACTCGAGCACGGCACGCACCGGGCCACCGGCGATAACGCCGGTACCGGGGGACGCGGGCTTGAGCAGCACGACGCCGGCAGCCTTCTCACCCTGGATCGGGTGCGGGATGGTGCCCTGGATGCGGGGGACCTTGAAGAAGTGCTTCTTGGCCTCCTCAACACCCTTGGCGATGGCGGCCGGCACCTCCTTGGCCTTGCCGTATCCGACACCCACGGTGCCGTCACCGTCGCCCACCACGACCAGCGCGGTGAAGCTGAAGCGACGACCACCCTTCACAACCTTGGCGACGCGGTTGATCGCGACGACGCGCTCAACGTACGCGGTCTTCTCGGCGGCAGCAGCGCCGCCGTCACGGCCCTTCCGGTCCCGCCGCTCGCCGCCACCGGCACCGCCACCGCGGCGCTGGGGTCCAGCCATTGGAATTACCTCTCTTCGTTTCCGCTAGCTACGGAGGCTCAGAACTTGAGCCCGGCTTCGCGGGCGGCGTCCGCCAGAGCGGCGATGCGCCCGGCGTACTGGTTGCCACCGCGGTCGAACACGACAGCTTCGACACCGGCGGCCTTGGCACGCTCGGCGACCAGGGCGCCGACCTGCTTGGCCTGCGAGGACTTGTCGCCCTCGCCGCCGCGGACGGACGCGTCCAAGGTGGACGCGGACGCCAGGGTGTGGCCCTTGAGGTCGTCGATCACCTGCGCCACGATGTGGCGGTTGGAGCGGGTCACGACCAGACGGGGGCGCTCCGCCGTACCGGCGATCCGCTTGCGGATCCGGATGTGACGGCGCTTGATCGCGGCGCGCTTGTAGGCGTCGCCCTTGAGGATCTTCTGCCCGTATGCCATGGCTTACTTACCCGCCTTTCCGACCTTGCGGCGGATGACTTCGCCCTCGTACTTGACGCCCTTGGCCTTGTACGGGTCGGGCTTGCGCAGCTTGCGGATGTTGGCCGCAACCTCGCCGACCTTCTGCTTGTCGATGCCCTCGACCTGGAAGCGGGTCGGGGTCTCCACCTTGAAGGTGATGCCCTCGGGCGCCTCGATGACGATCGGGTGGCTGTAGCCGAGCGCGAACTCGAGGTTCGAGCCCTTGGCCGTGACGCGGTAACCGACACCGCTGATCTCGAGCTTCTTCACGTAACCCTGGGTCACGCCGGTGATCATGTTCGCCACCAGCGTGCGGGACAGGCCGTGCAGGGCCTTGTTCTGACGCTCGTCGTTCGGACGGCTGACGTTGAGCACGCCGTCCTCACCCTTGACGATGTCGATCGGCGCGACGACGGTGTGGGTCAGCGTGCCCTTGGGGCCCTTGACCGAGACCGTACGGCCGTCGATGGTGACGTCCACGCCGGCGGGAACCGTGATGGGGAGCTTGCCAATACGCGACATAGCTGTTTCCTCCGTTCCCTTCCGCTACCAGACGTAGGCGAGGACTTCCCCACCCACGCCCTTCTTGCCGGCCTGCTTGTCGGTGAGCAGCCCGTGCGACGTGGAGATAATCGCCACGCCGAGGCCGCCGAGCACCTTCGGCAGGTTGGTGGACTTCGCGTAAACCCGGAGACCGGGCTTGGAGATCCGCTTGATGCCCGCGATGGAGCGCTCACGGTTCGGGCCGAACTTCAGCTCGAGAACGAGGTTCTTACCAACCTCGGCGTCCTCGACCTTCCAGCCCGTGATGAAGCCCTCCTGCTGGAGGATCTCCGCGATGTGAGACTTGATCTTCGATGCCGGCATCGTCACGGAGTCGTGGTATGCCGAGTTCGCGTTTCGCAGACGCGTAAGCATGTCTGCGATCGGATCAGTCATGGTCATGAATTGGCCTTCGGCCTCTCTCGCCGGGGTTTCCTGGTGCGCCATCCCTCTCCCCGATCCGAGACGGGACGGGTGCGGCGCGGTGGACCTACGGCGTAGTAAGTCGTACGGGCGCGGCAGACGCCCAACTCCACAAGCCTACGGCATGTGAAGAAGGGCCCCTGCCGACCCAGATGCTTACCGAGAGCTTCAGGAATCCCCTATTACAGGGATTACCAGGAGCTCTTGGTCACGCCCGGCAGCTCGCCACGGTGAGCCATCTCACGAAGGCACACGCGGCACAGGCCGAACTTGCGGTACACGGAGTGCGGGCGGCCACAGCGCTGGCAGCGGGTGTAGCCACGCACACCGAACTTGGGCTTGCGAGCAGCCTTCGCGATCAGAGCCTTCTTCGCCATCTCGCTCACGCCTCCTTGAACGGGAAGCCGAGGTGACGAAGGAGCGCGCGGCCCTCAGCGTCGTTGGTCGCCGTGGTCACCACGGTGATGTCCATACCCCGGGTGCGGTCGATCTTGTCCTGGTCGATCTCGTGGAACATGACCTGCTCCGTGAGACCGAACGTGTAGTTGCCACGGCCGTCGAACTGCTTGGGGGACAGGCCGCGGAAGTCGCGGATGCGCGGCAGCGCGAGCGACAGGGTGCGGTCCAGAAACTCCCACATGCGGTCGCCACGGAGCGTGACGTGGGCACCGATCGGCTGGCCCTCGCGCAGCTTGAACTGCGCGATGGACTTGCGGGCCTTGGTGACGGCCGGCTTCTGACCGGTGATGGTGGTCAGGTCGCGGATCGCGCCCTCGATCAGCTTCGAGTCACGGGCGGCGTCGCCGACACCCATGTTGACCACGATCTTGACGAGGCCGGGGATCTGCATGACGTTCTCGTACTTGAACTCGTCACGCAGCTTGCCCGCGATCTCCTCGCGGTACCTCTGCTTCAGACGCGGAGTGGTGGTGGTAGCCATCAGATGTCCTCACCCGTCCGCTTGGCAACGCGGATCTTGTTGCCCTCGTCGTCGAAGCGGTAACCGACACGCGTGGCGACCTTCTGGCCGTCCTTCTCAACGACCAGCTGGACGTTGGAGACGTGGATCGGTGCCTCGGTGGTGACGATGCCGCCGGCCTGCGAACCGCCAGCGGTCGGACCGGCCTTGGTGTGCTTCTTGACCCGGTTGACACCCTCGACCAGGACGCGCTCGTCGCGCGGGTAAGCGGCAATGACCTTGCCCTGCTTGCCCTTGTCCTTGCCGGTGATGACCTGGACCAGGTCGCCCTTCTTGATCTTCATGCTTACAGCACCTCCGGCGCGAGCGAGATGATCTTCATGAACTTCTTCTCGCGCAGCTCACGGCCGACCGGGCCGAAGATACGGGTGCCGCGAGGGTCGCCGTCGTTCTTCAGAATGACGGCGGCGTTCTCGTCGAAGCGGATGTACGAGCCGTCGGGACGGCGGCGCTCCTTGACGGTGCGAACGATGACCGCCTTGACGACGTCACCCTTCTTCACGTTGCCACCGGGGATCGCGTCCTTGACGGTGGCGACGATGACGTCACCGATGCCCGCGTAGCGGCGACCGGAGCCACCGAGCACACGGATGCAAAGGATTTCCTTCGCACCAGTGTTGTCGGCGACGCGCAGTCGCGACTCCTGCTGGATCACGTCTATCTCCTGTTTGTCTGCCGGTTCCCCGGGAGCCGCTCAGCGGAGCGGCTCCCGGAGCCTGGCGGAACTGTCCTGCGAGGGATGCCCCGCAGGAGATTTACTTGGCCTTCTCGAGGATCTCGACGACGCGCCAACGCTTCGTCGCGGACAGCGGCCGGGTCTCCATGAGGAGGACACGGTCGCCGACGCCCGCGGCGTTCTGCTCGTCGTGCGCCTTGAGCTTGTTGGTACGGCGGATGACCTTGCCGTACAGCGCGTGCTTGACGCGGTCCTCGACAGCGACGACGACGGTCTTGTCCATCTTGTCGCTGACGACGAGACCCTCACGGGTCTTGCGGAAGCCGCGGGCCTCTGCAGTCTGCTCAGTCACGTTGCTCTCACTCATCAGGCGCTCTCCACCGTCTCGATGCCCAGCTCGCGCTCACGCATCAGGGTGTAGATCCGCGCGATGTCCTTACGGACGGCCTTCAGCCGACCGTGGTTCTCGAGCTGACCGGTCGCCGCCTGGAAGCGGAGATTGAACAGCTCTTCCTTGGCCTCGCGGAGCTTACCCAGAAGCTCCTCGTTGCCCAGCTCGCGCAGCTCGGACGCCTTGGTACCGGCCGACATCACGCTTCACCTGCCTCGCGCTTGACGATCCGGCACTTCATCGGCAGCTTGTGGGCCGCTCGAAGCAGCGCCTCACGGGCGATCTTCTCGTTGGGGTACGACAGCTCGAACATCACGCGTCCGGGCTTGACGTTGGCGATCCACCACTCCGGGGAACCCTTACCGGAACCCATGCGGGTCTCGGCAGGCTTCTTGGTGAGGGGACGGTCCGGGTAGATGTTGATCCAGACCTTGCCACCACGCTTGATGTGACGCGTCATGGCGATACGAGCGGCCTCGATCTGGCGGTTCGTCACATACGCCGGGGTGAGCGCCTGGATGCCGTACTCGCCGAACGCAACCTGCGTACCGCCCTTGGCAGCGCCGCTGCGCTTCGGGTGGTGCTGCTTGCGGTGCTTGACCCTACGGGGGATCAGCATTTCGGTCAGGCCTCCGTTCCGGTGCTCTCAGCCGGAGCGGCGGCGGGGGCCTCGGCCTTGGGGGCCTCGGCGCCGGCAGCCTGCTGCGGCTTGCGACCGCGCCGCTCGCCACCGCGGCCACCACGGGCCGGGCGGTCGGCACCGCCACGGGCCGGGCGGTTACCCGCACGGGCCGCAGCGTTCTCGGCGCGGACCTCGGCGATGTTCTTGACGTCGCCCTTGTAGATCCAGACCTTCACACCGATGCGGCCGAAGGTCGTCTTGGCCTCGAAGAAGCCGTAGTCCACGTTCGCACGGAGCGTGTGCAGGGGCACGCGGCCCTCGCGGTAGAACTCCGAGCGGGACATCTCGGCGCCGCCGAGGCGGCCGCCGCACTGGATCTTGATGCCCTTGGCGCCGGCCTTCATCGTGCCCTGCATGCTCTTGCGCATGGCACGACGGAAGGAGACGCGGGAGGAGAGCTGCTCGGCGACGGCCTGAGCAACCAGCTGAGCGTCCGTCTCGGGGCTCTTGACCTCGAGGATGTTCAGCTGGACCTGCTTGCCCGTGAGCTTCTCGAGGTCGCCGCGGATGCGGTCGGCCTCGGCGCCACGGCGGCCGATGACGATGCCCGGACGAGCGGTGTGGATGTCCACACGCACGCGGTCACGGGTGCGCTCGATCTCAACCTTCGAGATGCCGGCGCGCTCCATGCCGGACGTCATCATCCGACGGATGGCGACGTCTTCCTTGACGTAGTCCTTGTACAGCTTGTCGGCGTACCAACGCGACTTGAAGTCGGTCGTGACACCGAGCCGGAACCCATGCGGGTTAACCTTCTGGCCCATTACCGGGTTCCTTCCTTGCTGCTGACGACCACGGTGATGTGGCTGGTCCGCTTGCGGATCCGGTAGGCACGGCCCTGGGCACGCGGTCGGAACCGCTTCAGGGTCGGGCCCTCGTCGACGTACGCCTCAGAGATGAAGAGGCTGTCGGCGTCGGTGTGGTCGTAGTTGTGCGCGGCGTTGGCGATGGCGCTGTCGAGCACCTTGCCGACGGGCACTGAGGCGGCCTGCGGAGCGAATCGCAGGACCGCCTGAGCCTCCGTGGCATCCATGCCACGGATAAGGTCCACCACGCGGCGGGCCTTCATGGGCGTAACGCGGATGTACCGCGCCTGGGCCCTGGCTTCCATGGTTGTCCCTCTCAGTTACTTACGTGTCTGAATGCGATCCGCGGTTAGCGGCGCTTCGACTTCCGGTCGTCCTTGACGTGACCCCGGAAGGTGCGCGTCGGCGAGAACTCGCCGAGCTTGTGGCCGACCATCGACTCGGTGACGAACACCGGGATGTGGGTCTTGCCGTTGTGCACCGCGAGCGTGTGGCCAAGCATGGCCGGGACGATCATGGAGCGGCGGGACCAGGTCTTGATGACGTTCTTGGTGCCGGCTTCGTTCTGGGCGTCCACCTTCTTGATCAGGTGGTCGTCGACGAAGGGCCCCTTCTTCAGGCTACGAGGCATCTCAACCCGTCCTTAGCGCTTCTTGTTCGTCTTGCGGCGGCGGACGATGTACTTGTTCGACGCCTTCTTGGGCGAACGAGTACGGCCTTCCTTCTTGCCCCACGGGGACACGGGGTGGCGACCACCGGAGGTCCGGCCCTCACCACCACCGTGCGGGTGGTCAACCGGGTTCATGACGACACCACGGACGGTCGGGCGAACGCCCAGCCACCGCTTACGGCCGGCCTTACCCCAGTTGATGTTGCTCTGCTCGGCGTTGCCGACCTCACCGATGGTGGCGCGGCAGCGGACGTCGACCAGGCGGATCTCACCGGACGGCATGCGGAGGTGGGCCATCGAGCCCTCCTTCGCGAGCAGCTGCACGGAGGCACCGGCGGAGCGGGCGAACTTGGCACCGCCACCGGGACGGAGCTCGATCGCGTGGATCGTGGTACCGACCGGGATGTTGCGGAGGGCCAGGTTGTTGCCCGGCTTGATGTCGGCCCCGGGACCGTTCTCGACGCGGTCACCCTGCTGCAGGTTGCGCGGGGCGAGGATGTAGCGCTTCTCGCCGTCGGCGTAGTGCAGCAGCGCGATGCGCGCGGT
This sequence comes from Streptomyces sp. NPDC058145, assembly GCF_042884245.1. Classification (NCBI taxonomy): domain Bacteria; kingdom Bacillati; phylum Actinomycetota; class Actinomycetes; order Kitasatosporales; family Streptomycetaceae; genus Streptomyces; species Streptomyces sp. NPDC058145. The sequence goes on along the minus strand of NZ_JBHVUH010000001.1, from coordinate 233,623 downwards.
GCGGTTGGGGTCGTACTCGATGTGCGCGACCTTCGCCGGCACGCCGTCCTTGTCGTGACGACGGAAGTCGATCACGCGGTAGGCGCGCTTGTGTCCGCCACCCTGGTGGCGAACGGTCACACGACCGGCGTTGTTACGGCCGCCCTTGCTGTGCAGGGGGCGGACCAGCGACTTCTCCGGCGTGGACCGCGTGACCTCGACGAAGTCGGCGACGCTGGCGCCACGACGGCCCGGCGTAGTCGGCTTGTACTTGCGGATTCCCATTTCTCAGTCCTCGTCCGATATCGGACGATCCGACCCGCTTACGCGGTCGGACCGCCGAAGATGTCGATACGGTCGCCCTCGGCGAGGGTCACGATCGCGCGCTTGCTGCCGGCACGCTGACCGAAGCCGGTCTTCGTGCGCTTGCGCTTGCCCTGGCGGTTGATCGTGTTTACCCCGGTGACCTTGACGTCGAAGACCGCCTGGACGGCCTGCTTGATCTGGGTCTTGTTGGCGTTCGGGTCGACGATGAACGTGTACTTGTTCTCGTCGATGAGCGCGTAGCTCTTCTCCGAGACGACCGGCTTCAGCAGGACGTCACGGGGGTCCGTGTACGACTTGCTCAGCGGGGTCTCGACAGTGTTCTTGCCCTCGGTGGCGTGGCGCTTCGCCTTGGCGACGCGCGCGGCCTTGGCGGCCTTGGCGGCCTTCGAGGCGATGCTCGGGTGACGCGTAGCCATCAGGCCTCGCTCCCTTCGGTGTCAGCGGCCTTGGGGCCAGACACGAAGGACTCGAACGCGGCCTGGGTGAAGACCACGTCGTCCGAGACGAGAACGTCGTACGTGTTCAGCTGGCCCGGCTCCAGGATGTGGACCTGGGGCAGGTTGCGGGCGGACAGCCACGCGGCCTCGTCGGAGCGGTCGACGATCAGGAGCAGGTTCTTGCGCTCGCTGATCTTGCCGAACAGGCTCTTGGCGGCCTTGGTGCTGGGGTTCGCGCCCTCGACCACGCCGGAAACGACGTGGATGCGGTTGTGACGCGCCCGGTCGGTGAGGGCACCGCGCAGGGCGGCGGCCTTCATCTTCTTCGGGGTGCGCTGCGAGTAGTCACGCGGCTGCGGGCCGTGGACGACGCCACCACCGGCGAACTGCGGGGCGCGGGTCGAACCCTGACGGGCGCGACCGGTGCCCTTCTGGCGGTACGGCTTCTTGCCGCCACCACGGACCTCGCCACGGGTCTTCGTCTTGTGCGTGCCCTGGCGGGCAGCGGCCAGCTGTGCGACGACGACCTGGTGGATCAGCGGAACGCTGACCTTGGCGTCGAAGATCTCCGAGGGGAGCTCGACGGAACCGGCCTTGTCGCCCGCCGGCGAAAGGATGTCAACAGTACTCATCGGTTACCTCAGGCCCCCTTGGCCGCGGTGCGGACCAGGACGAGGCCGCCGTTCGGACCGGGAACCGCGCCCTTGATGAGCAGCAGGCCCTTCTCCGCGTCAACGGCGTGGACGGTCAGGTTCTGGGTGGTGACCCGCTCGTTGCCCATGCGACCCGCCATGCGGAGGCCCTTGAACACGCGGCCCGGGGTGGCGCAGCCACCGATGGAACCGGGCGAGCGGTGCTTGCGCTGGGTGCCGTGTCCGGCGCCGAGGCCCTTGAAGTTGTGACGCTTCATGACACCGGCGAAGCCCTTGCCCTTGCTCTTGCCGGTCACGTCCACCCTGACGCCGGCCTCGAAGACCTCCGCGGAGATCTCCTGGCCCAGCGTGTACTCGGAGGCGTCCGCGGTGCGGATCTCGACGAGGTGACGGCGGGGGGTGACGTCGGCCTTGGCGAAGTGACCCTTGAGGGGCTTGTTCACCTTGCGCGGGTCGATCTCGCCGAAAGCGATCTGGACGGACTCGTAGCCGTCGACATCGTTCGTACGGACCTGGGTGACGACATTGGGGCCGGCCTTGACGACGGTGACCGGAACAACACGGTTGTTCTCGTCCCACACCTGCGTCATGCCGAGCTTCTCGCCCAGGATGCCCTTGATCTGCTTAGCCATTCTCAGCTCACCGACCCTCAGAGCTTGATCTCGATGTCGACACCGGCCGGGAGGTCGAGTCGCATCAGAGAGTCAACGGTCTTGGGGGTGGGGTCGAGAATGTCGATCAGGCGCTTGTGCGTGCGCATCTCGAAGTGCTCGCGCGAGTCCTTGTACTTGTGCGGCGACTTGATGACGCAGTACACGTTCTTCTCAGTGGGCAGCGGCACCGGGCCCGCGACCGACGCACCAGTGCGGGTCACCGTCTCGACGATCTTCTTCGCCGAGGAGTCGATGACCTCGTGGTCGTAGGCCTTGAGCCGGATGCGGATCTTCTGTCCCGCCATGGCTACTCAGTAGTCCTGTCTCTTCTAACGCTCCGGAACCCGGCGGATTCCTTCTGCTGCCTTCGTTTCTCCGACCCACGCGGTCGGGTGTGTCGCGCTCCCGCTGACACAGATGTCCCTTGTTCGAACATCCCTGCGGGGAATGCGATGGCCCTTCCGGAACCGCGGACCGGGGACCTCAGGCCCACCGGGCGCCTGGCCGGGGTTGCGCTCACACTTCCCGGAAGATTCCCGTACGTCCGCCCCAGCGCTGCCCGTGGGCAGTTAGGGCGACGAGTACTGTGGGACTCGCTTCCGGTCCTCCCGGCGGGAGGCGCGCAGCATCAACACTCGACCGAGCAACTCGGACAGTCTGCCATATGGGGCGGGGGGCTGGCCAATCGGCCGGAAGACATTACCCCTGGGGTGACGCAGGTCAAACCGAAGCCACGCAGCCGTTCACCGGGTCACCCCTCTCGCCGCGGGCAGAGCTACCCCTCGGCCGCCACTGCCGACCGCATGAGGCCCGGCGGACGCGGGGCTCTGTGCGGACGGGCCGGGGTCGCCGGCTCCCCGCGCCATGGTGGGGATGAACGACAGGTCCGGTGCATGCGGACAGCGCCAGATGCAGTATCCGCAGACGGGCCGGCTACCGTCCACTCTCGTCTGATCCACGCGATCTTCCTGGGAACCGTCTGCGGTCGAGCGCTGCGATTCCTCGAGCACGGCGTTCTGTCCGGCAGTGACGGACCGGGCGTACCGGTTCTCCGCCTTCTTCCGGAGCGAGCGCCGCGCTCGGATGGACATGAACGAGTCGTGCCGCTGGAAGTAGCCGTCGACACTGTTCTCGAACGCCGCGTCCAGCGCCTGCAGCGACTCCCGCAGTGCGGGTAGATGCCGACTGAGCTCCCGTTCGACCTGGGCGGGCGCGAGGGGCACGGCGCCGGCCAGGTCGTCGATGATCCGGCCCGTGGCGCGGAGCTTCTGCTGGAACGCCCGGGTCGCCTTCGCATACGTGTCCAGCTCGCTGCGCACGAGATCGTGCGCTTCGGCTGCCACGGGCGCCGGATCGTCGAGTCCGGCCTCTGCGCGATAGGCGGTGACTCGATCCCCGCCCGTAGCGGGTACGGGATAGTCCCCCTCCGCCAACTCCTGGAACGCCTTGTCGCACTCCGTCATCGCCGCTCGGGCGACACCCGTCGCGTAACCGCAGAACTCGCTCAGTCCCATGAGCGGTCCGACGTAGGGGCGGTGGTCCCTCCTCGCACTGCCCCGGACCGTCAGAAAGGCCACCCAGACAGTCCCCAGGGTGCTGATCAGTGTCACCACGATCTCTCTCTGCACGGTGCCCCCTTCGCGCAGTCGAGCAGTTACCCGCTCCCCCGGAATCGTAGGCGGATCACACGCCCCGGGGACAGATGGCGACACCTGCGGCAGGGACCAGGCTGCCCGCACACCCGCCACGCCCGGCGAGGCGGTGCGGGAAAGGTCCCGACGTCATGCGCAGCCGAGCGTTTTGACCGTGGCTGGGAAGAAGGCACGCATGAACTTTTCGATGTCGTTGCGGTGGGATTGGTCAGTCAGCTTCACCTGAGGGAGTTGGAGGGTAAGAGTGAAGTAGTTTCCGCCTTTGGTTTTACAGGCAGCTTGAGAGATTGCACCGTCAGTCCCTACAAGCGTCTTGTACGGGGCGCCATTCACATAGTGCGGAGCGCTGACGCCAGAGATTTTCCCGGTATCTTTCGCCAGATACATGAGATCCGCCGCATCCGCGTCCCATGAGAATCGGAAGCGCATGGCCACCAGATCCTGCACCAAGATGAGACACGGGGCGGTGACTGCCTCAGAACGATCCACTTTGTCATACTCACTCAACCCGCCAGTGGACGTCATGAGGGGGCGCGTGACATCAGGATCGACGCGTGTTCCGCAGATCACCCCAGGAATTGCTCGATCAGAGGAGTTACCGCAGGAGACACTCACGACTAGGAGTGGCAACACGACCAAGCTCGCCGAGCTCCTGTGCAGATACGAAATCACCGGGGTTGCACTCCAGACACACCTGTTGCGTGAGCCATACCGTCCTCGGCTGCCCCGCCGATCTCGCTTTTAGCGGCGTAGTCCAGAGTGCCGTCCTCTCGGTGCATCTTGGTCCATTCTTGAGCAAGCCCCATCAGTTGACCGTTTCGCGCATCAAAGGCGTCGATGTTTTTCTGAGATTGTTGGTCATCCAACCGCTTCTGCTCGTCCGCCATCCACTTACCCGTGACGTAGTCGAACCCCTGCTGCACGTCATTGCTGACGATCGGGATGTAGCTGATCGCCTTGTCGAACACTGGCTTCGCTTCGAAGGAGGCTGTTTTGGGGTCGCCCTGTGCCTGGATGCGGGCCTCCTCGAGGAAGCCGACAGTGCGGCCTGCGCGGAGCAGGGGTTCTGTGGACTTGGAGTGATCGTCGTGGATTCCTGAGACCATCGCCTGGTTCAAGCCGCCGTTGAGCGTGCCGTAGGCGTCCTTGTCCTTTGATACCTGTTTGGTGACCTCGAAGAGCTGGTCCTGGGGCAAGGGGGACTTGGAGATGTCGATTTCGCTCATCGAGGCGTGCACGGTGTCGCCGTGGTTGACCAGAATCGATGCCATGGGCTGCCGCAGGGACGGGGGGAATTTGTCGCCGCTGTCGGACAGGTGGCTGATCGCCGACCGGAAGACCGCGTCGTTCTGCTTGGTGTGGGGCACGTAGTGGGCGTGTTTGTCGGACGGGTCGATTCCCGTGGTCGCCGCCTGGAGGGCCCTGCCGAAGCCCTCGCGGTCGTCCGCGTCGAGGCCGGCCGCGTAGGTGCCGGTCTTGTCTCCCCCGTGCTCGTGCAGGACGACGTTCCAGTCGCGGTCCTCTACCAGGTACTTCATGCGGGCGTCCGAGCCAAGGTAGTCCGCGGCCGTGTGGGGGTCGTGGCTCATGATGTCCAGCGCGCCGTCCACCGGGTCGTTCGCGAACCAGCCGCCGTGCCTGCCGCTGTACTCGTGTTTCAACTGCCAGACGCCCGGGTCCCGGCGCTCCGCCGCGATCATGTCGTCGGTCAGGTTCTCGAGCATCTTCGGCGCGTAGCCGTGGCCCTTGTGCATCAGGGTGACGAGGGACTGGTAGCCCACCGCCTTGTCCATGCGTTCGCCCTGCGCGTCCGTGGCGTAGTGCTCGATGCCGGCGTGCCGCATGGAGGCTCGCCAGTGCTTGTACCAGCGCGAGTCCGTGTCCCTCGTCGCCGTCGCCAGGGTGTCAGCGAGGCCCGACTCGATCGTCGAGTACGTGCCCGACCCCGGTCCGCCGCGCACGTGGATCAGGTCGTTGAGCTCGTTCGTCAGGGTGATCGTGCCCGCCGCCCCCAGGTCGTCCAGCAGGGTTCGGGAGAACGCCTCGTCACCCGAGTTGTCGCGGAACGTCCGCTGCAGTTCGGTCAGTTCGCGTTGCGACAGGTGCCCGCCCCGGCTGAGTCTGCTGAGTGTCTCCTCCGCGGCCAGCGCCTCGTACTTCTCGATGTCTCCCAGTGCCCGGCCGTTGAAGCCCCGACCGCCGACCAACGGGTCCGAGTCGACGACCACGGCCGCCAAGGCGGTCTCGACACCCGTGTCCGCGTCCGTCACGGCCCGTACCGCCGCGTCGACACGGTCCTGCCAGGACCGTACGGACGACTCGTCCGGCTCCTTCGTGTGCGTGGGGTCTGCGCTGACACGGCCTCGGTCCGAGATCCGCATCCCGGCCGCCCGGGCCTCCTCGCGCGCCGCCGTGAGCCTGCCCTTCAGCTCCGTGAACTGGGCGTGGGCGTCCCGCAGCAGGGAGGCGATCGCCTTGGCCTCCGCCTGGGCGTACTGCAGTTCCTTGAGCGTGACGCCGAAGCGGCCGTGGGCCGCCTCCGCGCTCATTCCACTCCAGGCGGGGCCCGTCGTGATGCGGTGGACGTCCCGCCGGTACGCCCGCTCCTGCTTCGCGAACTCCGCCGCCATGCCCTCCCAGCGCTCGGCGGCGCCGGTGAGTGCGGCGAGGTCGGTGCTCATGATCTCGTGGTACGTCGGCATGCCCGGCCGTTCCCCCGTCAGTACAGGTCGAGCGCGGACGTGCGCCGCAGTGCCGAGCCGGCTGCCAGATCCGAGCCGGTCAGGACCACGTTCGTGCTGCGCAGCGCGTCCTTCTCGGCACCCAGCCGGTCCATCAGGTTCCTCACCTGGTCGCCCCAGGTCGCGTGGGCCTCGCGCAGCGCGGTGGAGGTGAGCCAGCCGTGTCCGTCGCGGGCGCCGAAGGCCTTCACCGCCGCCCCGGTCTCGTCGTCCGCCCACTCGCCGGCCCTGCGGGTGTCTGGCTCGATGTGGTCGTTCAGCGCCTTGGCCGCCGCCCGCTTCTCGGCGGGGGTGGACGCCAGTCTCCCCGCCCCAGGGCCGCGGCCGTAACCGCCGTCGCCTCCTGCCGGACCGTCCACCGCTCGCCCCTCGCCGTATCGACGTCCACCGCCGCTCCTTCAACCGGTGGACGTCGATCTTCGTCACGGGGGGTTTCACGTGCGCCGCGTTGACGTCGTCCGACGTGCCGGCGCCGCTCGGCCGGCCCGCCCCAGCGCCGGGACCGCCGGGGGCTCCCAGCCCGGCTGGGCCGTGTGGGTCCGCAGGCAGGCGTAGCCGTGGGCCCGCGTGGGTGACCCGGTCACCGGCCCGGTAGGTGGTGTCCCACGGCCCAGGTGCCGTCCCCCGGTCCTGCGGGCCCACGGCCTCACCCTGAAGGCGGCCACAAGCGGGCCGAGCGACCCCGGGGGCCCCGGTGACCCGGGCGGCACATGGTCGGCTGGCACCGTCCACCAGGCGGGCGACACGCTGGCCCGCGCAGGCCGCCCGTCGGCAGGGCCGGGTTGCGGGGCGAGAGCCAGGCCCAGACCGTCACCTCGTCGGCCGGTGACAGCACGGTCACCTCGTACTCCAGGCGCGGGGACGAGGGGGCGCCGGGCGTGCGGCGGGGTGCGGTGACCGGCCAGGGGGTCATTCCGGCGCCGGTGCGGCCGATGCCGTCCAGACGGCGCCACTGCCCGACCGCCCGGTCGTGGTGCTCGGCGTCGATCGCCACGTATCCGCCCGCCTCGACGAAGCCCCGCAGGCCCCGCTGCGGCTTGGCGACCGCCACGCACCCCACCGTCACCGTCGCCCCCGCCCCGCTCACCTCCAGCGACGCCTCGGCGCGGCCGTGCGGGGCCCGGGACCAGTCCACCCGCAACTCCAGCCGGACCTGCCGCTCCACCCGGCCCCGCGGGCGGTCGACCACCAGCCAGGGCTCGGAGGTCCGCACGCGGTAGTCGAAGGGCGTGCGGCCCCGGTTGAAGATCTCCACGTACTGCCGCGGACGCGTCTGGTACGGGCTGAACTCGGGGAGCGCCGCATGCCGCGGGGAACCGCCCGGCCACCACTCCGCCGCGTCCTCGGCGCCGTCCACCGACACGCCCAGCTCGGCGGCCTCGGGCACCTCGATCCGCCGTACCGCCGGGAACAGCACGTCCGGCAGGGCCACGTTGTCCTTCTCCGGCTGCTGCCAGCCGGCGTTCGGGCCGTAGCGGTCCACGTCGCCGTAGTCGATGTGCGGCTGGGTCTGGAAGCCCTGCCACTTGCCGTCCGCGATCGAGGAGTTGAAGCGGTCCGCGAGGGCCAGGTCGCGGGCGAGGCCCTGTTCCGCACGCGTCGCCAGGTCGTTGGTCGCCGCTCTGCCCTGCCGCGCGTACAGGAGGTTGGTGAACTCCGCCTCCCGCAGCGCGTACAGGTTGGCGGTCGCCGTCACCTCGTAGCCGGCCAGTTCGAACCACGCGTCCTGCCGCTCGGCGGGCAGCCGCCGGGCGATCCGTTCCGCGCGCCGCCCCAGCTCCCGCCACTCGTCCGTCACCCGCTCCAGCTCGCGGTGCCCGAAGTAGTAGGGGCTCCGCTCGTCGTCCTGGACCACCTGGCCGCCGGCCTCGGTGATGCGGCGGTTGAGCAGCTCCGGCTTGCGGCGGGCCTGGAGCCGGCCGTACGCCGCCAGCACCGACGCGATCTCGGCCGCGCGGTCCGCGCCGAAGTTCTGCCGGGCGTACCGCTCCTCCCACTCCCCCAGCCGCTCGATCGGCCAGGTCTCCGGGTCCCACGCGTAGTTCAGGAAGAACTCGGTCGGCAGCTCGTTGCCCTTCAGGTCGCCGACGTTCGCCACCCACAGGCCGTGGTTGCCGTAGGCGTGCGCCTGGTGGAGCTGGTCCCAGGTGTTGCGCAGGTTCGCGGTGTCGACCCACTTGTAGTTGCGTCCGGCGCCCACGTAGTCGAAGTGGTAGTACAGGCCGAATCCGCCGGACCGGGGGCCGTCCGGGTGCTTGCGGATGTTGCCCCAGTTGTCGTCCGTCAGGACCACCGTCACGTCGTCCGGCGCCCGGAGGCCGCGGTCCCAGTACCGCTGGACCTCCTTGTACAGGGTCCACACCTGCGGGGTCTCGGCGGCCCGGCGGCCGGTGACCTGCTCGATGATCTGCCGCTGGTCCGTGATGATCTCCCGCATCAGCTCGATGCCGTCGCCGTCGGGGAGACCGGTGTCGCCGTTGCCGCGCATGCCGAGGGTGACGACGCCCTCGAAGCCCTCGTCGACCATCCGCTGGATGCCGGCCCGCCAGTACTTCCGTATCGCCTCGGCGTTGCGGCGGTACGACCACTCGCCGGTGCCGCCGTAGGGGTCGTGACCCGGCGTCGCGTGGCGGTTCCACTCCTCGATGCCGCGCATCATCGGGGCCTCATGGGACGTGCCGATGACAACGCCGTAGTCGGCGGCCCGCCGGTGGTTCTCCGGGTCGTCCTCGGCGAAGGCCCGGCCCCACACCGCCGGCCAGAGGTAGTTGCCCTTCAGGCGCAGCAGCACCTCGAAGACCTTCGCGTAGAAGTCCGCGTTGAAGCCGCCGGGCTGCCCGGGTGCCTTGCCCGGGCCGAAGTGCTCCGGGGCCCAGGTGCCGAGGGCCGGGTTCTCGTCGTTCATGAAGATGCCCCGGTACCTCACCGCCGGGGCGCCCTGCGTGAACCGGCCCGGGCGCACCCACACCTCGTCGCGGCGCACCGGCGGCACGTCGTCCCACCAGTACCAGGGCGAGACGCCGATGCCGTACGAGACGTCGTACGCGCCGAAGATCGAGCCCCGCGGGTCGCTGCCCGCGATGACGAACGCCCGCTCCACGCCGGGCATCGGGTGCTCGACCACCGTCTGCAGCGAGGTCTCCCACCTGCCCCGCACCCCGGACACATCGAGGCGGCCGCTCGCGATCAGGCCGTCGATGAGCGGGCTGCGGCCGATGGTGCCCAGCAGAACCGGGAACCCGGCGATCGTCGAACCGGGGCGCACGCCGGTGACCCGCTCGATGTCGTCACGGAGGTCGCCCGCCACCCGGACGACTCCGGGGTGATCCTCGGCACTGACCACCACCGGTGCGCCCACCAGCGAGAACGCCCCGCCGGTGAAGGAGATGTACGAACCCGGGTCCGTCACCCGCGGCGCGGTGCCCTCCCCGGCCCGGGCCACCCCGGACGCCAGCACCGGCACGGCGGTAAGACCCGCCCCCAAGCACAGCCCTGCGACGGACAGACATGCCTGACCCCTCCGACGGAATTCGCCAAGCGGTATGACAAATGCTGGGGGCAGCGACCCGGAGGGACAACGGGTCGGGCGCGCCGAATACTTTCGTTACCGACACCGGCCGGGCGGGCCGTGGCCACGGCTCAGGGGCGGCCGGTCTCCGGGTCCGGGGGGATGAGGTTGCCGGCACCGAGCACGTCACCGCGGTCCGGCGAGCCCAGCGACGCGCGCAGCTTCCCGACGCCGGGGTCGGAGAAGGAGACCGTCAGGGTGTACGGCGGCTGCCCGGTGATGGTGTTGTTCGAGTCGATCGGCGCCTGCAGCTTCTTCATGACCTCCGCCCCCTCCTGGCCGGGGCACAAGGCCCGCACGGGGAGCACGACCTCGGCGCTGCCACCGCCGCGGGCGCCGACGCGCATCCTGTGGCCGGAGCCCGTTCCGGCGGGCTCGCGCCAGGTGACCGGCAGGCCGTGCGCGCCGCCGACCAGCCCGTCCGGGCCCTCGATCTCCACCGCGACGCCGTCCGTGCCGAGGGTCCTGGACAGTTCGAGGGGCCGGTTCCCGCCGGGGGCGAGAAGCAGGCCGATGGTGAAGCGGGCGGGGGTGCGGGGCCCCTGCTCGTACCCGTAGGCGCCGAGGACGAGCCGGGGGCCGGCCGGCGGCTCGTTCCGGGGCGGCGGGATGACCGCGTCCGCGGGCAGCCGGAACCGGTGGTATCCCTTGGTCCCGCACCGGTCACCGTCGGAAACGCCGCCCCCGGGCAGGGCCACGGCCTTCGCCGGACCCGGGGCGAGCCGCCCGACCAGTGTGAACAGTCCCTGCTGGTAGCCCATGGCGATCACGACGGCGGCGACGGCCAGCCATGGGACCACCGCCCGCACCTTGTCGAGCACGGCACCCACCTCTGCAGACAACCGGTTCCGGGCGGCCCGGTCGCATGATCATACGGCGGGAGACAACGAAGAGGCCCGCACGACCGAAGTCGTACGGGCCTCTCCGACAGCTACCAGGCCAGAGACCGGGCCGGGTCAGTTCAAGATCACTTGTTGATCTTGGTGACCTGGCCGGCGCCCACGGTCCGGCCACCCTCACGGATGGCGAACTTCAGGCCCTCTTCCATGGCGACGGGCTGGATGAGCTCCACCTTCATCTCGGTGTTGTCACCCGGCATGACCATCTCGGTGCCCTCGGGGAGGGTCACGACGCCGGTCACGTCCGTCGTACGGAAGTAGAACTGCGGACGGTAGTTGTTGAAGAACGGCGTGTGGCGGCCACCCTCGTCCTTGGACAGGATGTAGGCCTGCGCCTCGAACTCGGTGTGCGGGGTGACCGAGCCCGGCTTGATGATGACCTGGCCGCGCTCGACGTCCTCGCGCTTGATGCCGCGGAGCAGCAGACCGACGTTCTCACCGGCCTGGCCCTCGTCGAGCAGCTTGCGGAACATCTCGATGCCGGTGACCGTGGTGGTGGTCTTCTCCTGCTTGATGCCCACGATGTCGACGGTCTCGTTGACCTTGAGGACACCACGCTCGATACGGCCGGTGACGACCGTACCGCGACCGGTGATCGTGAAGACGTCCTCGATCGGCATCAGGAACGGCTTGTCGACGTCACGCTCGGGCTGCGGGATGCTCTCGTCGACGGCCGTCATCAGGTCGAGAACGCTCTGGGTCCACGCGGGGTCGCCCTCCAGCGCCTTCAGCGCGGAGACCTTGACGACCGGCAGGTCGTCGCCCGGGAACTCGTACTCGGAGAGGAGCTCACGGACCTCGAGCTCGACGAGCTCCAGGATCTCCTCGTCGTCCACCATGTCGGCCTTGTTCAGGGCGACGACGATGTACGGAACGCCGACCTGGCGGGCCAGGAGCACGTGCTCCTTGGTCTGCGGCATCGGGCCGTCGGTGGCGGCGACCACCAGGATCGCGCCGTCCATCTGCGCGGCACCGGTGATCATGTTCTTGATGTAGTCCGCGTGACCCGGGCAGTCGACGTGGGCGTAGTGACGCGCCTCGGTCTGGTACTCGACGTGCGCGATGGAGATGGTGATACCGCGCTGACGCTCCTCGGGCGCCTTGTCGATGTTGTCGAAAGCGGTGGCCTCGTTCAGGTCCGGGTACGCGTCGTGCAGCACCTTGGTAATGGCGGCCGTGAGGGTCGTCTTACCGTGGTCGATGTGACCGATGGTGCCGATGTTGACGTGCGGCTTAGTCCGCTCGAACTTCGCCTTCGCCACTGGGGTCCTCCTGGGAGTGGTTCTGGTACGCCTTACTTCATCGGCGCCAGGTGATCTTTGCTGTTAAGTCCCGGAACCCGGGGCATTCATCCTGCAATGCGGCTGAATGCCCCTTGAGGCTCCGGAGTCAAGCCTAAGGCGTGAGAACGCGGAGCGTTACTCGCCCTTGGCCTTCGCGATGATCTCCTCGGCGACGTTCCGCGGAACCTCGGCGTAGGAGTCGAACTGCATCGAGTAGCTCGCGCGACCCGACGTCTTGCTGCGGAGGTCGCCGACGTAGCCGAACATCTCCGAAAGGGGCACGAGGCCCTTCACGACGCGGGCACCGGCCCGCTCCTCCATGGCCTGGATCTGGCCACGGCGGGAGTTGATGTCGCCGATGACCTCACCCATGTAGTCCTCGGGCGTGGTGACCTCGACGGCCATCATCGGCTCGAGCAGCACGGGGCTGGCCTTGCGCGCGGCCTCCTTGAAGGCCTGCGAGCCGGCGATCTTGAAGGCGAGCTCGGAGGAGTCGACCTCGTGGTAGCCACCGTCGAGGAGCGTGACGCGGACGCCCGTCATCTCGTAGCCGGCCAGGATGCCGAACTGCATGGCCTCCTGCGCACCGGCGTCCACCGAAGGGATGTACTCCTTCGGGATGCGGCCACCGGTCACCTTGTTCACGAACTCGTACGAGGCGTCGCCGCCCTCGATCGGCTCGATCGCGATCTGCACCTTGGCGAACTGACCGGTACCACCGGTCTGCTTCTTGTGGGTGTAGTCCACGCGCTCGACGGCCTTGCGGATCGTCTCGCGGTACGCGACCTGCGGCTTGCCGACGTTGGCCTCGACCCGGAACTCACGGCGCATACGGTCGACCAGCACCTCGAGGTGCAGCTCGCCCATACCACCGATGATGGTCTGGCCGGTCTCCTCGTCCGAGTGGACCTGGAAGGACGGGTCCTCCTCGGCCAGGCGCTGGATCGCGACGCCCAGCTTCTCCTGGTCACCCTTCGACTTGGGCTCGATGGCGACCTGGATGACCGGCGCCGGGAAGTCCATGGACTCCAGGATCACCGGGTTCTTGTCGTCGCACAGCGTCTCACCGGTCGTGGTCTGCTTCAGACCCATCACGGCGACGATGTCGCCGGCGCCCACCGACTCGATCTCCTCACGCTTGTTCGCGTGCATACGGTAGATCTTGCCGATGCGCTCCTTGCGGCCCTTGACGGAGTTCAGCACGGCCGTGCCGGACTCCAGGCGCCCCGAGTAGACCCGGACGAAGGTGAGCTTGCCGAGGTGCGGGTCGCTCATGATCTTGAACGCCAGCGCCGACAGCGGCTCGTCGTCGGACGGCCTGCGCTTGACGACCGTCTCCGGGTCCTTCACGTCGTGGCCCTCGATGGCCTCGACGTCCAGGGGGGAGGGGAGGTAGCGCACGACCGCGTCGAGCAGGGGCTGGACGCCCTTGTTCTTGAACGCGGTGCCGCAGAACACCGGGGTGACCGTGGTGTCCTGGGACTTGCCGGACGCGATGGTGATACGACGGATCGCGGCGTACAGCTGCTCCACGGTGGGCTCGGTGCCCTCCAGGTACAGCTCCATGATCTCTTCGTCGTTCTCGGCCACGGCCTCGAGAAGCTTGCCGCGGTACTCCTCGGCAGCCTCGACGTGGGTGTCCGGGATGTCGACGGTGTCGTACATCTCGCCCTTGGTGGCCTCGGCGGACCACACGAGGGCCTTCATCGTCACGAGGTCGACGACGCCCTTGAAGTCGGCCTCGGCACCGATCGGCAGCTGCATCACGATCGGCTGAGCGCCAAGGCGGTCAGAGATCATGTCGACACAGCGGTGGAACTCGGCACCGGTGCGGTCGAGCTTGTTGACGAAGCAGATACGCGGAACGCCGTAGCGGTCCGCCTGACGCCACACCGTCTCGGACTGCGGCTCGACACCGGCGACGCCGTCGAACACCGTCACGGCACCGTCGAGCACGCGCAGGGAGCGCTCCACCTCGACGGTGAAGTCGACGTGACCCGGGGTGTCGATGATGTTGATGGTGTGGTCGACGTCTTCCATCGGCCAGTGACAGGTGGTGGCAGCAGAGGTGATCGTGATGCCACGCTCCTGCTCCTGCTCCATCCAGTCCATGGTGGCGGCGCCGTCGTGGACCTCACCGATCTTGTAGGAAACGCCGGTGTAGAACAGGATCCGCTCGGTGGTGGTCGTCTTGCCCGCGTCGATGTGGGCCATGATCCCGATGTTGCGGACCTTGGCCAGGTCAAGTGAAGTGGTAGCCATAAGGCTTCAGTCTTCTCTCGGTCTCGATGTGGGTAGCGACTACCAGCGGTAGTGCGCGAAGGCCTTGTTGGACTCGGCCATCTTGTGCGTGTCCTCGCGCTTCTTCACAGCGGCACCCAGGCCGTTGGAGGCGTCGAGAAGCTCGTTGAGCAGACGCTCGGTCATGGTCTTCTCGCGACGGGCGCGGGAGTAACCGACCAGCCAGCGCAGGGCCAGCGTGTTGGCGCGACCGGGCTTGACCTCGATCGGCACCTGGTACGTGGCGCCACCGACGCGGCGGGACTTGACCTCGAGGGTCGGCTTGATGTTCTCCAGCGCGCGCTTCAGCGTGATGACCGGGTCGTTGCTGGTCTTCTCGCGCAGGCCCTCCATGGCGCCGTACACGATGCGCTCGGCGGTGGAGCGCTTGCCGTTCAGCAGCACCTTGTTGATGAGGGAGGTCACCAGAGGAGAACCGTAGACCGGGTCGATGATGACCGGGCGCTTCGGGGCGGGGCCCTTACGAGGCATTCTTACTTCTCCTTCTTGGCGCCGTAGCGGCTGCGGGCCTGCTTGCGGTTCTTGACACCCTGGGTGTCGAGCGAACCACGGATGATCTTGTAGCGAACACCGGGCAGGTCCTTCACACGGCCGCCGCGCACGAGCACGATGGAGTGCTCCTGCAGGTTGTGTCCCTCACCCGGAATGTAAGCGGTGACCTCGATCCCGCTGGTCAGACGCACACGCGCGACCTTACGCAGGGCCGAGTTCGGCTTCTTCGGGGTGGTCGTGAACACACGCGTGCAGACGCCACGACGCTGAGGGGAACCCTCGAGTGCGGGCGTCTTGTTCTTCTCGACCTTGTCCTGCCGGCCCTTACGGACCAGCTGCTGGATCGTAGGCACTACTTCTCCGGTTTCTGTGTGCCGATAGGTACAGCTAACCTGGAACGTCGCCGACCCACGCGGTCGGGTGTGTCGAATCCGCCGCGCTTCCGCCGCGAGGCGAGAAAAGCACGGATCACGGTGGCCGGTGTCGGCTCCGCGTGCGGTTGAAGGCACGCACGAAAGCCAGGGCACACCCCAGGCACAAGGTCTGAGCGTACCTACCGTACTCACTCCGGTCAAAACAAAGGCAACAGGCCCGGGGCTCGGAGGGCTCCGGGGATCAGCGGCGCGACGTCGTCTCCTCGGCCTGCTCCGCCGTGTCATGGCCCACGAAGTACGTCGGCCGGTTCTGTATGGCCGTGTATATGCGGGCCACGTACTCCCCGAGCAGCCCCACGCAGATCAGCTGCACCGCGCCGATGAAGAGCACTCCGGTGAACAGGGAGGTCCAGCCCGGGACCGTGTGGTCCAGGACGTGGGCGGAGAGGGTGTACACCATCAGCCCGAGGCAGACCAGGAAGGCGAAGCCGCCGAGCCAGGTGGCCAGCCGCAGCGGGGCCGCCGAGAAACCCGTGACGCTGTCGACGGCGAGCCGGATCATCCGGCCGAGCGGGTACTTGCTGCGGCCGGCCGTGCGCGGGGCGCGCTCGTAGGTCACCCGGCCGCTGGGGAAGCCCAGCCAGGGCACCAGCAGCCGGTAGACCCGCTGCTGGTCGGGCAGCGCCTTCAGCGCGTCCACGGCCGCCCGGCTGAGCAGCCGGAAGTCGCCCGCCTGCGCGGGCACGGAGGGGCCGGCGAGACGGCGCACCAGCCGGTAGTACAGCCCGGCGGTCCACCGCTTGAAGCCGGTGTCGCTGGCCCGGTCGGCGCGGATGCCGTAGACGATGTCGAGGCCCTCGGCGCGGGCCAGGGCCAGCATGTCGGGGATCTTCTCGGGCGGGTCCTGCAGATCGGCGTCGAGGCTGACCACGTACGCGCCGACGGCCCGGTCGAGGCCTGCGGTCAGGGCGGCCTGATGGCCCGAGTTGCGGCGCAGCCCGATCACCCGCAGTTCCGGCCAGCCGAGCCGGAAGGCCGCGAGCAGCTCGCCGGTGCCGTCGGTGCTGCCGTCGTCGACGGCGACCAGCTCGTACGGCACGCCCAGGCCCTCCAGGACCGGGCGCAGCCGGCTGACGAGGGCGGGCAGCGCCTCGGCCTCGTTGAACATGGGTACGACGACGGACAGCTCGATCGCCGGGTCCGCTCCTCCGGTCACCCGCTTCTCCCCCCTTGGCCCCGCACATGCGACGCTTTGGCCACACACAAGTGATCCTTGTGTGATCTTGTGACTGACACTTCACGACCCCCGGGCAGCGGAACGTCCTCCGGCCCCGGCGGTCTGCCGAGGGGGGAGACCGCAGGGATGAGCACGGCTTCCGGGGACATCGAGGCGGACACCGTCCTGCCCGGGGAACAGTTCGGCACTCCGCGCCCGAGTCGCCGGCTCACGCTGCCGCCGGGTGCGCGGCCGTACGTGGCTCCACTCGTCCTGTACTGCGTCACGAAGCTCGTGGGCCTCACCATATTCGCCTGCCTGCTGGAGCATGCGGGCGACTACCGGAGGAAGGACCCGCGGTTCGGTGGCGGCGCCCACTGGTGGGACGTGCTGTCCACCTGGGACGGCTGGTGGTATCTGCAGGTCGCCGGGCACGGGTACGACCCGAAGCCGCTGGAGCGGCTGCCCGGCGGCGGGCTCTTCACCGTCAAGCAGAACTCGGTCGCGTTCTTCCCGCTGTTCCCCGGGCTGATCCGCACCGTCTCGGAGACGACCGGTCTCGGCCTGTACGGCTCCGGGATCCTCGTGTCGGTCCTGGCCTCCCTGGTGGCGGCGGCCGGCATCTACGCGGTGGTCTCGGCGCTGGCCGGGGCGCGGGCGGGCACCATCGCCGCCGGGCTGTGGGCCGTCGTGCCCGGGGCCGGCGTCGAGTGGGCCGTGTACTCGGAGTCCCTGTTCGTCGCCATCGCGGCCTGGACCTGCTACAGCGTGATGCGGGGCCGCTGGGTCGCCGCGGGCCTGCTGGCCTTCCTGGCGGGCCTGAACCGGCCCACCTCGGCGGCCCTCATCGGCGCGGTGGGGCTGGCCGCCCTGGTCACCGTCCTGCGGCGGGACGGGCGGCGTGAGCACGGGGTCGCCCAACCGGTCTTCGCGATGATCTCGGCGCCGCTCGGCCTGCTCACCTACGTCGCGTGGGTCGGGTGGAGCATGGGCGACCTCACCGCCTACTTCACGCTCCAGCGCGAGGGCTGGGCGCACTACTTCGACTGGGGCGCCTACACGTCGGACGTCCTCGGCAACGTCGCCGTCGGGCACAACGACTACCTCTTCGCCTTCTCCACGCCTGATCTGCTCGGGGTGCAGCTCGTCATCGCGCTGCCCTTCCTGATCGCGCTGATGCTGCGCCGGAAGCCGCCGCTGGTGCTGGTCGCCTACACCCTGGCCGGCATCGTCACCGTCCTGGGCACCCAGCAGATGTTCGGCAACACCTCCCGCTATCTGCTGCCCTCCTTCCCGCTGCTCCTGGCGCCGGCGGCCGCCCTGAGCCGCCTGAAGTGGCCCGGCCTGGCCGTCTTCTTCACGACGACGGCGGTGGCGTCGGGCTGGTACGCGCACTACGTGATCTTCGAGCTGGGCATCCCGTAGGCGAAGGGCGTCCGCGGAAACGCCGAAGGGCGGTCACCCCGTGATCGGGGTGACCGCCCTTCGGTTCATGTCAACCACTCACTGGTTGTACGGACCGTAGTCGTAGTCCTCCAGCGGAACGGCCTGGCCGGAGCCGGTGCCGAACGGCGAGTAGTCGATGTCGTCGTAGCCGACGGCCGAGTACATCGCGGCCTTGGCCTCCTCGGTGGGCTCCACCCGGATGTTGCGGTAGCGGGACAGACCCGTACCGGCCGGGATGAGCTTACCGATGATGACGTTCTCCTTGAGGCCGATGAGGCTGTCGGACTTGGCGTTGATCGCCGCGTCCGTCAGAACTCGGGTCGTCTCCTGGAAGGAGGCGGCCGACAGCCAGGACTCCGTCGCCAGCGAGGCCTTGGTGATACCCATCAGCTGCGGACGACCGGAGGCCGGGTGACCGCCCTCCTGGACCACACGACGGTTCTCGGTCTCGAACTTCGAGCGCTCGACCAGCTCGCCGGGCAGCAGCTCGGCGTCGCCCGACTCGATGATCGTCACGCGGCGCAGCATCTGCCGGATGATGATCTCGATGTGCTTGTCGTGGATCGACACACCCTGCGAGTTGTAGACCTTCTGGACCTCGCCGACCAGGTGGACCTGGACGGCACGCTGACCCAGGATGCGCAGCACGTCGTGCGGGTTGGTGGCACCCACGGTGAGCTGCTGGCCCACCTCGACGTGGTCGCCTTCCTTGACCAGGACCTTGGCACGCTTCGAGATCGGGAACGCCGTCTCGTCGCTGCCGTCGTCCGGGGTGACGACGATCTTCTTGGTCTTCTCGGTCTCCTCGATCCGCACGCGGCCGTTGGCCTCGGAGATCGGGGCGACACCCTTCGGGGTACGGGCCTCGAAGAGCTCGACGACACGGGGCAGACCCTGGGTGATGTCGTCACCGGCCACACCACCGGTGTGGAAGGTACGCATCGTCAGCTGGGTGCCGGGCTCACCGATGGACTGGGCGGCGATGATGCCGACCGCCTCACCGATGTCGACCAGCTTGCCGGTGGCCAGCGAACGGCCGTAGCACATGGCGCAGGTGCCGACGTGCGACTCGCAGGTCAGGATCGAGCGGGTCTTGACCTCCTCGATGCCGTGGTGCACCAGCTGGTCGATGAGCACGTCGCCCAGGTCCACGTTGGCCGGCGCGATCACCTTGCCGTCGATGACGACGTCCTCGGCGAGCATGCGGGCGTAGACGCTGGTCTCGACGTCGTCCGCCTTGCGCAGCACACCGTCGGCACCGCGGTTGGCGATCCGCAGCTTCAGACCGCGCTCGGTGCCGCAGTCCTCCTCGCGGATGATGACGTCCTGCGAGACGTCCACCAGACGACGGGTCAGGTAACCCGAGTCGGCGGTACGCAGGGCGGTGTCCGCCAGACCCTTACGGGCACCGTGCGTGGAGATGAAGTACTCCAGCACGGACAGACCCTCACGGAAGGACGCCTTGATCGGACGCGGGATGGTCTCGTTCTTGGCGTTCGACACCAGACCACGCATACCGGCGATCTGCCGCATCTGCATCATGTTTCCTCGGGCACCCGAGTCAACCATCATGAAGATGGGGTTGGTCTTGGGGAAGTTCTCGTTCATCGCCTCGGCGACCTCGTTGGTCGCCTTGGTCCAGATCGCGATGAGCTCCTGCGTGCGCTCTTCCTTGGTGATCAGACCGCGCTCGTACTGCTTCTGGACCTTCTCGTCCTGCGCCTCGTAGCCCGCGACGATGGCCTTCTTCGCCTCGGGGACAACGACGTCGGAGATGGCCACGGTGACACCGGAACGGGTGCCCCAGTAGAAGCCGGCCGCCTTCAGGTTGTCGAGCGTCGCCGCCACGATGACCTTGGGGTAGCGCTCCGCGAGGTCGTTGACGATCTCGCCGAGCTGCTTCTTGCCCACCGAGTAGTCGACGAACGGGTAGTCCTCGGGCAGCAGCTCGTTGAAGAGCGCGCGGCCCAGGGTCGTCCGCAGGCGGAAGGTGTCACCCTGCTGCCACTCCGGCTCGCCCTCTTCGCGGGCCGGCGGCGTCCAGCCACGCGGCGGGATGGTGCCCACCGGGAAGCGGATGTCGATCGGCGACTGCAGCGCGAGCTCACCGGCGTCGAAGGCCATGATCGCCTCGGCCGTGGAGCCGAACGCGCGGCCCTCGCCCTTGGTGTCACGCAGCTCGCCGTCGGTGGTGAGGAAGAACAGACCGAGGACCATGTCCTGGGTCGGCATCGTCACCGGACGGCCGTCGGCGGGCTTGAGGATGTTGTTCGAGGACAGCATCAGGATGCGGGCCTCGGCCTGCGCCTCCGCGGAGAGCGGCAGGTGGACGGCCATCTGGTCACCGTCGAAGTCCGCGTTGAACGCGGTGCAGACGAGCGGGTGGATCTGGATGGCCTTGCCCTCGACCAGCTGCGGCTCGAAGGCCTGGATGCCGAGGCGGTGCAGGGTGGGAGCACGGTTCAGCAGAACCGGGTGCTCGGCGATGACCTCTTCGAGGACGTCGTACACGACCGTGCGGCCGCGCTCCACCATGCGCTTGGCGCTCTTGATGTTCTGCGCGTGGTTCAGGTCGACCAGACGCTTCATCACGAACGGCTTGAACAGCTCCAGCGCCATGGCCTTGGGCAGACCGCACTGGTGCAGCTTGAGCTGCGGGCCGACGACGATGACGGAACGCGCCGAGTAGTCGACTCGCTTGCCGAGCAGGTTCTGACGGAAACGACCCTGCTTGCCCTTCAGCATGTCGCTGAGGGACTTCAGCGGGCGGTTGCCGGGGCCGGTGACCGGACGGCCACGACGGCCGTTGTCGAAGAGGGCGTCAACAGCCTCCTGAAGCATGCGCTTCTCGTTGTTGACGATGATCTCCGGGGCACCGAGGTCCAGGAGCCGCTTCAGACGGTTGTTCCGGTTGATCACACGGCGGTACAGGTCGTTCAGGTCGGAGGTCGCGAAGCGGCCACCGTCCAGCTGCACCATCGGACGCAGGTCCGGCGGGATGACCGGGACGCAGTCCAGGACCATGCCCTTGGGGCTGTTCGAGGTCTGCAGGAACGCGGAGACGACCTTCAGGCGCTTGAGCGCACGGGTCTTCTTCTGGCCCTTGCCGGTGCGGATGATCTCGCGGAGGCGCTCGGCCTCCTCGTCGAGGTCGAAGGACTCCAGGCGCTTCTGCAGCGCCGCGGCACCCATCGAGCCGTCGAAGTACGTGCCGAACCGGTCGCGCAGCTCGCGGTAGAGCAGCTCGTCGCCCTCGAGGTCCTGGACCTTGAGGTTCTTGAACCGGGTCCACACCTCGTCCAGGCGGTCGATCTCGCGCTGCGCACGGTCGCGCAGCTGCTTCATCTCACGCTCGGCACCCTCGCGCACCTTGCGGCGCACGTCGGCCTTGGCACCCTCGGCCTCGAGCTCGGCCAGGTCGGTCTCGAGCTTCTTGGCGCGGGCCTCGAGGTCGGCGTCGCGGCGGTTCTCGATCTGCTGGCGCTCGACCGAGACGTGCGCCTCCAGGGAGGGCAGGTCGCGGGTACGGCGCTCCTCGTCGACGTACGTGATCATGTACGCCGCGAAGTAGATGACCTTCTCGAGGTCCTTCGGCGCCAGGTCCAGCAGGTAGCCGAGGCGCGAGGGGACACCCTTGAAGTACCAGATGTGCGTGACGGGCGCGGCCAGTTCGATGTGGCCCATCCGCTCACGGCGCACCTTGGCGCGCGTGACCTCGACGCCACAGCGCTCGCAGATGATGCCCTTGAAGCGGACGCGCTTGTACTTGCCGCAGTAGCACTCCCAGTCCCGGGTCGGACCGAAGATCTTCTCGCAGAAGAGCCCGTCCTTTTCCGGCTTGAGGGTGCGGTAGTTGATGGTCTCGGGCTTCTTGACCTCGCCGTGGCTCCACTGACGGATGTCGTCAGCGGTGGCCAGACCGATCCGGAGCTCGTCGAAGAAGTTGACGTCGAGCACTATGCGTCAATCCCTCTCAGGGTTGTAAGTCTGTGGTCTGAAACGGGGGCCTGGGGGTCGGCGGGGGCCTCACACGGTGGCGAGGCCCCTACCGGACTCCCGTCAGACCTCTTCGACGCTGCTCGGCTCGCGCCGGGACAGGTCGATGCCGAGCTCCTCCGCAGCGCGGAAGACATCCTCGTCGGTGTCACGCATCTCGATGGACATACCGTCGCTGGACAGCACCTCCACGTTCAGGCAGAGCGACTGCATCTCCTTGATGAGCACCTTGAAGGACTCGGGGATGCCGGGCTCGGGAATGTTTTCGCCCTTGACGATGGCCTCGTAGACCTTCACGCGGCCGGTGACGTCGTCGGACTTGATGGTCAGCAGCTCCTGGAGGGCGTACGCGGCGCCGTAGGCCTCGAGGGCCCACACCTCCATCTCGCCGAACCGCTGGCCACCGAACTGCGCCTTACCACCCAGCGGCTGCTGGGTGATCATCGAGTACGGGCCGGTCGAACGGGCGTGCAGCTTGTCGTCGACCAGGTGGTGCAGCTTCAGGATGTACATGTAGCCGACCGAGATCGGGTCCGGGAACGGCTCACCGCTGCGGCCGTCGAACAGCCGCGCCTTGCCGGTCGGGAGCACCATGCGCTCGCCGTCCCGGTTCGGGATGGTGTGCTGCAGCAGACCCGCCAGCTCGTCCTCACGCGCACCGTCGAACACCGGGGTGGCGACGTTGGTGCCCGGAGCGACCGAGTCGGCGCCGATCGCCTGGAGGCGCTGGGCCCACTCCTCCGCGAGGCCGGAGACGTCCCAGCCGCGGCTGGCGAGCCAGCCGAGGTGGATCTCCAGAACCTGTCCCGGGTTCATTCGGGACGGCACACCCAGCGGGTTGAGGATGATGTCGACCGGGGTGCCGTCCTCCAGGAACGGCATGTCCTCGATCGGCAGGATCTTGGAGATGACACCCTTGTTGCCGTGCCGGCCGGCGAGCTTGTCACCGTCCGTGATCTTGCGCTTCTGCGCCACGTAGACACGAACCAGCTGGTTCACGCCCGGCGGCAGCTCGTCGCCCTCTTCACGGTCGAAGACGCGGACACCGATGACCTTGCCGATCTCGCCGTGCGGGACCTTCAGGGAGGTGTCACGGACCTCACGGGCCTTCTCACCGAAGATCGCGCGCAGCAGGCGCTCCTCCGGCGTCAGCTCGGTCTCACCCTTGGGCGTGACCTTGCCGACGAGGATGTCGCCGGCGACGACCTCGGCACCGATACGGATGATGCCGCGCTCGTCGAGGTCGGCGAGGACCTCTTCGGAGACGTTCGGGATGTCCCGGGTGATCTCCTCGGGGCCGAGCTTGGTGTCACGGGCGTCGACCTCGTGCTCCTCGATGTGGATCGAGGAGAGGACGTCGTCCTGCACGAGGCGCTGCGACAGGATGATCGCGTCCTCGTAGTTGTGACCCTCCCACGGCATGAACGCCACGAGCAGGTTCTTGCCGAGGGCCATCTCGCCGTTCTCGGTGGCCGGGCCGTCGGCGAGCACCTGGCCCGTGATGATCCGGTCGCCCTCGTTGACGATGACCTTCTGGTTGACCGAGGTGCCCTGGTTGGACCGGGAGAACTTGGCCAGGCGGTACGTGATGTACGTGCCGTCGTCGTTGGCGGTGGTGATGTAGTCCGCGGAGACCTCCTGGACCACACCGTCCTTCTCGGCCTTGACCACGTCGCCGGCGTCGACCGCGGAGCGGTACTCCATGCCGGTGCCGACGAGCGGGGACTCGGACTTGATGAGCGGCACGGCCTGACGCATCATGTTCGCGCCCATGAGGGCACGGTTGGCGTCGTCGTGCTCGAGGAACGGGATCATGGCGGTCGCGACCGACACCATCTGGCGCGGCGAGACGTCCATGTAGTCCACGTCGTCACCGGCGACGTAGTCGACCTCGCCGCCACGGCGGCGGACCAGGACACGGTTCTCGGCGAAGCGCATGTCGTCCGAGAGCGTGGCGTTGGCCTGCGCGATGACGAAGCGGTCCTCCTCGTCGGCCGTCAGGTAGTCCACCTCGTCGGTGACCTGACCCTCGACGACCTTGCGGTACGGCGTCTCGACGAAACCGAACGCGTTGACCCGGCCGTAGGAGGCGAGCGAGCCGATCAGGCCGATGTTCGGGCCTTCGGGCGTCTCGATCGGGCACATGCGGCCGTAGTGCGACGGGTGCACGTCACGGACCTCGAAGCCGGCCCGCTCACGGGAGAGACCACCCGGACCAAGAGCCGACAGACGGCGCTTGTGGGTGAGACCCGACAGCGGGTTGTTCTGGTCCATGAACTGCGACAGCTGGCTGGTGCCGAAGAACTCCTTGATGGAGGCGACGACCGGCCGGATGTTGATCAGGGTCTGCGGCGTGATCGCCTCGACGTCCTGGGTCGTCATGCGCTCGCGCACGACGCGCTCCATACGGGCGAGACCCGTACGGACCTGGTTCTGGATCAGCTCGCCGACGCTGCGCAGACGACGGTTGCCGAAGTGGTCGATGTCGTCCGTCTCGACGACGATCGTGCCACCGTTGTCACCGGAGGTCTCGGTCTCGCCGGCGTGCAGCTTCACCAGGTACTTGATCGTCGAGATGACGTCCTCGACGGTCAGGACACCCGCGTCCAGCGGGGCGTCCGCACCGAGCTTCTTGTTGACCTTGTAGCGGCCGACCTTGGCGAGGTCGTAGCGCTTGGGGTTGAAGTAGAGGTTCTCGAGCAGCGTCTGCGCGGCCTCACGCGTGGGGGGCTCGCCCGGACGCAGCTTGCGGTAGATGTCCAGCAGCGCGTCGTCCTGGCCCTGGGTGTGGTCCTTCTCCAGGGTGGCGCGCATCGACTCGTACTCGCCGAACTCCTCGAGGATCTGCTCGGTCGTCCAGCCGAGCGCCTTCAGCAGTACGGTGACCGACTGCTTGCGCTTGCGGTCGATGCGGACACCGACCATGTCACGCTTGTCGATCTCCATCTCCAGCCAGGCACCCCGGGAAGGGATGATCTTGGCGGAGAAGATGTCCTTGTCGGACGTCTTGTCGATGGAGGAGTCGAAGTAGACACCGGGGGAACGGACCAGCTGCGACACCACGACACGCTCGGTGCCGTTGATGACGAAAGTGCCCTTGTTCGTCATGAGCGGGAAGTCGCCCATGAAGACCGTCTGGGACTTGATCTCACCGGTCTCGTTGTTGGTGAACTCGGCGGTGACGAAGAGCGGGGCCGCGTACGTGAAGTCGCGGTCCTTGCACTCGTCGATGGAGTTCTTCGGCGGCTCGAAGCGGTGGTCCCGGAACGTCAGGGACATCGACCCGGAGAAGTCCTCGATCGGGGAGATCTCCTCGAAGATCTCCTCCAGACCGGACTTGGTGGGGACGTCCTGACCGTTCTCAAGAGCCTCCTCGACCCGACTCTGCCAAGCGGTGTTGCCGAGCAGCCAGTCGAAGCTCTCGGTCTGCAGCGCGAGCAGGTTCGGAACCTCGAGAGGCTCCTTGATCTTTGCAAAAGAGATGCGCAGCGGGGCGGTGCTGGCGCCGTTATTCGTATTCGCGGTCGAGGCGTTGCGCGAGGCGGCCAAGAGGGGGTCCTTCCGAGGGCTCGGACTCACTACGCGCGTACCGGCCCCTCTCCCAGACACAGAAACGGAAACCCCAGGTCAGGGGAGTCTCGGTCATCGGTGCTCGAGTGAGGGCAGACCCCTGGTGACGGGCAGGGGAAGCTAACAGGCAGCGCAAAGGGTCAGTGTAGCCACTTGGCACACTGATGTCCAGCTCGGGTTTTTCGAGACCCTCGTCGTGCTCAACGCCTTCGTCTACAACGCCCTCGGCATGCTTGCCCTCAACGCACGTTGATACTGCCCTCTTCGCCGTCGATCCATGCCTCGGATTCGGATCCTTGTGACGACGCGTCCTGAGAATTGCGCGCTGCGTGCGGTTCGTCAAGGCCCCCCAGCCCAAACGAGGCCGTCCGGAGACAGAACGAAGATCACCATACCCCTCGCCGGGGCGAGTTCAAGGCGACCCGGGTCACCCTCCGCAGACGCCGAAGAGCGACCACCCGGATGGATGATCGCTCTTCGGTGCGTTCGCGTTACAGCCTCTTGAGACCGCAGTCGGCGCGCAGTCGGGTTACGGGAACCCGGAAGGTGTTACTTGACCTCGACGGAGGCGCCGGCGCCCTTGAGGGACTCGGCGGCCTTCTCGGCGGCGTCCTTGGCGACCTTCTCGAGAACGGGCTTCGGGGCGCCGTCCACGAGGTCCTTGGCCTCCTTCAGACCCAGGGAGGTCAGCTCACGCACGACCTTGATGACCTGGATCTTCTTGTCGCCGGCACCGGTGAGGATGACGTCGAACTCGTCCTTCTCCTCCTCGGCCTCGACCGGGGCACCCGGGGCACCCGGGGCGGCAACGGCGACCGCGGCGGCGGCGGTGACGTCGAACTTGTCCTCGAACGCCTTCACGAACTCGGAGAGCTCGATGAGGGTCATCTCCTCGAACTGCGCCAGCAGGTCTTCCTGAGACAGCTTCGCCATGATGGGCGATCCTTCCACTAATTCGGCAGGTGCCGGATGTACATGAGTGGCGGGCGTACGTTGGCCCGCTGTGACCCTGGCCGCGTCAGGCGGCCCGGATCAGAAAGCGAGCCGAATTACTCGGCACCGCCCTGCTCGCCCTGCTTGGCACGAAGCGCGTCCACGGTGCGGACGAGCTTCGACGGGAGCGCCTGGAAGACCTGAGCAGCCTGAGTCTGCTTGCCCTTGAAGGCGCCCGCCAGCTTGGCGAGCAGAACCTCGCGGGACTCGAGGTCCGCAAGCTTCTTGATCTCGTCGGCGGACAGCGCCTTGCCGTCAAGGACACCGCCCTTGATGACGAGATTCGGGTTGTCCTTGGCGAAGTCACGGAGACCCTTCGCCGACTCCACCGGGTCACCGGTGACGAAGGCGACGGCCGTCGGACCAGCGAAGAGCTGGTCGTCCAGCGTGATCCCGGCCTCGTTGGCCGCAATCTTGGTCAGCGTGTTCTTCACCACGGCGTACTGGGCGTTCTCACCGAGCGACCGGCGCAGCGTCTTGAGCTGCGCCACGGTGAGACCGCGGTACTCGGTCAGCACGGCGGCGTTGGAGCTGCGGAACTTGTCCGTCAGCTCGGCAACCGCGGCAGCCTTGTCGGGCCTCGCCATAGAGCCTCGGCCTCCTTCCGGGTGATTCTGACCGCGCGGGACCGAAGGAGGACTGGGGAAAACGAAACGCCCCGGCGCAGGCGCTCGGGGCGGACTCGACCGTCAGCACACGCTTGGCGCGTACCATCCGGGAGTGCTTCCACTAACACCTGCGCGGGTCGTCCACTTTGCAGCGGATCCTTCGGCCACCACACCCTCATTCGAACGTGCGGCAACGACCAGCGGTCTTTGGCTTCGGTAGGAGAGTACGGGACCGGGGCACCGTCGAGCAAATCGGGCTGCACGGGCCCGCCCCGGTCCTGGTGCGGCGGCCGGTCAGGAGGCGCTGACGCCGCTGCCCGACGCGGTGCCGCCGGCCTTCATCAGGTCCTTGAAGTCCTTGGTGTCGGCGGCCGGGGGCGCCTCGGCGGTGACCCGCACGCCGTAGTCGCTGTAGTAGGCCGTGCTGGTCATGGTGCCGGCGGTCATCTGCGCCTTCTCGACCTTCTTGACCAGCAGGTCCTGGCCGTTGACCCAGATGTCGACGGTCTCCGTGCTGACGCCCGCCTGGCTGAGCTGCTTCTTCAGGTCGGCGAGCTGGCCGGCGTCGAGGTCGCTGTTCTTGCCGGCGAGGTCGGCGACGTCGACCGTGCCGGAGTAGTGCGTGGCGCTGACGCCGGAGACCTGCTCCTCGCCGACCTTCTTCACGTCACCGGAGGCCAGCAGCAGCTTCACCGACTGGTTCGGCGTGGTGTTCTGCATCTGGTCCTTCATGTACGCCCCGGAGCCGCCGCCGAGCTTGGCGAGGTCGTCGTAGGCGTACCTGATCCAGTGCTTGCCGCCGGACTGCTGGGCGAACTGCTCGCTCATCTTGGCGTAGTAGGCGTCCGGCAGGTAGCGGGCCTCCATCGAGGACGTGCCGGCCTTGCGCATCGCCTCCGCCAGCTTGCCGCCGGTGTAGGTGATGGTGAGGTTGCCCTTCATGCCGTCGCCCCACGTCAGGGCGCCGTTCGCGGTCATCGACATGGTG
Source organism: Streptomyces sp. NPDC058145 (assembly GCF_042884245.1). NCBI lineage: Bacteria > Bacillati > Actinomycetota > Actinomycetes > Kitasatosporales > Streptomycetaceae > Streptomyces > Streptomyces sp. NPDC058145. The sequence continues at coordinate 205,447 of NZ_JBHVUH010000001.1, read as the reverse complement.
TCGCCGATGCTGGTGGTGGAACGGACCCTGGCCGAGTCCGCCTTGTCGGTGGACTTCTCGGCGGAGCGCAGGGCGGCGAGGGGGTTGGCGTGGGTGAGGCTCCTGCCGACCGCCTTGTCGCCGTTCCCGGAGCCCTCGGTGCCGCAGGCGGCCACCCCGGTCAGCGCGGTGATCACCGCGACGGAAAGGGTCACCCGGCGTGCGGTCGTGCTCTTCATTCGTCCTACCCCCATGCGAATTCGGTGCCTGCACCGTAGCCCAGGCCACTGACAGTCGTGCGACAGTCCGCACAAGGAAAGGACGGACCCCGCACCTCGGAGGTTGCGGGGTCCGCCCTTTGCTTACGCGTCCGTGACGCGGCTACCGGGTGAGCGCGGGGCTCAGACGGCGGCCGGGTCCTCCTCGACGAGGAGGTTGCGGGTGCGGTTCGAGTCGACCGGAATGCCGGGGCCCATCGTGGTGCTGATGACGGCCTTCTTGATGTAGCGACCCTTGGCGGCGGACGGCTTCAGACGGAGGATCTCCTCCAGGGCCGCGGCGTAGTTCTCCACCAGCTGGGCGTCCTCGAAGGACGTCTTGCCGACGATGAAGTGCAGGTTCGAGTGCTTGTCGACGCGGAACTCGATCTTGCCGCCCTTGATCTCCGTCACGGCCTTGGCCGTGTCGGGGGTGACGGTGCCGGTCTTCGGGTTCGGCATCAGACCACGCGGGCCGAGGACGCGGCCGAGGCGGCCGACCTTGCCCATGAGGTCCGGGGTGGCGACGACGGCGTCGAAGTCCAGCCGGCCCTTCGCCACCTCGTCGATCAGCTCGTCGGCGCCGACGATGTCGGCGCCCGCGGCACGCGCGGCCTCGGCACGGTCGCCGGTCGCGAAGACCAGGACCCGGGCGGTCTTACCGGTGCCGTGCGGAAGGTTCACGGTGCCACGGACCATCTGGTCGGCCTTGCGCGGGTCGACACCCAGGCGGAAGGCGACCTCGACGGTGCCGTCGAACTTGGTCGTGGAGGTCTCCTTGGCGAGACGGACGGCCTCGAGCGGGGCGTACTGCTTCTCCCGGTCGATCTTGGCGTCCGCAGCGCGGAGAGCCTTGCTGCGCTTGCTCACAACTGCTCCTGTGGGTTCTGTGAGGAGTCGTGGTACGGGCCGAGCAGGCCCTGCCACGTGCGGCCTTTCACGGCCGCATGACTACGGGGTGGGAGATTCAGCCCTCGACCGTGATGCCCATGGAGCGGGCGGTGCCGGCGATGATCTTCGACGCGGCGTCCAGGTCGTTGGCGTTGAGGTCGGGCATCTTGGTCGTGGCGATCTCACGGACCTGCGCCTCGGTGATCTTGGCGACCTTGGTCTTGTGCGGCTCGCCGGAGCCCTTCTCCACGCCCGCGGCCTTGAGGATCATCTTCGCGGCCGGCGGCGTCTTGGTGACGAAGGTGAAGGAGCGGTCCTCGTAGACCGTGATCTCCACCGGGATCACCCAGCCACGCTGCGACTCGGTCGCGGCGTTGTAGGCCTTGCAGAACTCCATGATGTTGACGCCGTGCTGACCCAGCGCCGGGCCGACCGGCGGGGCCGGGTTCGCCGCACCGGCGTTGATCTGGAGCTTGATGAGCCCCGTGACCTTCTTCTTCTTGGGAGGCATAGCTCTCCGGGTCCTTTCAATTCGGGTCCCTGCCCACATCCGGGGACCACCCGGACGCAGGCATACCGCACAACGATAACGGGTATGGATGCGCGGCCAAAAACCGTGCAGGTCAGGCGGACGCCGAGCGCCTGCCTGACCTGCACGGAAGCAGTTCGTCCAGAAGGAACTAGTTCTTCTGGAAGTGATGGCCCAAGTTTGCCACGTGGGGCGGTCCACTGTAGCCCCCTTTGTGACCTGGGCGGATGCCTGGACTAGTTGTCATCATCTGTCAACGTCGGTTCGCCTCGCACGGCCCCCAGACGGCCCGGGCGTGGGTGTCGCCGTCTCGGCGGTGATCACGGCAAGGGCGTCCTGGAGTCGGCGGACGGCATCCTCCGCCTCCTTGTATTGCTCAGGACTGGGGAGGACGGTGCCGAAGCTGCCGCCACGGTCGGCTGGCATGGCGCGCCAGCGTAGGACCGGCTCGAGCGCGTTGAGGGCGCCGGAGAGAAACCAGGCCAGACGGCCGTGAGTACGCGCGAGGGAGATGGCCATGACGGCGAGGGTTTCCCGCAGGTGTTCGAGCCGCTTGATCTGCGGCAAGTCTTCCTGGGCGTTCGGCGGGCCGACAGCGTCGCGCAGGCCGGCTTCGGTCTCAAGGGCGAGTGCGCGGTCGCTCGGCTCCAGTTCCCACACCTGGTCTTGGATCTGCTGTTCAGCTTCCTCGGCCAGCACTGCGACGACCCTGCGCATGTCCATGCAGATCATTCTAAAAGAACGGGCTCGGCATGGTGCATCCAGTTGATGACTGCCTCTAAGGGGGGCGCTACCTAGACCCCTCACTACCTTCCCAGCTCCCATCCCGTACGCCGTCGACCCACACACCGTGGAGCGGGCGTGGTTCATGGCGTCCAGGTGGAGCGCGCCACTGTACGAACGACCTGGACGCCATGGGCCGCGTCTGCTCGGCTCTGCCTGGGTCGATGGTGTGCGGGATGGGAGCTCCCAGCATCCGCCACGATGGACCCGCGGGCGGCGACGGCGCCCCCTCCATCCCGGTGCCGGCCGATCCCCCGCCGGAGGCACTGTTCTGACCGTGGCCGCGCCATGCGGTGATCGGCTCATGGCCACCGGCCCTATGCACCTGTGGGCGCGCGTCGGCGCAGCGCGGGCGGAGCGGGCCGGAGGCAGGAGCGGCGCCCGCAGCGGAGCCGGGAAGCGCGCCCGGCGGAGCGGAGCGCAGCCGGGGCTTGATGAGGTAGAGAAACCTGTAACTGGGGCGGCGGAGCCGGGTGGGGATGGCTGCCTACTGAAGGTCGTACTCAGCCTCTAGAACGCGACCCGGCCCCATGTAGTCGCGGGCGTACTCGGTGATCTGACCGTGCTGGTCCCAGTAGTGGTTGGCCATGCTCAGTACGGGAGTGCCGGGGGCAAGCTCCAAGAGCTGCGCAGCGTCCTCCGGAAGTTCCTCGATCGACACTGAGTCCCGGCGCTTGACGGCTCGGCGGCCGGTCCGGTCTTCGATCAGGCCGAACGTCATCTTCGGCAGTGGCTCAGTTGAGATCAGCTCGGGGGCCGCCTCCGCCAACTCCTGGGGAAGCCACGATGTGGAGAGGGCTACTGCTCCGTCCTCGTCCAAGTACCGTCGGCGTCGCCGCACCACACGGGTTCCCTCCTCGACCTCAAGGGCGTCGGCTACTTCCGCGCTGGCGGGGACCAATTCAGCGCTGATGATTTCCACACGCTCACCAGGCCTGAAGCCACTGCCGGTAGTTCGCTGCAACTGGAGTCGGTCGGGTCCGGTCGTGAGCTTGCTCGGCATACGCGCCACCGTTCCAATCCCTGGGATGGTCTCTGCGTATCCCTCTGCCCGCAAAACGGACGCGACTCGCGTAGCGGTAGCTACCGAGACACCTTCATCGCGCACGATCTCGCGGACCGACGGGATGCGATCTCCGGGCTGCAACTCGCCACGCTCGATCCGGTCTTTGATCTGCACCGCAATGCGCCGATACGGCGGCAGCGCAGGCGAGTCCCCGGCCATGTGCACAGCTCCCTTCTAAAGCACTTTAGAACACCCTCTTGACGCTGGGGGTGCTCTAAAACACTATAGAGCTGTGCCTCTCGCTTGGACAGGGCGAGATCGAGCACGTCATTTGCCTATCCAGGGGCGGCGCTCAACTGCCAGGAAGATCCGCCGCCCCTGGTTCCCTCGAAGGGAGCTTCCATCATGCCCGCAACGCTCACTGCCTCGCAGGCTTCGTCAACTTCGTTAGTCGAGCGCCTGGAGAACATGGAACGCGCGGTCGCCCTCTACGCCTCGGACATGCCGACTCGCTACCGCCTTCAGGGGCCCTCGGACATGGCCGTGATCGGCTGGATGGCACAGGGAGTCGCTCTCCTGGGCCGGGATGAAGTCCGTCGACGCGCGTCCTTCCTCCTGGGCCACCGGCTGCTGTGGCTGCGTGACCTGACCACCCCGGAGATCGACCGCCGCCACAAGCAGCGGTTCCCCTCCCCGCGGCGCCTGAGTGTCGCCGAGTCCATGGCGTCCACGTCCCTCTTCTGGGTCTCGGTCGCCCCGGCCGCGCGGGAGCTCCCGGCCGTGATCGATGGTCCGTGCCCGAAGTGCGACGGCGCCGGGAAGCTCTGGGGCAACTGGGTCATCGATGACGCCTCCGGCTGGTTCGAGGAGGGCTACGCCCCCTGCTGGGTGTGCCCGGACGGCGGTCCCGCATGAGCCTGTACCCGTCCTGCCTGGACCTGCTGGAGCGGCCGGCGGTCTGCCCCGGCTGCCGTGCTCACGCCCCGCGCTGGACCTGGGTGGCCATCGACGGACTTCGGGTCCTGACCCATGACGGAGACGTGATCTGCCCGAAGGACCGCGTCTTCGGCTACACCCCCGTCTCGGCTCCGCTGGCCGTGGTCGAGCCGCTGGGGGTGGCCGCGTGACGGTCTTCCCCGTCGCCCCTGAGGCCGTGGCCGGTGCTGCGGCCTCTCTGGGCACTGACCCGATCACCCTTGCCGACCTGCTGCGGGTGGCGAACTCGCCCGGCTTCGACCGATGGCAGGAACAGATCCGCCGTACCGGCGGCTGCGCGCATCCGATCCGCCTGCGGGGCGAGACCGTCACCCGCGACCGCGCCACCGGTGATGTTCTGTACTCGTACAGCACCGAGCAGGAGCCGGGCGGCATGCTCCGGGTCGCCTGCGGCAACCGGCGCGCCTCTCGCTGCCCGGCCTGTGCCTGGACCTACGCCGGGGACACCTACCACCTGATCCGGGCCGGGATCACCGGGGATGAGCGCAAGGACGTGCCCGAGACGGTTCGGGAGCATCCTCGCGTCTTCGCCACCCTCACCGCCCCGTCGTTCGGCCCCGTCCACAACCGGCCCGACTCCGGCCGCTGCCGCTGCGGGACCTCCCACGCAGAGGATGACCCGGCCTTGGGCACGGCCCTGGACCCGGAGCGCTACGACTACGCAGGCGCGGTGCTGTTCAACAACTACGCCGGGGACCTGTGGCGGCGCTTCACCATCTACCTGCGCCGTGAGATCGCCGCCCGCGCGGGCCTGACGCAGTCGGCCATGCGGGAGGTGTGCCGGGTCTCCTTCGGCAAGGTCGCCGAGTTCCAGAAACGCGGCAGCGTGCACTTCCACGCCGTCGTGCGCCTCGACGGCCCGGACGGTCCCGACACCGCGCCCCCGGCCTGGGCCACGGTCGCTCTCCTGGACGGTGCGATCCGTGCCGCTGCCGGTCGGGGCGCCGTGCCGGTGCCTTCCGCCGGCGCTTTCGCCGGACGCGAGTTGCGGTGGGGATCTCAGGTCGACGTGCAGCCCATCGGCGCCCTCGGACACGAGGAACTGACCGAGCAGGCCGTCGCCTCCTACGTCGCCAAGTACGCCACCAAAGCGGCCGAGACGACCGGCACCGTGGACCGCCGGATCGGGGAGCTCTCCGAACTCGACAAGCTGCCGGTACCCGACCACACCCGGCGCCTGATCGAAGCGTGCTGGACGCTCGACGCGGCCTACCCGGATCGGCTGCTGGCCCGCTGGGCTCACATGCTCGGCTTCCGCGGGCACTTCTCGACCAAGTCCCGCCAGTACTCCACCACCCTCGGCGCCCTCCGCCAGGTCCGCGCCGACTACCGCGCCCGCCAGGAACGCCGCGAACGCGGGCTATCCGAAGACCTCGACGACACGGAGGGCTCCACGCTGGTGCTCGCCCACTGGACCTACGCCGGGCAGGGCCACACCCCAGGAGAGTCCTGGCTCGCCGCCTCCATCGCGCGAGACCTCCGCCTCAACCGAGAGACAGCCCGCGAAGCGCTCACCGACACGCCAGAGCCGGACGACTGGGAGGTGTGCGCGTGAGGCGCCTGCCTGAGCAGTACCTGACCCCGGAAGATCTCGTCGTCATGCTCCGCCTGCCCAGCGTCGACACCGTCTACCAGTGGCGCCGCAAGGGAACCGGCCCCCGTGGCTTCCGGGTCGGCCGTCACCTCCGCTTCGACCCCGAGGACGTACGCGTCTGGGTCGAGTCCCTGATGGAAGGGGCCGCCTGATGGCCGGACACGTCCAAGACCGCTGGTACAAGACCGAGACGGGGCCGGACGGCAAGACTCGCAGGATCAAGACAGACCGGTATGGGCTGGGTCTTCGCTACCGGGCTCGCTACGTCGCTCCGGACGGCACCGAGAAGTCCAAGAGCTTCCCTGACCGCAAGAAGCGCGAGGCGGAGCGCTGGTTGGCCAACATCGAGGCCGACATGTCGCGCGGCCACTACATCGACCCGACCGCCGGGAAGATCACGTTCAGGAAGTACGCCGAAGACTGGCTGGCGTCACAGACGACCGATCCGGCTACCCGCGTGGCGGTCGAGAGTCGGCTACGGCTCCACGCCTTCCCGTACCTGGGTAGTCGGCCGCTGGCGTCCTTCCAGCCGTCGCACATCCGCTCGTGGGCTCGGCTCCTGGAGGACACGGGGGCGGCAAGCTCGTATCGGCGGGTGATCTTCGGGAACGTCTCGGCCGTGCTGTCGGCCGCCGTGGATGACGGCTACCTGGCGCGCAACCCGTGCCGGGCTGGTTCGGTCCGGCCGCCCAAGCCGTCCCCCGGACGAGTCACCCCCTGGTCGCCTGATCGCGTCTTCGCGGTCCGGGCTGGGATGCCTGATCGGCTCCGGGCCATGGTCGACGTGGGCGCGGGCTGCGGCCTCCGACAGGGTGAGATCTTCGGGCTAGCGGTGGATGACGTGGACCCGCTGTCCGGAGTGTTGCATGTCACGCAACAGGTGAAGCTGGTGAACGGTCATCTGATCTTCGCGCCGCCCAAGAACAACAAGCTCCGTGACGTACCTCTCCCCGATTCCGTGGCGTCCGTCCTCGCGAAGCACATGACGGCCTTCCCGCCGGTCGAGGTGACCTTGCCGTGGCTGCGCTCGGACGGACCGCCGGTGACCAAGCTCCTGTACTTCTCCACCCAAGACGGTGGAGCGCTCCGCCGGAACGACTTCAACACCCACGCCTGGAAGCCTGCGCTGGCTTCCGCCGGCATCATCCCGGTGCCTGGCGTGGGCGAGCGGTACAAGGAATCCCGCGAAGACGGCATGCATGCCCTTCGGCACTTCTACGCCTCGGTCCTCCTGGACTCGGGCGAGAGCGTCAAGGCCGTGAGTACCTACCTGGGACACAGCGACGCCGGGTTCACCCTGCGGACGTACACCCACCTGATGCCGACCAGTGAGACCCGGACCCGGAAGGCCGTGGATGCGGTCTACCGCAAGGCCCGGAGGCCGCCCACGGCCCAGTGACGGCCCCCTGAACACGAGAGAGCCCCTGCCCAACGGGAAACCGCTGGTCAGGGGCTCTTTCGGATGATCGTTGACCTAGTTCTTCTGGATCTGGTCGAAGGAGAGCTCGACCGGCGTCTCGCGGCCGAAGATCTCCACCAGGCCCTTGACCTTCTTCGAGTCGGGGTTGATCTCGTTGATGGTCGCCTGGAGCGTGGCGAACGGGCCGTCGGTGACGGTGACCGAGTCGCCCACCTCGAAGTCCAGCACCTGGACCTCGACCTTGCGCTGCGGGGCGGGCTTGCCCTCGGCCTCGGCGGCCTCGCGGGCGGCCTTCTCCTCGGCCTCCGGGGCGAGCATCTTGACGATCTCGTCCAGGGTCAGCGGGTAGGGGTCGTAGGCGTTGCCGACGAAGCCGGTGACGCCCGGGGTGTTGCGGACGACGCCCCAGGACTCGTTCGTCAGGTCCATGCGGACCAGGACGTAACCCGGCAGCTTGTTCTGCTTGATCGTCTTGCGGTCGCCGTTCTTGATCTGGACGACCTCTTCCTGCGGCACCTCGGCCTGGAAGATGAAGTCCTCGACGTTCAGCGAGACGGCGCGCTGCTCCAGGTTGGTCTTCACGCGGTTCTCGTAGCCGGCGTAGGTGTGGATGACGTACCACTCGCCGGGCAGGGTGCGAAGCTCCTCGCGCAGGGCCTGGACCGGGTCGACGGGCTCGGCCGGCTCCTCCTCGGCCTCCGCGACCGGGACGGCGGGCTCGTCGTCCGTGACGTCCGCGCCCTCCTCGTCCTCGACGTGCAGAGCGGCCTCCTCGGCCGGCTCCCCCAGTTCGGCCTCGGCAGCCTCGAACTCGTCCCGCTCGTCCGCGCCTTCGACGATGTCGAGCTCGTCGTTCACCGTCTCGTCCGGCTCGATGGCGTCGTTCAGGTTCGGGTCAGACACGATGGCTGCTTCTTCCTGGATACATAGGGGTGGAACATGCGAAAACGGGCGCCGGTACCACGGCGCCCTTCGCTTTCGGCTCAGCCGAAGACGTACTTGGCCGCGTGGTTGAGCCCATAGTCAATCACGGTCACCAGGGCGATCATGATGGCGACGAAGAAGATCACCACGGTGGTGTACGACGTCAGCTGGTTGCGAGTCGGCCAGACGACCTTGCGGAGTTCCGCGATGATCTGGCGGTAGAAGATGGCGAGGCGCTTCAGCGGGCCCTTCTTGGCGCGCTTGCCGCCCTTGCGGTTCTTCTTGGACTCGGGCACCTGGTCCTGAGCATCAGGCGTGTCGATGGAGCCCACGGCGTCCGTCATTCGTCCTCACCTGATCCCGGGTCGTGGCCGTGCCGCGCCCGGTTTCTGAGCCGCACGGCGGTGCAATGCTGTACGTACATGCGCACACATCCTGGCGGTGTGTGTAGCAGGGCCGGAGGGACTTGAACCCCCAACCGCTGGTTTTGGAGACCAGTGCTCTACCAATTGAGCTACGACCCTTTGTGTGTCCCCCAACGTACCGCATTCAGCCGGGTGCTCGGTGTGCACCGGCTGTGCAGCGGCCGCTGAAGGCCAACGAGGGAAGAGTGTACGTGGTCCGGGGCCCGGCGTCGAACAGAAAGATCCGGTCCGGGGCCGTCGGAGCGAAGATCGTCCAGGCCGGAGGCGGGATTCGGACCCGTGTTCACGCCTCGACCCGTTGCTGTTCAATCCGTGAAACCCGCGTGCCGGGGCCATTTCCGGTCTGAAACGATGGGCGCATGAGCGCTGCAACCCCTCCCACCGAGCGCCGGGTCTCCGCCCGAGTCGGCGCGATCTCCGAGTCCGCCACCCTCGCCGTGGACGCCAAGGCCAAGGCCCTGAAGGCCGCCGGGCGGCCGGTGATCGGCTTCGGCGCCGGTGAGCCCGACTTCCCGACTCCGGACTACATCGTCGAGGCGGCCGTCGAGGCCTGCAAGAACCCGAAGTACCACCGGTACACGCCGGCCGGTGGCCTGCCGGAGCTGAAGGCCGCGATCGCCGCGAAGACGCTGCGCGACTCCGGCTGGGAGCCCGACGTCTCACAGATCCTGGTCACCAACGGCGGCAAGCAGGCCATCTACGAGGCGTTCGCCGCGATCCTCGACCCGGGCGACGAGGTCATCGTCCCGGCGCCGTACTGGACGACGTACCCCGAGTCGATCCGCCTGGCCGGCGGTGTCCCGGTCGACGTCGTCGCCGACGAGACCACCGGCTACCGCGTCACCGTGGAGCAGCTCGAGGCGGCGCGCACGGAGAAGACCAAGGTCGTCCTCTTCGTCTCCCCGTCCAACCCGACCGGCGCGGTGTACTCCGAGGCCGAGACCGAGGCGATCGGCCGCTGGGCCGTCGAGCACGGCCTGTGGGTGCTGACCGACGAGATCTACGAGCACCTGGTCTACGGCGACGCGTCCGCCGTGTCCCTGCCGGCGCTGCTGCCCGAGCTGCGCGACAAGTGCGTCGTGGTCAACGGTGTCGCCAAGACGTACGCCATGACCGGCTGGCGGGTGGGCTGGGTGATCGGCCCGAAGGACGTGGTCAAGGCCGCGACGAACCTGCAGTCGCACGCCACCTCGAACGTCTCCAACGTGGCCCAGGTGGCCGCCCTGGCCGCCGTCTCCGGTGGCCTGGAGGCCGTGGCGAAGATGCGCGAGGCCTTCGACCGCCGCCGCCGCACGATCGTGCGGATGCTCAACGAGATCGACGGCGTGCTCTGCCCGGAGCCCGAGGGCGCCTTCTACGCCTACCCGTCGGTCAAGGCCCTGCTCGGCAAGGAGATCCGCGGCAAGCGCCCGCAGGACACCGTCGAGCTGGCCGCTCTCATCCTGGAGGAGGCCGAGGTCGCGGTCGTCCCGGGCGAGGCCTTCGGCACGCCCGGCTATCTGCGGCTGTCGTACGCGCTCGGGGACGAGGACCTCGTCGAGGGCGTGAGCCGGATCCAGAAGCTGCTGGCGGAGGCGCGGGACTAGTTCCCGTCCTGGCTTCACGCGCGCGTGCGGGCCGTTTCCCTCCGGGGAGACGGCCCGCTTCTGTGTGCGAGCAAGAGCACGTCAGGGGAAACGGCTACCGGGACGGCGGTGACGTGCGGCAGGATCTGGGAATGGAGCATGTACGTGATCTCTCCGAACTGCCGAAGGCCCACCTGCACCTGCACTTCACCGGTTCGATGCGGCCGACGACCGTCCTGGAACTGGCCGACAAGTACGGCGTACGCCTGCCCGAGGCCCTGACGGCCGCCCTGACCAGCGGGGAACCGCCGCGGCTACGGGCGACGGACGAGCGGGGATGGTTCCGCTTCCAGCGGCTGTACGACGCGGCACGCTCCTGCCTCAGAGAGCCGGAGGACATCCGGCGGCTGGTCCGGGAGGCCGCGGAGGAGGACGTGCGGGACGGTTCGGGCTGGCTGGAGATCCAGGTGGACCCCACGTCGTACGCGCCCCGGCTGGGCGGTCTGATCCCGGCCCTGGAGATCATCCTGGACGCGGTCGAGACGACGTCCCGGGAGACCGGGCTCGGTATGCGGGTGCTGGTGGCGGCGAACCGCATGAAGCACCCCTTGGACGCCCGCACGCTGGCCCGGCTCGCGGTGCGGTACGCCGGCCGGGGCGTGGTCGGCTTCGGGCTGTCGAACGACGAGCGGCGCGGGATGGCGCGGGACTTCGACCGTGCCTTCCACATCGCGCGTGAGGGCGGCCTGCTGGCGGCCCCGCACGGCGGCGAGCTGACCGGTCCGGCGTCGGTGCGCGACTGCCTGGACGATCTGTACGCCTCCCGGATCGGGCACGGCGTGCGCGCCGCGGAGGACCCGCGGCTGCTGAAGCGGCTCGCGGACCGGGGCATCACCTGCGAGGTGTGCCCGGCCTCGAACGTCGCGCTCGGCGTCTACGAGAAGCCCGAGGACGTCCCCCTGCGGACCCTCTTCGAGGCGGGCGTCCCGCTGGCCCTGGGCGCCGACGACCCGCTGCTCTTCGGTTCCCGCCTCGCGGCCCAGTACGGCATCGCCCGCGAGCACCACGGCTTCACGGACGCGGAACTCGCCGAGCTGGCCCGCCAGTCCATCCGCGGTTCGGCCGCCCCGGACGACGTCAGGGCCCGGCTGCTGTCCGGCGTGGACGACTGGCTGACCCGCCCGGCCGCCTGAAATTCGCGTACGGCGGACAAGCCTGGAAGCAGATCAACGCCTCGGGGCCGTGCTGGTCGCCGGGGGCTCGCCCGCCAGGCCCCGGACGCAGTCCATGAGGGCGGATTCGCCTTTGACGACGCCCTTCTGCCGCGGGCCCCTGCCCGCCGCGTACGCGCAGTACATCGCCGTGTCGGCGAAGACGCCCCGGCTGCCGGTGAGGAAGAGCGTCCGGGCGTGGGTGGTGTGCCGCAGCTCTGCCGCAGTTCCTCGCGGCAGTCGGCGCGGTGCCTGCGCCGCTCCCGGTCGGCCGCGTCGCGCGGTGCGCGCGCCTCGTCGGTCCGGACGGTCGGCGGGGCGCCCCGGACGAGCCCGCGGCGCAGCTCGGGCCAGGCGCTGGGCCGCAGCTCGTGACTGTGGTGGACGAGCACCAGGTCGACCGGCTCGCCGCTGCCTCCGTGGTGGGCGGTGGCGGTGTCGCGCGGCGGGACGTGGACGATGGCGTGGCGCGCTCGGGCGGCGAAGGCGAACAGGCTGGCCAGCCGGTTCAGCCCGTCGTGATCACCGGTGAGCAGGCCGCACGGCTCCGGAGCGCGCAGTGAGGTGTGCCGCAGGGCGGCCAGGGCTGGACGCCGCGGCGCCCGTACGGGCCCGTCCGGGCCGGAACTCGCGCAGCGCCAACCTCACGCCGTCACAGGCTCACACCGACGGTCACGGGCTCGTTGACCAGGGTGACCCCGAAGGCCTCGCGGACTCCGGCGACGACCTCGCGGGCCAGGGCAAGCAGGTCCTCGGTGGTGGCGCCGCCCCGGTTGGTGAGGGCGAGCGTGTGCTTGGTGGAGATGCGGGCGGGACCGGTGCCGTAGCCCTTGGTGAAGCCGGCCTTGTCGATCAGCCACGCCGCCGAGGTCTTGGTGCGGCCCTCCCCGGCCGGGTACGCGGGCGGCTCGGCGCCCTCGCCGAGCCGTTCCCGCACGCGCGCGTGGAAGGCGGCGAACTGCTCCTCGGTGAGGATCGGGTTGGTGAAGAAGGATCCGGCGGACCAGGTGTCGTGGTCCTCGGGGTCGAGCACCATGCCCTTCCCGGCGCGCAGCTTCAGCACGGTCTCGCGGGCCGTGGCGAGCGGCACCCTGTCGCCAGGCGCGGCACCGAGCGCGCGGGCCGCCTCGGCGTACCTGACGGGCGCCGACAGGCCGCCCGCGTTCTCCAGCTCGAAGCGGACCCGCAGCACGACGTAGCGCTCGGGGTCGGCCTTGAAGCGGCTGTGCCGGTAGGAGAAGGCGCACTCCTCGTTCGTCAGCGTGACCGTCTCGCCGGCCCGGCGGTCGTAGGCGATCACCTCTGTGACCGTCGAGGAGACCTCCTGGCCGTAGGCGCCCACGTTCTGGATCGGGGTGGCGCCCGCGGAGCCCGGGATCCCGGCCAGGCACTCGATCCCGGCGAGCCCGGCCTCGACGCTGCGGGCGACGGCGTCCGTCCAGACCTCGCCGGCCGCCAGCTCCAGCGTGGTGCCGCGCAGCTCGACGCCGCGCGTGGCGATGCGCAGGGCGGTGCCGTCGAAGCCCTTGTCGCCGATGACCAGGTTCGACCCGCCGCCGATGATCAGCAGCGGTGTCCCGGTGTCGTCAGCCCGGCGGACGGCGTCGATCACCTCCGCGTCGGTGGTGGCGGTGACCAGCCGGGCCGCGGGGCCGCCCAGCCGGAAGGTGGTCAGCGGGGCGAGGGGGGCGTCGTGGAGTTCCTGCACGGGCCCAAGACTACGAGACGGCGCCGGCGGCCCGGCGGCGCCGGCGTTGCCTGCGAGCGGAGAGGGCAGGATTCGAACCTGCGCGGACCCCGTAAGGCCCGACCTCAAGACATGCTCTCGGTCCCCGATAAACCACTCCGGGCACCTCTCCTCGCTCCCGACCCGGTCCCCCGCGCCGTTCACATGCACAACAGTGCCAGGCCCCCCTGACCGCACCCTGACACCCCACTGACAGGCCCGCACCACACACCCCGCACACCACAACACGCGCGCGGCCCCGAAAGGTCCACGCGCGCGTGCCGATGCCATTGATCGTCAGGCGGAGAGGGCAGGATTCGAACCTGCGCGGACCCCGTAAGGCCCGACCTCAAGACATGCTCTCGGTCCCCGATAAACCACTCCGGGCACCTCTCCT
>NZ_JBHVUH010000001.1:180304-191645 GCF_042884245.1 Streptomyces sp. NPDC058145 | reverse complement strand
TCGCTCCCGACCCGGTCCCCCGCGCCGTTCACATGCACAACAGTGCCAGGCCCCGCTGACCGCACCCTGACACCCCACTGACCGGCCGAGCCGCGCACGCCACACGCGCGTGGGCCTCGAAGGGTCCACGCGCGCGTGCGGATGCCGTTGGGTGTCAGACGGAGAGGGCTTCGGCGGCCGGTGCGGACTCCTGCCCGGTGGCCGGCTCGGTGCTCGGCGTCCGCCGTCGGCCCGGGATGAGCAGGGCGGCCAGGCCGGCGACGGCGACCACCGCGGAGCCGGTGACCAGGGCGGGCCGCAGACCGTCCACGAAGTTCTGGGCGCTGGCGTAACCACCCTGGGCGGCGAAGATCGACGACATGATGGCGATGCCGAGCGCGCCGCCCACCTCGCGCAGCGCGTTGTTGGCGCCGGAGGCGATGCCCTGCTCCTGCGGACGGACGCTGGACATCACCAGGTTGGCGGCCGGGGCGAAGTACAGCGCCATGCCGATGCCGCTGATCACCAGACCGGGCAGCTGGGCCGCGTAGGAGACGTCGGCGGAGACCACGGAGGCCATGTAGCCGAGGCCCACCGCCTGCAGAAACAGGCCGGTGGCGACGACCGGGCGGCCACCGACGCGGTCGGAGAGGATGCCCGCCACGGGCGCCACGAGCATCGGCATACCGGTCCACGGCAGCATCCGCAGCCCCGCCTCGGTGGGCGAGTAGCCGAGCACGCCCTGCATGTACTGGCTGAGCAGGAAGATCGAGCCGAACATCCCGACGAACATCAGCAGGCTGGCCGCGTTGATCCCGGAGAAGGCACGGGAGCGGAACAGCCGCATCGGCAGCATCGGGTTGGTGGCGCGGGTGCTGTAGAGGACGAAGCCCACCAGCAGCGCGCTCCCGGCGAACAGGGCGGTCAGCACCAGGGAGCCGGTCCAGCCGTCGGCGGGTCCCCGGACCAGGCCGTACACGATTCCGAAGAGGCCGCCGCTGGCGAGCAGGGTGCCGGGCAGGTCGAGCCGGGCGCCGGTGCCGTACGACTCGGCGAGGCGCAGTCGGGCGAGCGGCAGCAGGGCCACGCCGAGCGGGACGTTCAGCCAGAAGATCCAGTGCCAGGAGATGTGTTCGGTGAGGCTGCCCCCGATGAGCGGCCCGGAGGCGACCGCGAGGCCGTTGACGGCGCCCCAGATGCCGTACGCCATGCCGCGCTTGGCGGCGGGCACGGCTGCGGTGAGCAGGGTGAGGGTGAGCGGCATCAGCACGGCCGCGCCGACGCCCTGGACGGCGCGGGCGGCGATGAGGGAGCCGATGCCGGGAGCCATGGCCGCGGCGGCGGAGGCGCCGGTGAAGACGGTGAGTCCGGCGAGGAAGAGCCGGCGGCGCCCGAAGCGGTCGCCGAGCGCGGCACCCGACATCAGCAGGACGGCGAAGGTGAGCGTGTAGGCGCTGACCGTCCATTCCAGGTCGTCCAGCGCGCCGCCGAGGTCCTCGCGGATGGAAGGCAGCGCGGTGGTGACGACGAGGTTGTCGAGGGCCGCCATGAACCCGGCGATGCTGGTGATGACGAGGGCCCAGGCGGCGCCCCCGCGACGTGCGGTCTGCTGTGACATCTCTCCCCCAGAGGGTGTTCCAGCACTGATTAGTAATTGCTGACTAACTTCTGTGCCCATGAAAGAGGCGGGTTCCGCCTCCCGTTCCGCCTACTGCTGGAGCCGGCCGGTGATCCGGGACGACGGGTACATCGCCTGCCAGACCCGGTGCTCGGGCGGGAACCCCATGGCGGCAAGGGTGTTGATGAGCATCCCGTACGCCATGAAGGTCGTGGTCTCGCCGTCGTCCGCGCCGAGCGGCAGATGGACGGTGTCCCAGAGCCGCATCCAGGCGGCCCGTACGGCCTCACCGAACCCGTGCTCCCCCTCCGCCTCCGCGGCGGCCACCGTGATGTACGTCTGCATCTGCATCTGGAGCTTCTCGGGCTGCTCCGTGATCAGGTGTACGTAGGCGCCGGCCATGGCATGCAGGGCCTCCTCGCCCTCCAGCCCCTCGGCCGCCTCCGCGAAGACCCGGCAGATGTCCTCCACGCACCGCAGCGAGGCGGCGACGAAGATGGCCTTCTTGCCCTCGAAGAGCCGGAAGAGGTACGGCTGCGAGACACCCACCCGCTTGGCGATCGCCTCGGTGGAGGTGCCGTAGTACCCCTTCCGCGCGAACTCGGAGATCGCCGCGCCAATGACGCTCTCGCGCCGCTCTTCCGCACTCATCCTGGGCATGGAGAGGAAGTTAGTACTCAATCACTAACTTGGTCAAGGGGTGCCCCCGGGCCCAGGTACGGGCGAGGGGCGCCCACCCGTGGTGGACGCCCCTCGCTCCAGCAGCCGGAGCCCTCAGGCCAGCCGCACGACCGCACGGGACATGCCCAGCACCTTCTGGCCACCGCTCGTCGCCGTCAGGTCCACGCGCACCGTCCGGTCGTCGAGCTTGGCCGCGACCTTGGCGCCGACCTCGATCACCGCGCCCTCGTCGTCGTTCGGCACGACCACCGGCCTGGTGAAGCGGACGCCGTACTCCACGACCGCGCCCGGGTCACCGGTCCAGTCGGTGACCACGCGGATCGCCTCGGCCATGGTGAACATGCCGTGCGCGATGACGTCCGGCAGCCCCACCTCCTTGGCGAACTTCTCGTTCCAGTGGATCGGGTTGAAGTCCCCGGAGGCACCCGCGTACCGCACCAGTGTGGCGCGGGTCACGGGGAAGGTCTGGGCCGGCAGTTCGGTGCCGACCTCGACGTCGTCGTACGCGATCTTCGCCGTCATCGGTTGCCTCACGCCTCCTCGGCCGCACGGGCCACGAGCTTGGTCCAGGCGGTCACCACGTGCTCGCCGGCCTCGTCGTGCACCTCGCCGCGGATGTCCAGGATGTCGTTGCCCGCGAGCGACTTGATGCCCTCGATGGTGGACGTCACCGTGAGCCGGTCACCGGCCCGCACCGGGCGGACGTAGGCGAACTTCTGGTCGCCGTGCACCACGCGGCTGTAGTCGAGCCCGAGCTGCGGGTCCTCGATCACCAGTCCGGCGGCCCGGAAGGTGATGGAGAACACGAAGGTCGGCGGGGCGATCACGTCCGGGTGACCGAACGCCTTGGCGGCCTCCGGGTCCGTGTACGCCGGATTGGTCTCCCCGACCGCCTCGGCGAACTCGCGGATCTTCTCCCGTCCCACCTCGTAGGGCGGGGTGGGCGGGTAGGTCCGCCCCACGAAGGACTGGTCGAGCGCCATTGGCCCGGCACCTCCTGGTCTCAAGCAGCGTGTCTGGTCTCAGCAGCCGGTGAAACGACGTGAGGCCGCCCCCCAGCTTGCGGGGGCGGCCTCACGTACGAGCCTGATTTATCGCGTTTCGCGGTGCGCGGTGTGCGCCTTGCAACGCGGGCAGTGCTTCTTCATCTCAAGACGATCCGGGTTGTTACGCCGGTTCTTCTTCGTGATGTAGTTCCGCTCCTTGCACTCCACGCAGGCCAGCGTGATCTTCGGGCGGACGTCGGTGGCAGCCACGTGAGTGCTCCTAAGACGAACGGATGGACTTGTTCAACGCAAGAAAGAGTAGCCGATCGAAGGACCGACCCCGCAATCGGCTACTGTCAGTAGCGGTGACCGGACTTGAACCGGTGACACAGCGATTATGAGCCGCTTGCTCTACCGACTGAGCTACACCGCTATGATGCGATCGGACCCGCCTTTCGACGGGAACCTCTCACACCAGAGCCCCAAAACGGAATCGAACCGTTGACCTTCTCCTTACCATGGAGACGCTCTGCCGACTGAGCTATTGGGGCGAGCGATGAAGACATTACACGGTCCGCCGCCGTTCGCCCAAATCCGTATTCGGACGCCCGCCGCGCTCCTCTTCCCGGGCGGTTCCGGGCCCTCCCGGCAGCCTCCGCAGCCCCCTCCGGTGCGAGCACGCGCGTGCTTCGGCGCGGACACGAGCACGTGCGAAGGGTCGCCCGTCGCTGCGGGTGACGGACGTCCCGCCATGGACGGGCCACGCCGGTACGACTATTGCGCTCCTCCGCGCCCCACAGGGTTCGCCACCCTAGGCTCGACTCACTCTGCGTGATCTTGGGTCCGGTGCATGCCCCGGGCCCCGCTCACGCGGACCTGCCCCGAGCCCCCGGCCCGAACCCTGGAGTCCGATGCCCGACAGCCAGCCGCAGCCGCCCCCTTGGCCGTCGAACCAGTCGGGACCCTCCGGGCGGCCCGACCAGGCCGTGGTGCTGCTGTGCGGGGCGCGGC
The DNA here is from genome assembly GCF_042884245.1 of Streptomyces sp. NPDC058145. NCBI lineage: Bacteria > Bacillati > Actinomycetota > Actinomycetes > Kitasatosporales > Streptomycetaceae > Streptomyces > Streptomyces sp. NPDC058145. Next base: position 187,370 of record NZ_JBHVUH010000001.1, on the reverse strand, counting down.
TCACCGACGGCCGGACCGTGGACGTACGGCTGGGCGGCGGGCGCATCGAGGCCGTCGGCACGGCCGGCAGCCTGACGCCGGGCCCGCCCAGGCCGGGCACCTCCCGCGTGGACCTCAACGGCTATCTGCTCCTGCCGGCCCCGGCCGAGCCGCACGCCCACGGCGACACCGCGCTGTCCGCCGAGCACCCCGGACCGGTCTCGTACGCCCCCGAGGACGTCCAGCGCCGGGCCACGGAGGCGGCCCTGCTCCAGCTCGGCCACGGCGCGACGGCGGCACGCGCGCACGTACGCGTGGGCGACGTCCAGGGCCTGGGCGCGCTCGGCGCCGTGCTGCAGGCCCGACGTTCGCTGCGGGGCCTCGCGGAGCTGACCACGGTGGCGATGCCGCGCCTGCTCACCGGGGTGGCGGGGGCCGAGGGACTCGCGATGCTCCGGGACGCGGTGAAGATGGGCGCGTCGGTGGTGGGCGGCTGCCCGGACACGGACCCGGATCCCACGGGCTATGTGGAGGCCGTCCTGGAGGTGGCCGCCGAGCAAGGCTGCCCGGTGGACCTGCACACGGACGCCACCGACCCGGCTCGGCTCTCCCGGCTCGCGGCCATGGCGGGCGGTCTGCGCCCCGGCGTGACGGTCGGCCCGTGCGCCGGTCTCGCGCGCCTGCCGGCCGAGGCGGCCTCCCGGCTGGCCGAGCAGCTCGCGGCGGCCGGTGTGACGGTGGTGTGCCTCCCCCAGGGCGGCTGCGGCGCGGCGGACCGGCGGGGCGCGGCGCCGGTACGGCTGCTGCGCGCGGCCGGGGTCCGGGTGGCGGCCGGCAGCGGCGCCCTCCGGGACGTCGCCAACCCCGTCGGCCGGGGCGACCCCCTGGAGGCCGCCTATCTCCTCGCCTCCGCGCACGGCCTGCGCCCCGAGGACGCCTACGAGGCGGTCAGCGCCGCGGCCCGGGAGGCCCTGGGCCTGCCCGAGGTACGCGTCGAGGCCGGCTTCCCCGCCGAACTGCTGGCCGTACGCGGCGATCATCTGTCCGGCGCCCTCTCCCTCGCCTACAGCCGGATCGTGGTGCACCGCGGCCGGGTGGTGGCCCGCACGAGCGCGGTCCGCGAGTACTGCAACTCGGCGGTGGCGGCCGAGCTGGGCCTGCCCCGGCAGGGGCGGGGGGAGCTGTCGTGAGCGTGCCCGCTGTCGCGCGGGAGCCCGACGCGCACCCGGAGTGAACGGGGGGGGCGGCGCTCTCCCCCCCCAACCCATGCGGCGCACGGGCTCCTTCGGGCGTACGGTCGGAATCATGCGCATTGTCATCGCTGGTGGTCATGGTCAGATCGCGCTGCGGCTGGAGCGGGTGCTCGCCGCGCGCGGGGACGAGGTCGCGGGGATCATCCGTAAGGCGGAGCAGGGCGACGACCTGCGGGCGGCGGGCGCCGAACCGGTCCTGCTCGACCTGGAGTCCGCCTCGGTGGAGGAGGTCGCGGCACATCTGCAGGGCGCGGACGCGGCGGTCTTCGCGGCGGGCGCGGGCCCGGGCAGCGGCACGGGCCGCAAGGACACGGTGGACAGAGGCGCGGCGGTGCTGTTCGCGGACGCGGCCGTACGCGCGCGTGTGCGCCGTTTCGTGGTGGTCTCCTCGATGGGCGCGGATCCCGCCCACCAGGGCGACGACGTCTTCGACGTGTACCTGCGCGCCAAGGGTGAGGCCGACGCGTACGTCACCCGGCAGGAGGCCCTCGACTGGACGATCCTGCGCCCCGGCGCGCTGACCGACGAACCGGGCACCGGTCTGGTCCGGCTGGAGGCCCACACCGGCCGCGGCCCGGTCCCGCGGGACGACGTGGCGGCCGTTCTGGCGGAGCTGGTGGACACCTCGGCGACGGCCGGTCTGACGTTGGAGCTGATCGGCGGCTCGACGCCGGTGTCGGTGGCCGTGAAGTCGGTCGCGGGGAACTGAGACCGCCGGCCGGCCGTTCACCGGTCAGAAGAGCAACGGCCGTTCACCGGTCGGAGGCGCAACGGCCGTTCACCGGTCAGAAGAGAGGCAGCTGCCCGGGGAAGTCCGGTACGGCGTACCCGTCCAACGCCGGCTGGACCGCTCCGAGTTGTGCCTGCCGCCGCGACCCGGAGCAGGAGAGGAGTCCCCCGTTCTCCCGCGCCCCGGGCGGGTCGTGCCGCGCGAAGCGACCCGCGACGACGGCGATCTCACGGCGGCACACGGGACAGGTTCTGCGACGGGATGCCATGCGGCCAGTGTGCCCGCTGCCCCACCGGCACCGCAGGAGCCGAAGCGGCCCTCTCCCCTGCCCGGCGCCGCCGTGCCGGACCGGTAACCGCCGACAGGCACTGGGGCACTCGCGGCCCGAGGGCGTGACGGACGTTGCCGGGTGGCGCGCCGAGCGCGATGCCGGGAAGGCCGAGTCGGGCGGCCTTCAGCCGAGCTCCTCGGACAGTCCGATGACGATGCCCTCGGGCCCGCGGACGTAACAGAGCCGGTACATGTCCTCGTACCGCCCGATCTCGCCGACGAGTTCGGCGCCGTGTGCCCGCAGGCGGGCGACGACGTCCTCGATGTCGTCGACGGCGAACATGATGCGGCGGATGCCCAGCGCGTTGGCCGGCGCGTCTCTCGGCTCCGCTTCGGCGGCCTTCGGCCTGTGGAACTTCGCCAGTTCGACCCGCCCGTGTCCGTCCGGAGTCCGCAGCATGGCGATGTCCTGCCGGACGTCGTCGAGCCCGATGGCACGCTCGGCCGAGTGCCCTTCGAGTGGTCCCTTGCCCTCCAGCTCCATGCCGAGTTCGACGACGAACGAAATGACGGCGTCAAGGTCGTCGACGACGACGTTCTCCATCCGCCGGATCGTCACGCCGGGCCTCCTTCATCGGGCCTCCCGCAGCCGGCGCGAGACGTTCCCGGCATGCAGACGAGGCGGCGAGGCGGCGAGGCGGCGAGGCGGCGAGGCGGCGAGCGGAACTCATCGGTCGTGCGGGCGGAATCGGCACCCGCGCCATCGCAGAAAACGAAGAAACCCCCTCCGACCTGCCCAATGGGCTGGTCAGAGGGGGTTTCCCTCAGTGAGCGTTTTCAGCGTTACCTCTCCAGGGTGAGGACAGCTTGGGTTAGGACGGTCATGCGGTTGGGGCTGATCCGGGACCTGCGGAAGATCTGCCAGGACTTCAGCTGTGCCATGCCGCGTTCGACTGGTGCTCTCGCCGCGGCCAGGGCCCGGTTGACGGTGCGCTGGGTGTGGGTGAGTTCACCCCCTGGTGGCCGTTTGAGTCCGGTGGTGACCCAGGGGCCAGCGCCTTGGTAGGCGCGGTCGGCGAGGATCGGGACGCCCTGGCGTTCGCAGATCCGGATGATGCGGTGGGTGCGGGCCGCGGTCAGGTCGTGGGTGCGGCCCGGCAGCGCGGGCGAGATCCACAGGACCTCACCGGCGGGGTCGGTGACGACCTGGACGTTCACGCCGTGCCGACGGTGCTTGGCCGAGTAGTCGGCTCGGCTGTCGCCGACGCGGACGCACTCGGCGAGGGTCCCGTCCAGCAGGACGAACTCCGGATCATGCTCGCGCAGAGTCTTGAGCAGGCCCGGGGCCCGTTCGGCGAGCAGGGCGGTCACGGCGGTGACATACGCGTGGGCGGTGCCGACGGATATACCGAAGCCGGACGCGAGCCGGGTAAGAGTGTCGTGGCGGCGCAGGTACACCAGAGCGACGAGCGCCCGCTGGTGCGGCGGGAGTTTGCACCGTCGGTCACCCTCACGGGAGACGATGAGCATCGTGACCCACTCGACGAGGGCATGCGGGAGGTCGAGTGCGGCAGGATAGGGAACCAACAGGGCTCCTGTGCCGATGGGTTGAGACTTCGAACACCTCCCCAACGGCACGGGGGCTTTGTGCGTTGTGGCCCTCACCTCGACCTCACCGGCGTCACCCGATCAGTGGCCACGCTGAAAACGCTCAGTGTGGCGGCGCCAGGATTCGAACCTGGGAAGGCTGAGCCGGCAGATTTACAGCGGGCCCAGTCCACCCTCTACGACCTGCGGCTATCCATGTACCGCCTACTGCCGGGGGCATCTGGGGAATTCAATCTTGGCCCAGTCGCGCCTCGCCTCGTGCGCCGTTGGCACGCGCCGTCGTGACGCCGATCTCCCGCGGCCGTCCCGTGCTCCTGCGATCGTGCCCACGTCGGAACAGATAGTCGCAATGGTGAGCTTGCGTACCTCCTACGTGCTGGAACCCAAGCCGCTACCTGCACCGAAGGTGTTCGAGCGGTCACCAGTCGGGGAGCCATGGCGATCGTCGGAAAAGCTCCCCAGGCAGCTTGTGTTGGTCGATACTGGGGTGAGGGGCCGGAGTACTGGCAACCATCGCTGTCGATAAAACGTTCGAGCCTGAGATTGGGTGCAACGGCGTGGTGAGCGAAATTGGACTGGGTGAAGCCATCAGGGCGCTTCGTGCGGAGTTGACCGAGGCCAAGGGGGAGGGGGAGGGCTCATGGATGCGGTTCCAGGTCAGCCCGGTGGACCTGGAGCTTCAACTGGTCGTGACGAAGGATGTAAACGGCAAGATTGGGTGGAAGGTAGTGGAGGCCGGGGCTTCCATCGATTCGGCGAAAACACAGAAGGTCAATTTGACGTTGACTCCGCAATGGTGGAATCCATCTGAGGGGGAGTATTCGGCGGATTGGCTAGTGTCGGGTGTCGTGCCAGCATCGACCGCCCTTCAGGAGGGTTCGGCTCACCAGGGTGTACCGGATGCGGATTCCGACCCTGAGGATGAGAACTAAGCCTCGACACGCAACGGGGGTGCAGAGGTGGCCTTTAATCGGGTGCCCTTAGAGCGAGTCGTTGCTGTGATCGCCCAATTGCCTGACGGCAGACGCCGATGGGGGTCAGGGTTCCTCATCACAGCGACCAAAGTACTGACGGCCTGGCACTGTACTGCCGAAGATCCAACCACGAGGCTCCGAGTGCCGCTTATGGTGCGGCGCTGGGCGGACAATGAATGGCAGGCTGCGCTTGTCACGGACTACATAGCATCCCGCAGCCACGCGAAAGCATACGGATCCTGGGGTCTGGACGTAGCGCTTCTTAACCTGAGTGAGCCGCCATGGGCGGGCGCTAGCTGGACACCCCCACCGTTTGCACGTGTCGATCGCAGCCAGTCGGGTGAGCTTGTGGACTGCGTCGCAATGGGATACCCGATGTACGCACTAGAACCGGATGGGTTTGTCGTAGCGGCCGAGTTCCACGGCTTCATCCGCCAGGCCGAAGGAGCAGGAGCGGCAGCGAACCATCTTGTGGTGCGTGACGAAAAGCTCGGGGAGATGCAACCAGCGCCACAAGGGCCTCCCCAGCAGACTGTGGAAGGGTCGCCATGGGGCGGACTATCCGGGGCACTCGTCTTCCACGAGGGGCACGCGCTCGGTCACGTCGTCCAGCACCGTCCGCACCTCGGCAACAACCCGCTCATCGTGGTCCCCATCGATAGGATCGCCCGTTCAACCGCTCGACGCGCCCGCCAAATTGCGAGCGCACTCGGCCTGCCCGGAGTGAATGAGCTACCAGTGGCCGCCGGGGCGGTACAAGAATTGACCGGTCTGGTAGACCAGCTCGGCGCAGACAACGACCTGCCGATTGTCGCTGACCTAACGCCCTACCAACTGGGTGCTGACCCAACAGAGTACGGAGACCGTCACCGACACGGTCACAAGGACCCTTACCTACCGCGTACCGCTCATGACGTCGACAACCGTATTCGTGAGGCCCTTGGCGTTCCTGGCCGCATGGTGCTTTTGGTCGGGCCATCGAAGGCAGGCAAGACCCGCACCGCGTTCGAAGGCCTCCGTGCAGTGTGGCCACAGGCCGGCCTCGCAAAGCCGGACCCCGCTCGATTCGCGGACCTGATAGCGCATCCCCGGATCATAGACAGCAGCTGGCCACTGGTGGTGTGGCTCGACGATCTTCAGCGCTACCTAGTCGGCGACAAGGCATTGACGCCAGCCCGGCTTGAGGCACTGACTTCCCGACCAGGGGACACGATCGTGCTTGCAACGCTTCGCCAGGAAGAGCGAGCGCGCTTGAACGAGCACATCGATCTGGCTCCCGGTACTCGCCAGCTACTTGATGACGCTGCGCCTACCACCATCACGCTGGAGCCAACGAGCGCGGACCTTGACGAGCAGACCGCCGCGCGCTCCATCTACCCAGCCCTGGATCTCACGAAGTACGGGCTTGCCGAGCAGCTGGCTGGCGCGCCGGCACTGCTTCGCCAGTACACAGACGCTCCTCCCCTGCTACGCGCCGTGCTTCAGACAGCGATTGACTGGCAGCGCATCACCCTTGAACAGCCCATTGAGGAACCCCTCCTCAGGGATCTTGCCAGGGAGCGCCTATTAACCATCGCCGCATACCTCAATCCCGGCAACACGGAAATTTCCTCCGTCATCAAGCAGGCACGGACCCCGCCCACAGACTCCGACGGGCGCACGACGGGGCAGCTCGCCGCGCTCGCCGTCCACCGACGGGACGACACCACGTGGCACTACACCGCCTACCCCTACCTGGTTGCGCACGACGACGGGCAGGCCGGAGGCGGCCGTCCGATCCCCGACGCATTCTGGACGCGGAGCCTCGCCCACGCCGACGAGGCCACCGCCAACCTGATAGGCACTTCCGCCTACTACCGCGGAAAGCCCGACATCGCCCGCAAGGCTCTTACCATTGCTGCCGGCGCCGGGAACGCACATTCCATGCGCAACCTCGGCTGGCTATACGTCAACGAGACCTCGCCGCCAGATCTCGAGGCTGGCCAACGTTGGCTCGAACGAGCCGCTTATCTCGGTAACGCCTCAGCCATGCGCACCCTCGGCCTTCTATTCGCCGACCGGCTTGATCCGCCGGACCTGAACGCAGCACAGGAGTGGTTCCGCAAAGCCATCGAGGCCGGCAACACCGAGTGCATGCGTGACCTCGGCCTTCTTTTCGCCGACCGGCTTGATCCGCCGGACCTGAACGCAGCACAGGAGTGGTTCCGCAAAGCCATCGAGGCCGGCAACACCGAGTGCATGCGTGACCTCGT
>NZ_JBHVUH010000001.1:179784-180207 GCF_042884245.1 Streptomyces sp. NPDC058145 | reverse complement strand
CGGCATTGTGTTCGCCAACCAGCTTGATCCGCCGGACCTGGACGCTGCACAGGAGTGGTTCCGCAAAGCCATCGAGGCCGGCAACACCGAGTGCATGCGTGACCTCGGCCTTCTTTTCGCCAACCAACTTGATCCGCCGGACCTGGACGCTGCACAGGAGTGGTACCGCAAGGCCATCGAGGCCGGCAACACCGACGCGATGCGTGGCCTCGGCATTCTGTTCGCCAAGCAGAATCCGCCGGACCTGGACGCAGCACAGGAGTGGTACCGCAAAGCCATCGAGGCCGGCAACACCGAGTGCATGCGTGACCTCGGCATTGTGTTCGCCAACCAGCTTGATCCGCCGGACCTGAACGCAGCACAGGAGTGGTACCGCAAAGCCATCGAGGCCGGCAACACCGAGTGCATGCGTGACCTCGGCGT
>NZ_JBHVUH010000001.1:0-179686 GCF_042884245.1 Streptomyces sp. NPDC058145 | reverse complement strand
GCTTGATCCGCCGGACCTGAACGCAGCACAGGAGTGGTACCGCAAAGCCATCGAGGCCGGCAACACCGAGTGCATGCGTGACCTCGGCCTTCTTTTCGCCAACCAACTTGATCCGCCGGACCTGAACGCAGCACAAGAGTGGTACCGCAAAGCCATCGAGGCCGGCAACACCGAGTGCATGCGTGACCTCGGCATTCTGTTCGCCACCCTGAATCCGCCGGACCTGGACGCAGCACAGGAGTGGTTCCGCAAAGCCATCGGGGCCGGCAACACCGAGTGCATGCGTGACCTCGGCATTCTGTTCGCCACCCAGAATCAGCCGGACCTGGACGCAGCACAGGAGTGGTACCGCAAGGCCATCGAGGCCGGCAACACCGAGGCGATGTGTGACCTCGGCCTTCTTTTCGCCAACCAGCTTGATCCGCCGGACCTGAACGCGGCACAAGAGTGGTACCGCAAAGCCATCGAGGCCGGCAACACCGAGGCGATGTGTGGCCTCGGCCTTCTTTTCGCCACCCAGAATCCGCCGGACCTGGACGCAGCACAGGAGTGGTACCGCAAGGCCATCGAGGCCGGCAACACCGACGCGATGCGTGACCTCGGCCTTCTTTTCGCCAACCAGTTTGATCCGCCGGACCTGGACGCCGCAGAGGAGTGGTACCGCAAGGCCATCGAGGCCGGCAGCACCGATGCCATAGCCAATATTGGAGACCTGCGGTCACGACAGGGTGACAAAGCAGGTGCTGTAGATGCATGGCGCCGGGCCCTGGAGAGCCCGGGAGGCTCCCGCCAGTCGATCGCTGCAGCACGCTTCGCGCTTGCGGCGCTGGAAGCCCTCGATGGTCATAAGGACGAAGCCCGAGCACTATTGGATGATGTCGAGGCTAGTGGGTTCGTCATTGCAGCCCACTGTGCCGCCCTGCTGAGCACGCACGACGCTACCCGAGCGAAGGCTCGGGAATCACTCGCTGCCCACGAGGAGGACACGGATGCATTGAACTTCCTAGGCCTAGCGGCACGCGAGGCCAACGACCTAGCCGCCGCGAGAACCTACTGGAACCAATCCACTGCTGCTCTTGACACAGTCGCGCCGTTGTTGCTTCACCTGACCAATGGTGACTGACGCCATAGGTGCTGTCCCAACCCACGGCGTGAGGGATGGCTCGTCTCCCCGATCCGTGGAGTGCGAGCAAAGCCGGCTCACACACCAGACCCAATCAGGGTGCCCGCGCGGGCGGCATCTGGAGGCGTTCTTCGGCTGCCTGTACTACGCGGCCATGCGGCCGGCCGAAGCCGCCGGACTGCGCGCGGATCAATGCCACTCCCCGGAAACGGGATGGGGCATGCTCACCCTGCGGCAGGGCATCGTCCGCGCCGGGCGGAGCTGGACGAACGACGGGACGGCTCACGAGATGCGCCACCTCAAGGCCCGCGCTGAGAAGGATTCCCGACCGGTGCCCATCCCTCCGCACTTCGTCCGCATGCTGCGGCAGCACATCGCAGCGCAGGGGACGGCGCCTGACGGCCGACTCTTCCGGACGAACCGCAACGGCTTACTACAGGAGACCGGCTATGGGGAGGTGTGGGCAAAGGCCCGCCGGGACGTGCTGAGCGAGGCAGAGACAGCCTCGCTGCTGGCCTGCCGCCCCCACGACCTTCGGCACGCTGGAGTGTCGTTCTGGCTCAGTTCCGGCGTGGACGCGATGGAGTGCGCCCGCCGCGCCGGCCACAGCATCGCAGTGCTGCACAAGGTGTACGCCAAGGTACTTGACCAGACCCGAGAGCGGGCCAACAGCCGGATCGACGCGGCTCTCCGGGAGTGGAACGAGCCGGAGTGATCATGCTCTCCCCCGGGGGACACCTGGGGGACACACACTGATCGAAAGTGGGATGCACGCGGTATCAGGTGAGACACGTCCGCGTCCCGTCCGCGACGAATCGAACGGGGATAAGCAACGAGAAACCCCCTCCCACCTGCCGTGATGGCTGGTCGGAGGGGGTCTTCCCCAGTGTGGCGGCGCCAGGATTCGAACCTGGGAAGGCTGAGCCGGCAGATTTACAGTCTGCTCCCTTTGGCCGCTCGGGCACACCGCCGGGGTCGCTGCCCTTCGAACCGCTTCTTGGCGGCGCTCTGTGGCAACGACGTAAACAATACCCGATGCGTGGGGGTGCTTCGCCACCCGATTGATCTCCACCTCTCGGGTCCCGGGGTGGCTAGGCTGGTGCGGATGCGGCCCGGCGCCACGCCGGGTTCGGCGGCCGCCGCCACGCACCCGATACGCACCCCGATACAAGGAGCCACAGGACATGGCCGACTCCAGTTTCGACATCGTCTCGAAGGTCGAGCGGCAGGAGGTCGACAACGCCCTCAACCAGGCCTCCAAGGAGATCTCGCAGCGCTACGACTTCAAGGGCGTGGGTGCCTCGATCTCGTGGTCCGGCGACAAGATCCTCATGGAGGCGAACTCCGAGGACCGGGTGAACGCCGTCCTCGACGTCTTCCAGTCCAAGCTGATCAAGCGCGGCATCTCACTGAAGGCGCTGGACGCGGGCGAGCCTCAGCTCTCCGGCAAGGAGTACAAGATCTTCGCGACGATCGAGGAGGGCATCTCTCAGGAGAACGCGAAGAAGGTCGCCAAGATCATCCGTGACGAGGGCCCGAAGGGCGTGAAGCCCCAGGTCCAGGGCGAGGAGCTGCGGGTCACCTCCAAGAACCGCGACGACCTCCAGACCGTGATCGCCCTCCTGAAGGGCAAGGACTTCGACTTCGCGCTGCAGTTCGTCAACTACCGGTAGGACGGCGCGGTCCGGCACCGGCGGGGACCGCGGCAGGCGCCGGCAGGCCGTTTGCCGGGTCAGAGCAGAAAGGGTGGGCACCGGACGGTGCCCACCCTTCGGTCGCTCCTCGGCGCCTCCCGCCGCCCACGCCTCAGTCGCGCGAGTTGCCGAACAGGAGGCGGTAGACGATCAGCAGGACCAGCGAGCCGCCGATCGCGGCGGCCCAGGTCGCGCCGTCGTAGAAGTGCTTGCTTATCGGGTGGTCCAGCCAGCGGGACGAGATGTAGCCGCCGATGAACGCGCCCGCGATGCCGATGAGGGTCGTGCCGATGAAACCGCCCGGGTCGCGGCCCGGAAGCAGGACCTTGGCGATGGCTCCGGCCAGAAGCCCCAGGATGATCCAACCGATGATGCTCATGCCGTGAACCTGCCCTTCCGCGCTGTCTCCGCACTGGCCGGCCCTTGAGAATCCGGTGAGGATCGGCTGTCGGTCGCGCGCGTGTTCGTGCCGTGTCGAGGGAGAGGACGTCTCGAGTACACCCGCCGGTTGCGGTGATCAGTAGGGTGCGGCGCATGACAGCTTCCGGAACCGCACTGCGGCGCACTCTGGGCGTGCGGGACGCCGTGGTCGTCGGCCTCGGCTCGATGCTCGGGGCCGGCGTGTTCTCCGCCCTGGGGCCGGCCGCCCGTGCCGCCGGGCGTGGGCTGCTGCTGGGGCTGGCCGTCGCGGCCGTCGTGGCCTACTGCAACGCCATGTCCTCGGCCCGCCTGGCCGCCCGCTATCCGGCGTCGGGCGGGACGTATGTGTACGGCAGGGAGCGGCTGGGCGAGTTCTGGGGGTATCTGGCCGGCTGGGCCTTCGTGGTCGGCAAGACGGCCTCCTGCGCGGCCATGGCGCTCACCGTTGGGGCGTACGTGTGGCCGGGGCAGGCGCACGCGGTGGCGGTGGCGGCCGTGGTGGTCCTGACCGCCGTGAACTACGGCGGCATCCAGAAGTCGGCGTGGCTCACGCGGGTGATCGTGGCCGTGGTGCTGGCCGTCCTCGCCGCGGTGGTGGTCGCGTGCCTCGCCTCCGGGCGCATGGACGCCGGGCGGCTCGGCCCCGGGCCGACGACGGGGGTCGGCGGTGTGCTCCAGGCGGCCGGCCTGCTGTTCTTCGCGTTCGCCGGGTACGCGCGGATCGCCACGCTCGGCGAAGAGGTGCGGGATCCGGCGCGCACCATTCCGCGCGCCGTTCCGGTGGCTCTCGGTATCACCCTGGTGGTGTACGCGGCGGTCGCGGTGGCCGTTCTCGGCGTGCTCGGCGCCGGCCGGCTGGGGCACGCGGCGGCACCGCTGGCCGACGCGGTGCGCGCGGCCGGGGTGCCGGGGCTCGTGCCGGTGGTCCGGGTAGGGGCCGCGGTGGCGGCGCTGGGGTCGCTGCTCGCGCTGATCCTGGGGGTGTCCCGGACGACGCTCGCCATGGCCCGCGACGGTCATCTCCCCCGGGTGCTGGCCGCCGTGCATCCGCGGTTCCAGGTGCCGCACCGGGCCGAGCTGGCCGTGGGCGCGGTGGTCGCCGTACTGGCCGCCACGGTGGACGTGCGCGGCGCGATCGGCTTCTCCTCGTTCGGCGTCCTGGCCTACTACGCCGTGGCCAACGCCTCGGCCTGGACGCTGAGCCCGGCCCCGCGGGCACGGGTGATGCCGGCGTTGGGGCTGCTGGGCTGCGCCACGCTGGCGTTCGCCCTCCCCGCGGTCTCGGTCGCCGTGGGGGCGGGCGTGCTCGCCGTGGGCGTGGTGGCCTACGGCGTGCGACGGTGGTGGGCGGGCCGCGGTCGGCGCGGAGGCAGCCCGCAGCCCCGGAAGGGGGCGTGACCCGGCGCCAACCGCTCCCACCTGCCGCCTGACGGGTACTCAGAGCCTCGGGGGACCTCGGCGGGCCGCGAACGGCTGGCCCGTGGGCACGATCTCGCGCCCCAGCGGGAACAGGGACACCGGGATCAGCTTGGAGTCGGCGATGCCGAACGGGATGCCGATGGTCGTCAGGCAGAGGGCGACGCCGGTGGTGATGTGGGCCGGCGTCAGCCACCGGCCGGCCGGCAGCAGCCACAGGACGTTGCCGACGCACGAGGGGGCACCCGCGTCGCGCCGCTCGACCGTGGTGTACCCGAAGGGCCACACGGCGAAGGGGACTGCCGTCGAACGTTCCCGATCACGCTACAAGGCCTCTCCGGTTCCGCCTGAGGGAATGATCGGCTGATACTGGTGGTAGCAGGCATGCCGACGGACCGACCTGGAGAGGCACCGATCATGAAGGTGTTCAACCTGCTGCTCAACATCCTGTGGCTCGTCCTCTGCGGCCTCTGGATGGCGATCGGCTACCTCATCGCTGCCCTGATCTGCTTCATCTTGATCATCACGATCCCGTTCGGCGTCGCGTCCCTGCGGATCGCCGGCTTTGTCCTCTGGCCGTTTGGCCGCACCACTGTGGAGCGGCCGGGCGCTGGAGCTGGATCCTTCATCGGGAATGTGATCTGGGTGATCTTCGCGGGGTGGTGGCTGGCTTTGGCCCACCTGGTCACCAGCATCCCGCTGTTCCTGTCGATCATCGGTATCCCGTTCGGATGGGCCAACCTGAAGCTCATCCCCATCTCCCTCATGCCGTTGGGGCGTGAGGTGGTGCCGTCGGACGACGGATTCGCCGGGCACTGAACACAGCGGCAAGCCGCAGGAGCCGGCTGCCGAGTGGATCGGGATGGCGGAGGGAGGCGCTGCCGCCCGGGGCGACCGGATCGCCGACCTCGACCGACGGATCGAGGGCATGAACGCGTCCATTGCCGCCGTCATCGTGGCCACCGCCAAACCAGCAAGTCAGCAGATGCCGTCGAGGCGGCCACGGCAGTGCTGAAATCCAGGCTTCGAAGCACTTCAATGCCTGGGCTTCCGGTGACACCTGGACCCGCGTGAACGCTGCGCTGCCCGCGAGCAGGTATCCGAGGGCCAGTCAGAAGCCGCTCGGGATGAGCCGGATGGCGTCGCGGATGATCTTCACTGTGGACGCCCTGCCATCTTCTCGAGCCGGGAGATGCGGTCCGCCATGGGCGGGTGCGTGGAGAACATCCTGGCCAGTCCCTGGCCCGCCCGGAAGGGGTTCGCGATCATCATGTGGCTCGCGGTCTCGATCCGGGGTTCGGGGGGCAGCGGGAGCTGCTGGGTACCGAGCTCCAGCTTGCGCAGAGCACTGGCCAGGGCCAGCGGGTCGCCGGTGAGCTGGGCGCCCGAGGCGTCCGCCTCGTACTCCCTGGACCGGCTGATGGCCAGCTGGATGAGGGAGGCGGCGAGCGGGCCCAGGATCATGATCAGCAGCATGCCGAGCAGGCCGGGGCCTTCGTCGTCGTCGGAGCGGCCGATGGGGATCAGCCAGGCGAAGTTGACCAGGAACATGATCACCGAGGCGAGGGCGCCGGCGACCGAGGAGATGAGGATGTCGCGGTTGTAGACATGGCTCAGCTCGTGGCCGATGACGCCGCGCAGTTCGCGCTCGTCGAGCAGGCGCAGGATGCCCTCCGTGCAGCACACCGCCGCGTTGCGCGGGTTGCGGCCGGTCGCGAAGGCGTTGGGCGCCTCCGTCGGTGAGATGTACAGGCGGGGCATGGGCTGCCGGGCCTGCGTGGAGAGGTCGCGGACCATCCGGTACAGCGCGGGGGCCTCGAACTCGCTGACCGGGCGGGCCCGCATCGCGCGGAGCGCCAGCTTGTCGCTGTTCCAGTACGCGTACGCGTTCGTGCCCAGCGCGATCAGGACCGCCACGATCAGTCCCGTACGGCCGAAGAAGCTGCCGATGACGATGATGAGCGCGGACAGTCCCCCGAGGAGTACTGCGGTCCTTAGCCCGTTGTGCCGGCGGTGCACGGTACGCCCTCCAAGTCGTGCTGCAGGGGAACGCTTTGGTCCAGTGGACCCTCCCGCTCTGGTCAACGCGAGGCGGCCGCCGCGAGTTCCCTGGTGCGGGGGGCGGCGCGCGTCGGCCGTACGGGTGACGTGCGCTTACGGCCTTCCGCGCGCGTGGGGCCACGGGTGCCCCACGCGCGCGTGGCGAGTCCTCAGAACAGGCCGGTGGCGGCGAAGCGCAGGACCAGCTGGGGTGCGCCGGAGAGCGCCACGCCGAGGACGCCGGTGAGGGCGAGGGCGGCGGTGAGGGGGGCCGGGAGCCGGTGCCGGACGGGTGTGCCCTCGGGTGTGCGGAACAGCAGGGCCGTCCACTGGAGGTAGTAGAAGAGGGCGATCGCCACGTTGACGGCCATGACGACGGCGAGCCAGCCCAGGCCGGCGTCGACGGCCGCGGAGAACACGGTGACCTTGGCGAACAGGCCGATGACGCCGGGCGGCAGCCCGGCGAGGCACAGCAGGAAGAAGGCCAGCAGCAGGGCGGTGACCGGGTTGGCGGCGTAGAGGCCACGGTAGTCGCTGATCCGGTTGAGGGACTTCGTGCGTCCCACCAGGGCGGCCACCGCGAACGCGCCGAGGTTCACGGCGGCGTACATGAGGGCGTAGGCGACGGTGGAGCCGATCGCCTTCTGGGGGTCCTTGGAGTATCCGGCGGCGGCGATCGGTACGAGGAGGTAGCCGGCCTGGCCGACGGAGGACCAGGCGAGCAGTCGTACGGCGCTGTACGCGCGCGTGGCCTGCTGGCGCAGGGCGCCGACGTTGCCGACGGTCATGGTGAGGGCGGCCAGGGCGGCGAGCGCGGGCCCCCAGGCGTCGGCGTACGACGGGAAGGCGACGACGGTGACGAGGATCAGCCCGGAGAAGCCGACGGCCTTGCCGACGACCGACAGGTAGGCGGCGATGGGCAGCGGCGCGCCCACGTAGGTGTCGGGCACCCAGAAGTGGAAGGGGACGGCGGCGGTCTTGAAGGCGAAGCCCACCAGGGTGAGGACGACACCGGTCTGGGCGAGGGTGTGCAGCTGGCCGTCGACGTGCTGGATGCGCTGGGCGACCTGGGTGAGGTAGAGGGTGCCGGTGGAGGCGTAGACGAAGCTGATGCCCAGCAGGCTGACCGCGGTGGCGGTGACCGAGGACAGGAAGAACTTCAGGGCCGCCTCGGAGGACCGTTTGTCGCCGTGCCGGATGCCGACGAGCGCGAAGGCCGGCAGGGAGGCGACCTCCAGGGCGACGACGAGGGTGGCCAGGTCGCGGGAGGCGGGCAGCAGGGCGGCGCCGGCCGCGGAGGACAGCAGCAGGAACCAGAACTCCCCGGCCGGGATGCGCCGCCGCTCGTCGCCGAGGTTCGTCACCGACAGCAGGGCCGCCAGCAGGGCGCCGCCGAGGACGAGGAACTGGATGACGAGGGTGAAGTGGTCGGCGGTGTAGCTGCACGCGCGCGCGGGGGCGGGCAGGCAGAAGGTGCTGCGGTCGCCGTCCAGGAGCGGCAGCAGCATCAGTGTGGCCACGGCCAGGCCGGCCACGGAGGTCCAGCCGAGGATGGGCTTGCGCGCCTCGGGGAGGAAGAGGTCGGCGACGAGGACCGCGAGCGCCATGACCGCGGCGATGGTGGGCGGCGCGATCGCGAGCCAGTCGACGGACTGGACCAGCGACTGGGCCAGGGGCTGGGCCAGGGCGCTCATCGGGTGCCTCCTGCGAGGAGCTGCTGCACGGCCGGGTCGGTCAGTCCGAGCAGGGCCCGGGGCCACAGTCCGGCGAGGACGGTGAGGGTGACGAGCGGGGTCCAGGCCGCGAACTCGTAGCCGTGCACGTCGGCGAGGGTGGTCGGGGCCTGCTGCGGTACGGCGCCCATGCAGACCCGGCGGACCACGATCAGCATGTACGCGGCCGTCAGCAGGGTGCCGAACGCGCCGATCGCCATGAAGGTGAGGAACGCGGGTCGGCTGAGGCCGGCGGCCGGGCTGAACGAGCCGAACAGGGCCAGCATCTCGCCCCAGAATCCGGCGAGGCCCGGCAGGCCGAGCGAGGCGACGGCGCCGAAGGCGAGCAGGCCGCCGAGGCGGGGGGCCTTGGCGTAGAGGGCGGCACCGGTCTGGAATTGAGCCGGCGCGGCGGAGCCGCTCGTTGCGGGGCGGTGGTCGGGCGACGGGAGGGCGAGGGTGTCGAGGTCGGTGGTGCCGGTGCGGTCCTTCAGCGCGCCGACCAGGAAGAAGAGCAGGCCGGTGATGAGGCCGTGGGCGATGTTGGCGAACAGGGCGCCGTTGACGCCGGTCGGGGTCATGGTGGCGATGCCGAGCAGGACGAAGCCCATGTGGCCGACGGAGGAGTAGGCGATGAGCCGCTTGAGGTCGCCCTTCGCGCCCTGCTTGGCCAGGGCCAGGCAGGCCAGGGAACCGTAGATGATCCCGACCACGGCGAAGGCGGCGAGGTACGGCGCGAAGGTACGGAAGCCGTCCGGCGCGACCGGCAGCAGGATGCGGACGAAGCCGTACGTGCCCATCTTCAGCAGGACGCCGGCCAGCAGTACCGAGCCGACGGTCGGGGCGGCGGTGTGGGCGTCGGGCAGCCAGCTGTGCAGCGGCCACATCGGCGTCTTGACCGCGAGTCCGATCCCGATCGCCAGAACGGCGATGACCTGCACGGATGTGGTCAGTGACCGCCCGTTGTCAGTGGCGAGTGCCACCATGTCGAACGTGCCCGCCTTGATTCCGATCAGGAGCAGGCCGAGCAGCATGACCACGGAGCCGAGCAGCGTGAACAGGATGAACTTCCACGCGGCCCGGGTACGGCCCTCGCCGCCCCAGCGGGCGATGAGGAAGTACATCGGGATGAGCACCGTCTCGAACGCGAGGAAGAACAGCAGCAGGTCGAGGACGGCGAAGGTCGCGAGGGTGCCGGTCTCGAGCAGGAGCAGCAGTGCGACGAACGCCTTCGGGGACGGGCCCGACGGCGACTTGAAGTAGGAGTAGAGCGCGCAGAGAAAGGCCAGCAGCGCGGTCAGGACCAGAAGGGGGAGGGAGATGCCGTCGATGCCGAGGTGGATCCGCACGTCGAGTGCGGGGATCCAGCTGATGTCGGTCGTGGCCTGCATCTTCGCCGGGTGGTCGTGGTCGAAGCCGAGCGCGAGGACGACGGCGGCGATGAGGATCACGCCGGTCACGGTGACGCCGTGCCGCAGCACGGCCTGCTCGGGCGACTTCCCCTTCAGTCCGGGCGGGGCCGGGAGGAGAGCGGTGGCGGCGCCGAGGAGCGGGCCTGCGACGACGAACGCCAGAAGGAACCGCATCACGGACTCGTTGATATCGATCACGCCTGCTCACGCTCCCGTGGCGACGAGGAGGACGGCGACCGCCAGGACGACGGTGCCGGCGAGCAGCGCGCTCACATAGGTCTGCACATTGCCGGTCTGCGCCCGCCGTACGGCGGCCCCGAGCAGCCGGGGCAGGGCGGCCGCGCCGCGTACGTAGGTGTCGACGACCTCCCGGTCGAGGAACCGGACGAGACTCGCGCCGGCCTGGACCGGGCGGACGAACAGCGCCGAGTACACGGCGTCCAGGTGGAAGCCGGTGGCCGCGTGCCGGTGCAGCGGGCCGAGCAGCAGCCGTCCGGGGTCCGCCGGGTCGGGCGCCTGGGCGATGTCGCCGTAGGCGGGCTTGTGGCTGGCGATGGCCTCGGCCTCGACCAGTCCGGCGTCGCCCTCGGGGTGGGCGGCGACGGCACCCAGCGGGACCCGGGCGGCGAGCGCGGTGGTGCGCTGCCAGGCGCCGTAGGTGAGGAGTCCGCCGACCACGGCGAGGCCGGTGCCGAGGATGGAGGTGAGGAGGGTCGCGGTCAGGTCGCGGCCGTCGAGCCAGCCGGGCAGCGAGCGGTAGGTGAGCCCGCCGAAGGCCAGGGACGGCACGGCGAGGACCCACAGCACCACGGTCATCGTCAGCGGCTGGCGGCCGTGGTCGGGGGCCTCGGCGCCCCGGCCGCGGAAGGCCAGCAGCCACAGCCGGGTGGCGTAGGCGGCGGTGAGCAGGGCGGTGACCAGGCCTGCGACGAGCACGAGCCAGCCGGCGGCACCGGGAGCCTGGGCGGTGTGGCCGGTGGCCACGTGCTCGGCGGCGCCGAGGACGGACTCCTTGGAGAAGAAGCCGCTGAACGGCGGGATCGCGGCGAGCGCGAGCAGGGCCACGGTCATCGTCCAGTAGGCGTCCGGGACGCGTTCACGCAGGTGGCCCATGCGGGACATGGCGGCCAGCGAGTTGGTGCCGGCGGCGTGGATGATCACGCCTGCGGCGAGGAACAGCAGCGCCTTGAAGGCGCCGTGCGACAGGAGGTGGAAGACGGCGGCGCCGCGGTCGCCGACGGCGAGGGCGCCGGTCATGTAGCCGAGCTGGCCGATCGTCGAGTAGGCGAGGACGCGCTTGATGTCGTCCTGGGCGAGGGCGGCGAGACCGGAGCCGGTCATCGTGACGGCGGCCATGACGGCGAGGACCACCATCGCGGCACGTGAGGCCTCGAAGAGCGGGAGGAGACGGGCGACGAAGTAGACACCGGCGGCGACCATCGTCGCGGCGTGGATGAGTGCCGAGACGGGCGTGGGGCCCGCCATCGCGTCGGGGAGCCAGGTGTGCAGCGGGAACTGTGCCGACTTGCCGGCGACGCCCGCGAGCAGCAGCAGGGCGATGACCGTCGGGTGGTCGATGCCGCCGTTCGCCACGGCGTCGAGGACGCGGGGGATGCTGAACGATCCGGCGTCGGTGCCCAGGGCGAACAGGCCGATGAGGAACGGCACGTCGCCGAGCTTGGTGACCACGAAGGCCTTCAGGGAGGCGGCGCGGGCCTCGGAGGTCTCCCAGTAGTGGCCGACCAGGAAGTAGGAGCAGATGCCCATGACTTCCCAGCCGACCAGCAGCACGATCAGGTCGCCGGAGTAGACGACCAGGAGCATCGCGGAGGTGAACAGGGAGACGAGGGCGGCGTAGGAGGGGTAGCGCGGGTCGTCGCGCAGATAGCCGGTCGAGTAGATCTGCACGCAGGTCGCGACGAAGGCGACCAGGACGGCGACGAGCGCGGCGAAGCCGTCGATGTCCAGGGCGAGGTCGATCGGCACCGAGCCGGTGGGCGTCAGCTCGGTGTGGGCCTCGATGGCCTGGCCGCCGCCCTGCCGTACGGCGACCAGCGCGGCCGCCACCAGCGCGGCAAGGGTGGGCAGTACGGCGAGCGGGCGGACGAGACCGGGGGCGGTGCGGCCGAGCAGCAGTCCGGCGGCAGCGCCCAGGAACGGCAGGAGGGGGACGAGGACGGCGAGGGTGGTCGTGGTCACGCGGTGGCCTCAGCCTTCTCGGCCGCGGGGGTGTCGGTGCCGGGGTCGGTGTCGTCGCCGTGGCCCTCGGCGGTGTCACGGAGCCTGTCGATGTCGGAGGTGCCGCGGTTGCGGTACACGGCGAGCACGATCGCCAGTCCGATGCCGATCTCGGCGGCGGCGATGGCGATGGTGAACAGGGTCAGCGCCTGGCCGGAGTGCAGCGTCTCCTGGGCGGCCCGGCTGAGCCAGACGTCGAAGGCGACCAGGTTGAGGTTGACGGCGTTGAGCATCAGCTCGACGGACATCAGGACGAGGATCGCGTTGCGGCGGGCGAGGACGCCGTACAGGCCGGTGCAGAACAGGAGGGCGGAGAGTACGGCGGGATAGGCGAGGTGCATCAGCGGACGCCTTCCTTCTCGCCGGGGGTGCCGGCCGCGGAGGCGGCGCCGGGAGGCGGATCCGCCGCTGCCGCCTTGCGGGACAGGACGATCGCGCCGACCAGGGCCGCGAGGAGCAGGACGGACAGCGCCTCGAAGGGCAGGACCCAGTTCTGGAACAGGCTCTGGCCGGTGACACGGGTGGTGCCGGCCGCCGGGCCGTCCAGGTCGATCCAGGTGCTGCGGAACGCGTCGACGACCACCCACACCAGGGCTGCCGCGGCGGCGACCGCGACGGTCAGGGCGGCCCAGCGGTTGCCGGAGTCGGCGTCCGGCGAGCGGCCGATGGGGGCCCTGGTGAGCATCAGACCGAACAGGAGGAGGACGACGACGGAGCCGACGTAGATGAGGACCTGCACCCAGGCGATGAACTCGGCGGTGAGCAGGAGGTACTCGACGGCCAGGCCGCCGAGCGCGACCACCAGCCACAGGGCGGCGTGCACGAGCTGCCGGGTGGTGACGGTGACGAGCGCGGCGCCGAGGGTGACCAGGCCGACGAGGAGGAAGGCGATCTCCACGCCGGTCG
The DNA here is from genome assembly GCF_042884245.1 of Streptomyces sp. NPDC058145. Taxonomy (NCBI): domain Bacteria; kingdom Bacillati; phylum Actinomycetota; class Actinomycetes; order Kitasatosporales; family Streptomycetaceae; genus Streptomyces; species Streptomyces sp. NPDC058145. The sequence continues at coordinate 166,725 of NZ_JBHVUH010000001.1, read as the reverse complement.
GGGACAGGAAGCCGTGCTGGGCTGCGGCGAGGCTCATGACCGCTCCTCCCCCTGCTCGGCGGCCTGCTGGGCGCCGAGCTTCTCGGCGGTCTTGCGGGCCGCGGCGATCTCCTTCGGCTCCTCCGCGCCCGGGTCGAGGGCGGGCGGGGCCGGGACGGTCCACATCCACTCGCGGAGCTTGTCGCGTTCGTGGGTGAGCTCGCGGATGTCGGTCTCGGCGTACTCGAACTCCGGGGACCAGAACAGGGCGTCGAAGGGGCAGACCTCGATGCAGATACCGCAGTACATGCACAGGGAGAAGTCGATGGCGAACCGGTCGAGGACGTTGCGGCTGCGCTCGCGCCCGCCGGGGGCGGCCGGCGGGACCGTCTCCTTGTGCGAGTCGATGTAGATGCACCAGTCCGGGCACTCGCGGGCGCACAGCATGCAGACCGTGCAGTTCTCCTCGAACAGAGCGATGACACCGCGCGTGCGGGGCGGCAGTTCGGGCAGGGCGTCCGGGTACTGCTCGGTGACGGTCTTCCTCGTCATCGTGCGCAGGGTGACGGCGAGGCCCTTGGCCAGGCCGCTGCCGGGAATCGGAGCCATGGCTACTGGATCACCACCTTGACGATGCCGGTGAGGGCGATCTGGGCGAGGGAAAGGGGGACGAGGAGGGTCCAGGAGAACTTCTGGAGCTGGTCCTCGCGCAGGCGGGGGTAGGTCACGCGGAGCCAGATGACGACGAAGGCGAGGATCGCGGTCTTCAGCAGGGTCCACAGCCAGCCCAGGCCGTCGGCGCCCCATGGGCCGTGCCAGCCGCCCAGGAAGAGGACGGTGGTCAGGCCGCACAGGACGACGATGCCGGCGTACTCGGCGAGGAGGAACAGCGCGAACCTCAGACCGGTGTACTCGGTGTACGCGCCGAAGATGATCTCCGAGTCGGCGACGGGCATGTCGAAGGGCGGCCGCTGCAGCTCGGCGAGGCCGGCCACGAAGAACACGGTCGCGCCGACGATCTGCCACGGCAGCCACCACCAGTGGAAGGCGTGCACGATGCCGGGCAGGGAGACCGTGCCGGCCGCCATGGTGACGGAGGCCGCGGCGAGCAGCATGGGCAGCTCGTAGGCGAGGAGCTGGGCCGCCGTGCGCAGGCCGCCGAGCAGGGAGAACTTGTTGGCGCTCGCCCAGCCGGCCATCAGCGAACCGAGGACGCCGACGCCCATCACCGCGAGCACGAAGAAGATCCCCGCGTCCAGCACCTGTCCGACGGCCCCCTCGCCCGGCCCGATCGGGATGGCGAGCAGGACGAGCAGGTACGGCAGCAGGGCCACGGCCGGGGCGAGCTGGAAGACGCGGCGGTCGGCGCCGGCCGGGACCACGTCCTCCTTCTGCGCGAACTTCACACCGTCGGCGATGAGCTGGGCCCAGCCGTGGAATCCGCCCGCGTACATCGGGCCGAGGCGGCCCTGCATGTGGGCCATCACCTTGTGCTCGGTCTGGCCCACGATCAGGGGGAAGGTGAGGAAGACGACGAACACGACCAGGAGTCGCAGGACGGCGTCCAGCGCGTCGTTCACCGCGGGCCTCCTGTGGGGTCGTCGGGGGTGGGGGGTTCTTCGCGGCTCTGGGACTCTTGAGCGTCCTGGGGTTGCTGAGCCTGCTGGGCGTCAGGAGCGTCCTGGGGTTCCTGGGCTCGCGCGGCTTCTCGGGCTCGCTCGGCCTTCGGGGCCTGCTCGGCCTCCTGGGCTCGCTCAGCCTCCGGGCCTCGCTCGGCCTGCGCCGGTTCCTGGGCCCGCGCCGGTTCCTGGGCGCCCTCGGGCCGCTCGTCGAAGGCCGGGCGCGCGTGGTGCCACGGGGCGTCCGAGCTACGCGAGGCCGTACCTCGGCGGGTGGAGCCGTCCGGTGCCGCCGGTTCAGCCGGTTCAGCGGGGGGCTGGGGCCGCTGCGAGGCCGAGCCTCCCGAGGCGCTTCGCGCACGGCGCGGCCGGGCCGACGCCGGCCCGGGCTCATGCGCCACCGAGGCCTCCGCGGCCGGTCCCTCCGCCGCCGTCTGCGTGGCGTCGCCCTCGACCGCGGCCTGCTCGCGCACCGCCGCGTCCTCGGCCGGCGCCGCCGACTGGCTCACCGAGCCTTCGCTCGCGCTCCTCGTCCGACGAGGCCGCGCCCCGGCGCCGGCGGTTCCTGCGGCTCCGCCGGCTCCAGTGGGTCCGGCCGCTCCAGTGAGTCCGGCGGCTCCGCTTACTCCGGCAGCTCCAGCAGCCCCAGCAGCCCCAGCAGCCCCAGCAGCAGCATCCCCGGCCTGGCTGGCGGAGCCCTCCGACGCCGTGCGGGTCCGCCGTACCGGGCGCTCACCCGCGGCGCGTGCCGGGCGCTCGCCCGCCGCGCGCCCCGCGCCGCGGGCCGGGCGCGCCGGGGCGGGAGGCAGTTGGCCCTTCAGCGGGCCCCACTCGTTCGGGTCGGGGACGCCCGGCGGCAGCATCTGGCGGCGCTTGGGGCCACCGTGGTCGGACTCCCCGGGCTCCTTGGCGCCCGGCCAGGCCTTGGCCACCCGGGCCGCGAGGACGAAGTCCTTGCGCAGGGGGTGTCCCTCGAAGGTCTCCGGGAGGAGCAGGTGTTCCAGGCCCGGGTGGCCCTCGAAGACGACCCCGAACATCTCGTGCGTCTCGCGCTCGTGCCAGGCCGCGCCCGCGTAGACGCCGACGGCGGACGGCAGCGTCGGCGCCTCGTGCGGCACGGTCGTGCGGACCAGGAGACGGCGGACCGGGTGGAGGGCCACGACATGGGCCGAGACGCGGAAGCCCGTCCCCGGTTCGTCGACCGCGCTCAGCCAGTCGAAGTAGGTGCAGTGGAGGGTGGTGCGGGCCGTCTCCAGGGCGGTGAGCCAGGAGGACGGCGGTACGTCCACGGTCAGGACCTCGTACGACTCCTCGGCCGTGGCGTCGGGGCCGAAGAGTTCCCCGGCGGGTGCGGGCAGCCAGCCGGCCGTGCTCATCACGCGTCCCCTTCCAGGGCGGGCGCCGGGGGCTTCACCAGGTCGCTGCGCAGCGCTTCCGCGGACGGGCGGGCGGTCCCGTACCGGTGCTCGAGCGACTCGCGGGCGATCTTCTCCTGGAGCTTGAGGATGCCCTGGAGCAGCGCCTCGGGGCGCGGCGGGCAGCCCGGTACGTACACGTCGACCGGGATGATCTGGTCGACGCCCTTGGTGACGGAGTACGAGTCCCAGTACGGGCCGCCGCAGTTGGAGCAGGCGCCGAAGGAGATGACGTACTTCGGCTCCGGCATCTGCTCGTACAGGCGCTTCACGGCCGGTGCCATCTTGTCCGTCACCGTTCCCGAGACGACCATCAGGTCGGCCTGGCGGGGGCCCGGCGCGAAGGGGATGACACCGAGGCGGATGAAGTCGTGGCGGGCCATCGACGCGGCGATGAACTCGATCGCGCAGCAGGCGAGGCCGAAGTTGAACACCCACAGCGAATAGCGCCGGCCCCAGTTCAGGACCACCTTCATCGGCTCGGGGGCGAGCCGGGCGAGGGCGCCCAGCCTCTTGGGCTCCGGAAGCAGGACGGGCTCCGCGGCGGACGGGTTCTCCGGGGCGGACGGGTTCTCCGGGGCGGACGGGTTCACGTCCATGTCAGCACCCCCTTCTTGTAGGCGTACAGCAGGCCCACGGCGAGGAAGCCCAGGAAGATGAACATCTCCACCAGGGTGGTCGCGCCGTAGCCGGGGGCGGCGAAGACCGTCGCCCACGGGAACAGGAAGATCGAGTCGACCGCGAAGATCACGTAGAGGAAGGCGTAGACGTAGTAGCGGACCTGGGTGTGGGCCCAGCCCTCGCCGACGGGGTCGACGCCGCACTCGTAGGTGAGCAGTTTCTCCGGGGTGGGCACCACCGGGCGCAGTAGCCGGCCGGCGCCGAAGGCGACCGCGACGAAGAGCACGCCGATGAGCGCGAGCAGTCCCACGACCGAGTAGGACCAGAAGTAGCCGGCCGTGACGTCCGCCGCGGCGACCGTCGAGTCCCCCAACGTCTCCCGCACCGTCCGCCTCGCTCCCTGACCTCGTGACCTTGGTGAACCCGGTGCAGTGAACCCCTGTGCTGCGACCTGATTCGAGGATCTGTACGCACCGGAGTCTAGGCCCTGATAAAGACACGGTAAGCAGCCCGTCACGGCGTGAGACGCGGGGACCGGGCGGGGGGTGGGGTTTTCCCCAGGAAACGGGGGCGGCGGACCGCATGGCACAAGGGGCGCCGGGCACGGCAGGCTGGCTCGCATGACCGCTTCCGCCTCCGCCTCCAGCCGTACCGAAGGCTCCGACCGTCTTCCTGCCGACCGTCTGCCGCCCGCCCGTATGGCCCTCGACGCGCGCACCTGGAAGGAGATCGCGCATCTCCTGCTGAACCTGCCGGTGGCGCTGCTCGGCTTCACATACGTGTTCACGGTGGTGCTCCTCAGCGGGGTCCTCACCCTGACGGTGATCGGGCTGCCGCTGCTCGCCGTCTGCCTGTTGGGCGCCCGGCAGCTCGGCAAGCTGGAGCGGAGCCGGTCCCGGGCGCTGCTCGGGGTGCGGGTGGACGAGCCGTCACCGCTGCCGCTCGTCCGGGGCGGCGGGATGTTCCAGCGGCTGTGGCTGGCGCTGAAGGACCCGGTGGGCTGGCGGACGCTGCTGTACGACCTCATCCGGCTGCCCTGGGGCATCCTCACCTTCTGCACCGTGCTGACCTCGCTGTTCGTGCTGTGGCCGGTGCTGCCGTTCATCGCGCGGGGGCTTACCAACGTGGACCGGGCGATGGTGCGGGGGCTGCTGTCGCCCTCCGACGAGCTGGAGCGGCGGATCGCCGAGCTGGAGTCGGACCGGGGGGTCGTGGTCGACACGGCGGCCGCCGACCTGCGGCGCATCGAGCGCGACCTGCACGACGGGGCGCAGGCCCGGCTGGTCAACCTCGCCATGGGCCTGGGCCTGGCGAAGGAGAAGCTGCTGGAGGATCCCGACTCGGCCGCCACGATGGTGGAGGAGGCGCACGGCGAGGTGAAGCTCGCGCTGCAGGAGCTGCGCGACCTGGCCCGGGGCATCCATCCCGCGGTGCTGACCGACCGCGGCCTGGACGCGGCCCTGTCCTCCGTCGCCTCCCGCTGCACGGTGCCGGTGAAGGTGACGGCGGACCTGCCGGCCCGGCCCGCCGCGGCCATCGAGGGCATCGCCTACTTCACCGTCTCCGAGCTGCTGCAGAACATCAGCAAGCACAGTCAGGCGCGCTCCGCCTCGGTCGACGTCTGGCGGGCCGAGGACCGGCTGCTCATCCAGGTCCGGGACGACGGGGTCGGCGGTGCCCGGCTGGAGAGCGGCAGCGGCATGCGGGGCCTGGCGGAGCGACTGGGCGCGGTGGACGGCCTGTTCGTGGTCGACTCCCCGGTCGGCGGCCCGACGGTGGTCACGGCGGAGCTGCCCTGGCGGGACCGCAGGGAATAGCCACCCCGCCCCGCGCCACCCCAACGGGCCCCGCCCGCGTGGGGTGGGGAAAACCCCCGGGTCGAGACGCCGACGGCCTCCATGGTTCCCGAGGTCGCGGCCCGCCACGCTGGACACACGGCCGCAGCAGCGCCGCCAGGACGAGGAGAACGGACGACACCGATGGCCACGGAGTACGGACAGGGGTACGGGCGGGACCACGGGCACCCCGCCGGATCCGGCTTCCCCGCCCACGACGGGGAGCGGCGCCATCGGCTGCCCGCCGTCCTGCGGGCGCCCGTCGAGGCTCGGAGCCTGCGCGAGTTCGGCTATGTGCTGCTGAGCCTGCCGATCGCGATCGTGCTGTTCTGCTGGGCGGTCACGATGGTGTCGCTCGGCGCCGGCCTGCTCATCACCTTCCTCGGGGTCCCGGTGCTGGCGGCGGCGCTCGCCGGCTGCCGTGGCTTCGGCGTACTGGAGCGCACGCGCGCGCGTGCGCTGCTGGGCCTGGAGGTGGCCGACCCGGAGCCGCTGCGCACGGCCAGGCCGGAGGTGTTCGCGTGGATGGGCGCGGTGCTGAAGAGCGGTGTGTCGTGGCGTCATCTGCTGTACGCGCTGATGCAGTTCCCCTGGGCGGTGTTCTCGTTCGTCGTGGCGGTGAACTTCTGGACGATCGGCTGGGCGCTGCTGACGTATCCGCTGTGGTTCTGGGTGTTCCCGATGTACGCGGGACAGGGCGGTCTGCAGCTGTACGGCGACGCGCACCACAGCGTCTACCTCGACAACCCGTTCGAGATCACCGTGACGGCGCTGGTGGGCCTGGTGTTCACCCTGGCCACGCCGTGGATCGTGCGGGGGCTGACGACGGTGGACGGGCTGCTGGTGCGCGGGCTGCTGGGGCCGTCGCGGTTGTCGGCGCGGGTCGTGGAGCTGGAGTCGGACCGGGGGGTCGTGGTCGACACGGCGGCCGCCGACCTGCGCCGCATCGAGCGCGACCTGCACGACGGGGCGCAGGCGCGGCTGGTCAACCTCGCCATGGATCTGGGGCTGGCGAAGGAGAAGCTGCGGGAGGACCCGCGGGAGGCGGCCCGGATGGTGGAGGACGCCCACGGCGAGGTGAAGACGGCCCTGCGGGAGCTGCGCGATCTGGCGCGCGGCATCCACCCGGCGGTGCTGACCGACCGCGGCCTGGACGCGGCCCTGTCCGCCGTCGCATCCCGTTGCGCGGTCCCGGTGCGGGTGGAGGTCGATCTGCCGTCCCGGCCCGCCCCTGCCATCGAGGGCATCGCCTACTTCACCGTCTCCGAGCTGCTGCAGAACATCAGCAAGCACAGCCGGGCACGCTCCGCCTCGGTCGACGTCTGGCGTGCGGAGGACCGGCTGCTCATCCAGGTGCTGGACGACGGGATCGGCGGCGCCGACGCCGCCCGGGGCTCGGGCCTGGCGGGACTGGCCGGCCGGCTGGACGCGGTGGACGGGGTCCTGGTCGTGGACTCACCGGAGGGCGGCCCCACCCGGGTGATCGCCGAACTCCCCTGGCGTGGCTGAACGGACGCGTCCGGACCAAGCTGCGCCGGCGCGCACGCGTCCAGGCCAGGGCAGGCCGGCCGGGCCGGGCAGGGCAGGAACACGCGCCGCACGGCTGTTTCCCCCGGTCCTGCGCGCGCCGCCCCGAATGCTGGAATGCTTGACCTCCGTACGAGACGCCGTCGGAAGGTCGGGCTGTGGGGGGCCGGGAGATCGTGGAGAACAGGGTGCGGGTGGTCATCGCCGAGGACTCGGTGCTGCTCAGAGAGGGCCTGACCCGGTTGCTGACCGACCGCGGGCATGACGTCGTGGCCGGCGTCGGGGACGCGGAGGCGCTGCTCAAGACCATCGCCGACCTGGACTCGCAGGGTGAGCTGCCCGATGTGGTGGTGGCGGACGTGCGGATGCCGCCGACCCACACCGACGAGGGGGTGCGGGCGGCCGTTCGGCTGCGCAGGACGCACCCGGGGCTCGGGGTGCTGGTGCTGTCGCAGTACGTGGAGGAGCGGTACGCCACCGAACTGCTGGCCGGTTCCAGCCGGGGCGTGGGCTACCTGCTCAAGGACCGGGTCGCCGACGTGCGGGAGTTCGTCGACGCGGTGGTGCGGGTCGCCGGGGGCGGCACGGCGCTGGACCCGGAGGTGGTCGCGCAGCTGCTCGGGCGCAGCCGCAAGCAGGACGTGCTGGCGGGGCTCACCCCGCGGGAGCGCGAGGTGCTGGGGCTGATGGCGGAGGGCCGGACGAACTCGGCGGTCGCCCGGCAGCTCGTGGTCAGCGACGGGGCCGTGGAGAAGCACGTCAGCAACATCTTCCTGAAGCTCGGCCTGTCCCCGAGCGACGGCGATCACCGGCGTGTTCTGGCCGTTCTGACCTATCTGAACTCGTGACGGACCGACACTCGTCAGCAGGGTGTCAGTCCGTCCGGCTTCTGTGGAGCCGGTACCGGGTGGATGAGGGCCGGAGGAAGGAACCTGAAAGACGCACAGGCGCGGCGAGCCGGTTGACCGTAGCTTGGGCGGCGCGAGGAACCATGAGAATCCAGCGCGACGGAGCGTCTCGAAACGCCGTCCATCATGCGGATGGCCGCCGGAGGGCGACCCTGAGCGACGTAGGGTTGATTCTGGGATGGTCCGTGGGACGACCATTCCCGGACAGCCGCCTCGAAGGAGGTCCAGTTCAGTGACCAGCCAGGTCAGCAGCCCAGCGGAGCAGGCCGACGCGACCGTCGTGGGAGAGCAGCGCAAACCGGGCGGAGCGAAGGACGTGCGGCGCCTGGACCGGGTGATCATCCGGTTCGCGGGGGACTCGGGTGACGGCATGCAGCTCACCGGTGACCGCTTCACCTCGGAGACCGCGTCCTTCGGCAACGACCTCTCCACCCTCCCGAACTTCCCCGCCGAGATCCGCGCCCCCGCAGGCACCCTGCCCGGCGTCTCCTCCTTCCAGCTCCACTTCGCCGACCACGACATCCTCACCCCGGGCGACGCGCCGAACGTGCTGGTCGCGATGAACCCGGCCGCTCTGAAGGCCAACATCGGCGACCTGCCGCGCGGCGCCGAGATCATCGTCAACACGGACGAGTTCACCAAGCGCGCCCTGCAGAAGGTCGGCTACGCCGCCTCCCCGCTGGAGGACGGCTCGCTCGACGGCTACCACCTGCACCCGGTGCCGTTGACGACGCTCACGGTCGAGGCGCTCAAGGAGTTCGACCTCTCCCGCAAGGAGGCCGAGCGCAGCAAGAACATGTTCGCCCTGGGCCTGTTGTCCTGGATGTACCACCGGCCGACCGAGGGCACCGAGAAGTTCCTGAACAGCAAGTTCGCCAAGAAGCCGGAGATCGCGGCCGCGAACATCGCCGCCTTCCGGGCGGGCTGGAACTTCGGCGAGACGACCGAGGACTTCGCGGTCTCCTACGAGGTCGCCCCGGCCGCCAAGGCCTTCCCGGTCGGCACCTACCGCAACATCTCCGGGAACCTGGCCCTGGCCTACGGCCTGGTCGCCGCCTCCCAGCAGGCGGATCTGCCGCTGTTCCTGGGCTCGTACCCGATCACTCCGGCCTCGGACATCCTGCACGAGCTGAGCAAGCACAAGAACTTCGGTGTGCGGACGTTCCAGGCCGAGGACGAGATCGCGGGCATCGGCGCGGCGCTGGGCGCGGCCTTCGGCGGCTCGCTGGCGGTGACGACCACGTCCGGTCCCGGGGTCGCCCTCAAGAGCGAGACGATCGGTCTCGCGGTGTCGCTGGAACTGCCGCTGCTGGTGGTCGACATCCAGCGCGGCGGCCCGTCGACCGGCCTGCCGACCAAGACCGAGCAGGCGGACCTGCTGCAGGCGATGTACGGCCGCAACGGCGAGGCCCCGGTTCCGGTCGTCGCGCCGAAGACCCCCGCGGACTGCTTCGACGCGGCCCTGGAGGCGGCCCGGATCGCGCTCACCTACCGCACGCCGGTGATCCTGCTCTCCGACGGCTACCTCGCCAACGGCTCCGAGCCCTGGCGCATCCCGGACCTGGACGAGCTGCCCGACCTCCGGGTCCGGTTCGCCACCGGCCCGAACCACACCCTGGACGACGGCACCGAGGTGTTCTGGCCGTACAAGCGCGACCCCCAGACCCTCGCCCGGCCGTGGGCGATCCCGGGCACGCCGGGCCTGGAGCACCGCATCGGCGGCATCGAGAAGCAGGACGGCACGGGCAACATCTCCTACGACCCGGCCAACCACGACTTCATGGTCCGCATCCGCCAGTCCAAGATCGACGGCATCGACGTCCCCGACGTCGAGGTCGACGACCCGGACGAGGCGCGCACCCTGGTCCTCGGCTGGGGTTCCACCTACGGGCCCATCACGGCGGCGGTGCGAAGACTGCGCGCCGCCGGCGAGGCCGTCGCGCAGGCCCACCTGCGCCATCTCAACCCCTTCCCGCGCAACCTGGGCGAGGTGCTCGAGCGGTACGACAAGGTGGTGATCCCCGAGATGAATCTCGGGCAGCTCGCCACGCTGGTCCGGGCGAGGTACCTGGTCGACGCCCACTCGTACAACCAGGTCAACGGCATGCCGTTCAAGGCGGAACAGCTCGCCGCCGCGCTGAAGGAGGCCATCGATGACTGACGCCACCAACGGGCTGCTGCAGTTGGTCCCCAAGGCCGAGGCGAAGCAGTCGATGAAGGACTTCAAGTCCGACCAGGAGGTGCGCTGGTGCCCGGGCTGCGGTGACTACGCGATCCTGGCGGCGGTCCAGGGCTTCATGCCCGAGCTGGGGCTGGCGAGGGAGAACATCGTCTTCGTCTCCGGCATCGGCTGCTCCTCCCGCTTCCCGTACTACATGAACACCTACGGGATGCACTCCATCCACGGCCGCGCCCCCGCGATCGCCACCGGCCTCGCCTCCTCCCGCCGCGACCTGAGCGTGTGGGTGGTCACCGGTGACGGCGACGCCCTCTCCATCGGCGGCAACCACCTCATCCACGCCCTGCGCCGCAACGTCAACCTGAAGATCCTGCTCTTCAACAACCGGATCTACGGCCTGACCAAGGGCCAGTACAGCCCGACCTCCGAGATCGGCAAGATCACCAAGTCGACGCCGATGGGCTCCCTGGACGCGCCCTTCAACCCGGTCTCCCTGGCGATCGGCGCGGAGGCGTCCTTCGTCGCCCGGACCATCGACTCCGACCGCAAGCACCTCACCGAGGTGCTGCGCGCGGCCGCCGACCACCCGGGCACGGCGCTGATCGAGATCTACCAGAACTGCAACATCTTCAACGACGGCGCCTTCGACGCACTGAAGGACCGGCAGCGGGCCGAGGAGGCGCTGATCCGCCTCGAGCACGGACAGCAGATCCGCTTCGGGGCCGACGGGTCGCGCGGTGTCGTACGCGACCGGCACACCGGCGATCTGAAGGTGGTGACGGTGACCGCGGAGAACGAGGCGGACGTCCTGGTGCACGACGCGCGCTCCGCGTCGCCCACCACCGCCTTCGCCCTCTCCCGGCTCGCCGACCCGGACACCCTGCACCACACCCCGATCGGCGTGTTCCGCTCGGTCGAGCGGCCGGTCTACGACACCGAGATGACCGACCAGCTCGACTCGGCCATCGAACAGCACGGCAAGGGCGACCTGGCCGCCCTGCTGGCCGGCGGGGACACCTGGACGGTCGTCGGCTGACGAGCGGCCCGCTCACCGACTAGGAGGCCCGGGACCTGAGTTCCCGGGCCTCGTCGTATGCCAGCCGGGCCTGCTCCACGTCGTCCATGCGCTCGTGCGTCCACCGGGCGAGGGACCGCACCTGCCGCGCCGCCTCCTGTCCGAGGCCGGTGAGCGAGTAGTCCACGCGGGGCGGGATCACCGGCTTGGCGTCCCGGTGGACCAGTCCGTCGCGCTCCAGGGTCTGCAGGGTCTGGGTCAGCATCTTCTCGCTGACCCCCCGGCCGCCGTACCGGCCGATGGCCCGGCGCAGCTCGCTGAAGCGGTACGGCCGCTCCAGCAGCTCGATCAGCACGAGGACGCCCCAGCGGCTGGTGAGGTGCTCCAGGACGAGGCGGTACGGGCACTGGGCCTCGGCCTCCGCGGTGGTAACCCGGTCACTTACTGCCATGCCAGTACCTTACTTCAAAGTGGGTACTTTCGCTTGGTTAGCGCCTCTCCTAAGGTTAGTGACAGACATACGGAGTCACCGACGGACACACCACAGGGAGACCGCGCATCATGAGCATCGTCGTCACCGGAGCCACCGGACACCTCGGCCGCCACGTCGTGGAGCAGTTGCTGGAGAAGGTCCCTGCCGGAGAGATCACCGCCGTCGTGCGCGACGAGGCGAAGGCCGCCGGCCTCGCCGCCGGCGGGGTCCGGCTCGCCGTGGCCGACTACAACGCACCCGAGACCTTCGACGGCCTGTTCCAGGCCGGCGACAAGGTCCTGCTGATCTCCGGCAACGAGTTCGACAAGGGCCGGGTCCAGCAGCACCAGGTCGTCGTCGACGCCGCCAAGGCGGCCGGCGTCGCGCTGCTGGCGTACACCAGCGCCCCGGCCAGCCTCACGGCCGCGCTCGCCGACGACCACCGCGCCACCGAGAAGGCACTGCTCGCCTCCGGACTGCCCTACAGCCTGCTGCGCAACGGCTGGTACCACGAGAACTACACCGAGAACCTCGCCCCGGTGCTGGAGCACGGCGCGGTCGTCCAGGCCGCCGGCGACGGCCGGGTCTCCTCGGCCTCCCGCGCCGACTACGCGGCCGCCGCGGTCGCGGTGCTGACCGGCGAGGGCCACGAGAACTCGGCGTACGAGCTGGGCGGCGACGAGGCGTGGAGCTTCGCCGATTACGCGGCCGAGCTGAGCCGGCGGACCGGCCGGGAGATCGCCTACACCCCGGTCCCGGTCGAGACGCTCGAGTCCATCCTGGCCGGCGCCGGGCTGCCCGAGCCGCTGGCCGCGGTGCTGGCCGGTGTGGACGCCTCGATCGAGAAGGGCGAACTGGTCGTCTCCACCGGCGATCTCTCCCGCCTGACGGGTCGTCCGACCACCCCGCTCGCCGAGGCCGTCGCCGCCGCGCTCAAGGGCTGAACCCGCCCGGGGGACCCCGTGCGTGACCGGCCCACCCGTCTGTCATGACCGTATGGCGATACGGACATGACAGACGGGGCCGCTCGGCGCTACCTTCTTCCTCGCACACGTGGCTGAGGCGAGAAGGAGGGGCCCATGGCCGGGAAGTCCAGAGGAGAGCACCGGACAGGCCTGGTGAACGGTTTCGCCGCGTACGGGATGTGGGGCCTGGTCCCGCTGTTCTGGCCGCTGCTGAAGCCCGCCGGAGCCATGGAGATCCTGGCCCACCGCATGGTGTGGTCCCTCGCCTTCGTCGCCGTCGCCCTGCTCGTCGTGCGCCGCTGGGCCTGGGCCGGGGAGCTGCTGCGGCAGCCGCGGCGGCTGGCGCTCGTCGTGGTGGCCGCCGCCGTCATCACCGTGAACTGGGGCGTCTACATATGGGCCGTGAACTCCGGCCATGTGGTCGAGACCTCCCTCGGGTACTTCATCAACCCGCTGGTGACCATCGCGATGGGCGTGCTGCTCCTCAAGGAGCGGCTGCGGCGCGCGCAGTGGGCCGCGGTCGGGGTCGGCTTCGCCGCCGTCGTCGTCCTGACCGTCGGCTACGGCCGTCCGCCGTGGATCTCGCTCTGCCTGGCGTTCTCGTTCGCCACCTACGGGCTGGTGAAGAAGAAGGTCGCCCTCGGCGGCGTCGAGTCGCTGGCCGCCGAGACCGCGGTCCAGTTCGTGCCCGCGCTCGGCTATCTGATCTGGCTCGGCGCGCACGGCGGCTCCACCTTCACCACCGGCGGCGCCGGGCACTCCCTGCTGCTCGCCTCGACCGGCGTCGTCACCGCGCTGCCGCTGGTCTGCTTCGGCGCGGCGGCGATCCGGGTGCCCCTGTCCACGCTGGGACTGCTGCAGTACCTGGCCCCGGTCTTCCAGTTCCTGCTCGGCATCCTCTACTTCCACGAGGCGATGCCACCGGAGCGCTGGGCCGGATTCGCCCTGGTGTGGCTGGCACTGGGCCTGCTCACCTGGGACGCCCTGCGCGCCGCCACGAGGCCCCGGGTGGTCGCCGTGTCGCCGCTCGTCGAGGCCGCCGACCCCGCTCAGGTGGACGTCCGCCGAGTCGGCTGAGCCGATCGCCGGTGCGGGTCCGTGCGGGCCGCTATAAGTGGTGAGCATGTCCACAAACACGCCCGCATCCGCATCCGCTCCGGCCCCGCTGCACTGGAAGCTCGTCATCGACGCGGCGGACCCCCACACCCAGGCGGACTTCTGGGCCGCCGCGCTGCACTACGAGGCAGAGGACAACAGCGCGCTCGTCGAACGGCTGCTGTCCTTCGGCGCGCTGCCCGGCCAGGCCACCGTCGAGTACCACGGCCGGCCCGCCTTCCGGGACCTGATCGCCGTACGGCACCCCGACGACCCCTACGACCCGGACACCGGCACCGGGCTGGGCCGGCGGCTGCTCTTCCAGCGCGTCCCGGAGAGGAAGACGGTCAAGAACCGGCTGCACATCGACGTGCACGCCGGTGACGGGCGCCGCGCGGACGAGGTGGCGCGGCTGCGGGCCCTGGGCGCGCGGGTGCTGCGCGAGGTGAAGGAGCCCGGCGGCGAGTGGGTGCTGATGGCCGACCCGGAGGACAACGAGTTCTGCGTCGTGTAGCCGTCGGCGGTCCGGGGGGGGCACCGGCTGACTATGCCCGCGCCGCCCCGGCCGCGCGGCCGGTCAGGCGGACCATGCGCGAGCGTGCCATCTCCAGGGGCTCCGGGTCGCCGGCAGCGGGTCCGGGCTCCGTGGTGAGGTCCGTCCACAGGCCGATGAGGTCGCGGCCCAGCCGCAGCCCCTCCTGGGGGTCGCGCACGGCGCGCCAGGCGGTGGCCGCGCTGCGCACGTTGCCGTAGGCCGCCTCCGCGTCGCACGCCTGCCGGCGCAGCCGGGCGAGGTCCAGGGAGAGGTGGAAGGAGCGCACCGGGTCGCCCGCCAGATAGGCGATGTAGGCGGTCAGTTCGCCCAGGTGCAGCACCTCGGGGTGGCGGGGGCCCAGTACCGCGGAGGCCTCGGCGACCGTGCGGTCGGCGAGCTCCGCCGCCGCCTCGATACGGCCGTCCCGTACCGCCTCGTTGATCCGCGCCATCGGCGCGGTGAGCAGTTCGGCGCCCTCCGCGGTCTCGGTCACGGGCGTGTCCCCGAGCACCTCTTCGGCCACGGCGTCGAAGCCGCGGGCGGGGGTGGGAGTGAGGGACGAGGCAGGGGCCGGCTCGGGGTCGTGCAGGGGCGCGTCCGGGATGGACGCGGGTGCCGCGGGGATCGCGTGGACGGGCTGTGAGGCCGCCGGCTCGGGGTGCGGTGCGGGTGCGACGGACGGGCCCTCGGGGCGCTGCGAAGGTACCGGGGCGACCGGCTCGGGGCCCTGCGCGGGCGCGGGCGGCATGATCCGGGGCCCGTACGCGGGAACGCGAGCCGGCGGACGGGTTCCGGCGGCGGTCCGCGCCCCGGGTACGCCGCCCATGACCGGCGGCGGCCCGAACTGCCCCTGAGACGCCCGCGCCGGACCGTAGCCCACCGCGACCGGATCGGACGCCACCGGACCCGGTGCGTCGGTGCCGGACCCCGCAGCGACCCGCACCGGGTCCCCCGCCACCCGGCTGGAGCCGTCCGCCGAGACCTCCAGGGGGACCACGCAGCCGGCGCGGTCGTCGTGGATCGTGGCGCGTATCGGGGTGCCCAGGCTGATGGCGAGGCGCTGGAGGTGGTTCAGCACGGCTTGCTGGATCTCCTCGCCCGGCTCCGCGACGACCGCGGTCCCGCCCACCGAGGCACTGCCCGTGCCGGACACCCGGACGGCCACCGCCGCGGGGTGTGCCACGGGCTGCTGTGCCCGCTTCTTCTCGAAGCTCAGTCGAGACATCGGTTCCCTCACTCCCCCGGCGCCACGATCCGGTCCGTACGCGTCCTGCCGACCAGTGTGTCCGTTCAGCCCGGATCCCGCGTCACCGCGACGTCACAGCCTCGCACCAGCCGCAGCCCGGAGTCTCGGAGCCGGCCCTTGAAACAGAGTGCTTGCGTGTGCATAAAATGCACACGCCCTTATTCGCGGTCCGACATCAACCACTACGGGGGACCCATGAGCCGCCGCTTCCTCTTCGTCCTGGGCAGTGCCCGACCCGACGGCAACACCGAGCTGCTGGCCCGTACGGCCGCCGAACAGCTCCCCGGTGACGTCGAGCAGCACTGGATCCGTCTCATCGACCAGCCGCTGCCCGACTTCACGGACCTGCGGCACGACACCGACCACGTACGGCCGGCCGGGGAGACCCCGGCCGGTCTGCTGCTGGACGCCACCCTCGCGGCCACGGACCTGGTGATCGCCTCCCCGCTGTACTGGTACTCGGTCTCCGGCCACACCAAGCGGTACCTGGACCACTGGTCGGCCTGGCTGCGCATTCCGGGCATCGACTTCAAGGCGACGATGGCCGGGCGCACCCTGTGGGGCGTCTCGGCCCGGGCGGACCGGGAGCCGTCGGTCGCCGACCCGCTCGTCGGCACGCTCAACAACTCGGCCGCCTACCTGGGGATGCGCTTCGGCGGTGTGCTGCTCGGCAGCGGCAGCGCGCCCGGGGACGTGGCCAGGGACACCGCCGCGCTCACGCGCGCGAAGACGTTCTTCGCGCGGGAAGCGCCCCTCGCCCGCTTCCCGTACCAGGAGGCCTGAGCCGACCTGGTGCCGCGACCGGAAAGGTTCACCGGCTCGCCTTTCCGGCCACAGCACTAGACGCCGATGTCCTTCGTCGTGAACCGCGCCCAGGCCGCCGAGCCGAACACGGCCGCGTACAGCGCCTGGAGACCGAGGTTCTTCACCAGGTCGTCCCAGTAGACGGGGTCGCGCATCAGGTCGGCGAAGGACAGCCAGTAGTGCGAGAAGAAGTACGGCCGCAGCGCGTGCAACTGGGGGATCTGGTCCAGGATCTGGACGGTGATGAGCAGGCCCACGGTGGTCGCCATCGCCGCGATACCGCTGTTGGTCAGGGTGGACACGAACAGGCCGAGCGCCGCGATGCCGACCAGTGAGGCGGCGACGACCAGCGCGATCAGCAGCGCCCGGCCGAGGCCCTCGGCGAAGGTGATGCTCGTGCCGGAGATGGTCGTGAGGTCTCCGAGCGGGAACAGCAGCGCGCCGACGGTCAGCGCGGACACGGCCACGACCAGGGTGGCCAGCAGACAGAAGGCCATGACCGTCGCGTACTTGGTGAGCAGCAGGCGGGTGCGGCCGGCCGGGGCGACCAGCAGATAGCGCAGGGTGCCGGCACCGGCCTCGCCGGCGATCGAGTCGCCCGCGACGACACCGACCGCCATCGGCAGGAAGAACGGCAGGGTCGCGGCCAGCGCCGTGAACACCAGGAACAGGCCGTTGTTGGTGATCTGGGCCATGAACGCCGGCCCCTCGCCGCCGCCGTCCGCCCTCGGACCGCCCCGCGTCTCGATCCGCACCGCGATCCCGACCAGCACCGGCACCGCAGCCAGCACCGCGAGCAGCGCGAGCGTGCGCCAGCGGCGCAGGGTGGTGACCAGCTCGCTGCGCAGAAGTCCGAAGGTCCACAGCGGACTCGGCCGGCGCCCGGCCGGCGCCCTGAGTGCCTCAGCCCGCGACATCGAAGCCCTCCCCGGTCAGTGCCACGAACGCGTCCTCGAGCGAGGCCCGTTCGAGGGTGAAGCCCCGCACCCGGACGCCCGCCGCGACCAGGGCCGCGTTCAGCTCCGCGAGGTCCCGCTCGGGCGGCTCGCCGGTCACCCGGTCGCCGTCGGCGACGACGTCCGCGACGCCCTGCTCCTTCAGCACCCGGGCCGCCTCGGCGGGATCCGGCGTGCTCACCGCCAGCCGGCCGCGCGCCCCGGCGGCCAGGTCGGCGACCGAGCCCTGGGTGATCAGGCGGCCCTGCGCCATCACCGCCGCGTGCGTGCACACCTGCTCGATCTCGTCGAGGAGGTGGGAGGACAGGAACACGGTCGTGCCGTCGGACGCCAGTTCCTTCACCAGGGCGCGGATCTCCCGCATGCCCTGCGGGTCGAGTCCGTTGGTGGGCTCGTCCAGTACGAGCAGTCCGCGCGGCTGGAGCAGGGCGGCGGCCAGGCCCAGGCGCTGCTTCATGCCGAGCGAGTACGCCCTCGCCCTCTTGCCCGCCGCGGCCGTCAGGCCCACCCGGTCCAGGGCGGCCGCGACGCGGGCGCGCCGGGTGCGCGGATCGGCCGTCGGGTCGGCGGCGTCGTAGCGCAGCAGGTTGTCCCGGCCGGACAGGAAGCCGTACAGGGCCGGGCCCTCGATCAGCGCGCCGACCCGCGGCAGGACGGCGCGGGCGGACCGGGGCATGGGCCGGCCCAGGACGCGGGCAGTGCCCGAGGTCGGCTCGATCAGGCCCATCAGCATGCGGATGGTGGTGGTCTTGCCGGAGCCGTTCGGGCCGAGGAAGCCGAAGACGCTGCCCACCGGGACGGTCAGGTCGAGACCGTCGACGGCGAGCTGTCCGCCGCGGTAGCGCTTGGTGAGGCCGCGCGTGGCGATGACGTGCTGCCGCGCGTCCCCCGGGTCACGCTCCGTGGCGGACGGTTCGTCCATCGGCTCCCCCTCGGTTCCCCGTGCCCGCTCCTGCCCCGTCCACTGCCCGGGGAGGACTACTTCCCCGCGTTCGCCGCCTTCACCAGCGCGTCCTTGGTCACCGCGCCGGCGTACACCTTGCCGTCGTCGGTGATCAGGGCGTTGACCAGGCGGGTGGAGAACACCGTGCCCTTGCCGAACTTGCCGGAGACCTGGTCGCCGAGCGAGCCGAGGAAGCCGCCGAGCGCACCGCCCTGGTCGCCGGACGGCACGCCGCCCTTGCTGCCGGTGTCGAAGCCGGCGACCGACGTCCAGCCCTTGCCGAGCACAGTGGCCCCGCTGAGGCCCTTGGCGAGGTCCTCACCGCCCTTGGGTGCGTGCTCCGGCGCCTTGCCCTTGCCGCCCTCCTTCTCCTCGGTGACCTTCGCGCCCTTGGGCGGGGTGAAGTCGAAGGTGGAGGTGGCCGGCCTGGCGAAGGAGACCTGGGTGAAGCCCGCGTCGAGCACGGCGGCGCCGCCGCTCCTCGGGGTGAGCGTGAACTTCAGCGGCATGCCCGTCTTCGCGTCCACGGCGATGCTGATGGCGCCGACCGTGGTGCCGGACTGCCTGGGCTTGATCAGCAGCTTGTAGGCGTCGCGTCCGGCGACCTGCGCGGTGCCGTCGACGGTCACGGACGTGGTGTCGTCGACCGCCTTCAGGGCCTCGTCGGCGAAGTCCTTCGGCGTGGCCGGCGGCTGCTCCGCCCGATGCCGGCCGGCGGAGCCGGCGGTGGCGGAGTGGTGGACCTCGTTGCTCTTGCTGTCGTAGCCCCAGACGTCCTTGCCGTCGTGGATGAGGCTGTATTCGGAGCCGCTCTCCAGCAGCGACAGCTTCTGCCGGTCCGGGCCGTCGGTGGCCACGCGCAGGGTGTGCGTGCCGGAGACCAGCTCGGTGAGCTTGGACCGCGGGTCCGCGGAGGACCCGTCGCCGCCCCCGGTCGCCCCGGAGGCAAGTCCGCTCTCCAGGCCGCCGAGGTCCGGCAGGCCGAGGTCGGTGCTGACCTTCACGGTGCCGGACAGCTGCTGCACGTCCGACTTGGCGATCTTGTCGATGAGCTGCTGTGCGGTGATCTTCGGCAGATCGGGGTCACCGGAGTCGGCGAGCGCCGGGACCAGCCCGATCGTGGCCGCTGCGACCCCCACCACCGCGACCGGGACCACGTACCGGGCCGCCTTGCGGCGTCCGGTGGGCAGGTCCTCGTCACGCGCGGCGCCCGTTGCGTCGTCGGATTCGTACGGTGCCATCTGTGCCTTACCTCCGTCGTCGGCGGCGGCTGTCCCCACACTGGTCCACCTGAGCCGCCATTCTCACCCGAATCGGTGAGGAGTGGTGATTTCCGTGGTTTCCATATGACCAAATCGGCCGTGAGGAGGCGTCAGACCGTGGCACCAACTCCGTGTACGCCTGGGGTATGACACCCGAGGGCGGTGCCTCCCCCGACCCGTAGGGGTCGTGCGGGAGACACCGCCCTCGGTCGGCGGAGGGTGGGCTCAGCCGGCCCGGTGCACCACCGCGTCGCACAGTTCGAGCAGCGCCGCCTTGGAGTCGCACTCCGGCAGCGGGGCCAGCGCGGCGCGCGCCTCCTCGGCGTAGCGGACGGTGTCGCGGCGGGCCTGCTCCAGCGCGGGGTGCGCGCGGAGCGCGGTCAGCGCCTCCTCGAGCCGGGCGTCGTCGCCGAGGTCGGAGTCGAGCAGCTCGCACAGGGCGATGTCCTCGGGCAGCCCCAGGCGGGCCGCGCGCTCGCGCAGCCGGAGCACGGGCAGCGTCGGGATGCCCTCGCGCAGGTCGGTCCCCGGGGTCTTGCCGGACTCGTGCGAGTCGGAGGCGATGTCCAGGACGTCGTCCGCGAGCTGGAAGGCGACCCCGAGCCGCTCGCCGTACTGGGTGAGCACGTCGACGACCGTCTCGTCGGCGCCGGACATCATCGCGCCGAACCGGCAGGACACCGCCACCAGGGAGCCGGTCTTGCCGCCCAGTACGTCCAGGTAGTGCTCGACCGGGTCACGGCCGTCCGAGGGGCCCGCGGTCTCCAGGATCTGCCCGGTGACCAGCCGCTCGAACGCGAGGGCCTGGACCCGGACCGCCTCGGGGCCGAGGTCGGCGAGGATCTGGGAGGCGCGGGCGAAGAGGAAGTCGCCGGTGAGGACCGCGACGGAGTTGCCCCAGCGCGTGTTGGCGCTGTCCACCCCGCGCCGCACGGACGCCTCGTCCATGACGTCGTCGTGGTACAGCGTGGCCAGGTGGGTCAGCTCCACGACCACGGCCGACGGCACGATGCCGGGCGCGTACGGGTCCCCGAACTGTGCCGCGAGCATCACGAGGAGCGGCCGGAACCGCTTCCCACCGGCCCGTACGAGGTGCTGCGCGGCCTCCGTGATGAACGGGACCTCGCTCTTGGTGGCCTCGAGCAAGCCTTCCTCGACAGCCGTCAATCCGGCCTGGACATCGGCTTCCAGAGCCTGGTCCCGCACGCTCAGCCCGAACGGCCCGACGACGGTCACGAGGGGTCTCCTGTCTGCTGGTGTCTGCTGGCGATTACACGGTTTGTCGATAGGTCGCTGCCCTCACTCAAGTCAGCGTATCCGGTCCTGTTTCGATCACCGAGGGCGCCCACCGGTCCGGCACGGACGGCATCGGACCACGGTCGGCACACCGCCGACCACCCGATAATACGGACATTAAGCGCCTTAATGCGCCTTTTATGACACGCAGCAAATCGGCCACGCGTCATCCCGCGGGGCACTCCGCCCTCGATTCACCGCCGCCACCAAATCCCCCATGTCTGATTTGGAATGGTTTGCTATTTCGTGAATTGGGTCACGCGCCCCGATCGGGCCCTCAGCCCCGGCCACCACCCGCTTCTCCTTGCCCCGTCGGCCAGTTGAGCGTTGGCAGTCGCAAAGGATCAAGCGCCCAAAACGGAACAGAACAAGGTCAACTCGGCCTTTACGTGAATCCGACACTTGTTCCGGACATGTGCTGTCGCATACGTTCCCGGCCAGTCGAGCGGAACGCCGAATCCTGCCGCCGCCCGACCTCACCCATCGACGAACTCATTCGTACGGCAGGAGCGGGGGACCCAGGTAAGTTCGCCGGACCGGACGACACGTGTCGTCACCGGAACGGCAAGGGGTTAAGTCGTGCCGCCTCGGGGGCGGCACGGCCGGGCACCTCCCCGCCCGAACCCGACAGCTCACCTCGCAGGCGACGGAGAGGAACTCAGCCATGCCCGCTCAGCCCCGCCGCGTCCGCACCAGCCGCCTCGTCCGCAAGCTCGCCGTGCTCGGTACCGGCGCCGCCGTGCTCGCCCTTCCGGTCGTCGGCGCGACCAACGCCTCCGCGGCCGACTCCGCCGGCTCGACCGGCACCACCCTCGCCGGGTACCCGAACAACCTCGACGGCTGGATCCGCGAGTCCCTCGCGATCATGGCGGAGAAGCACATCCCGGGCACCTACAACGGCATCCACCGCAACATCATCCGTGAGTCCTCGGGCAACCCGCGCGCCATCAACCTGTGGGACTCCAACGCCGCCAAGGGCATCCCGTCCAAGGGCCTGCTCCAGGTGATCGACCCGACCTTCAACACCTACCACGTGGCCGGAACGGCGTTCGACCCCTACGACCCGGTCGCGAACATCACCGCCGCCTGCAACTACGCGGCCGCTCGCTACGGGTCGATCGACAACGTCTTCGGCGCCTACTGACCGGCATTCGCGGCGGAGCACCACCGAGTTCCCGGTCAGCAGGCCGGGAACAGTCCTTCGAGGACGACGGCGACGCCGTCGTCCTCGTTCGACGTCGTGACCTCGTCCGCGACCGCCTTGAGTTCGGGGTGGGCGTTGGCCATGGCGACACCGCGGCCCGCCCAGTCGAACATGGGGATGTCATTGGGCATGTCGCCGAAGGCCAGGGCCTGTTCGGCGGCGATCCCCAGACGATCGGCGGCCAGCGCAAGCCCGGTCGCCTTGGTGACCCCGCACGGCTGGAGTTCCACCGTGCCCGGCCCCGACATGGTGACCGTGGCCAGCGAGCCCACCGCCGCGCGCGCGGTCGCCGCCAACTCGTCGTCCGACAGCGCGTGATGGCGCAGCAGCACCTTGCTGATGGGCTCGCGCCACAGGTCGTCGCGCCGGCCGACCCGCACCGCGGGCAGGGTCGGGTGGGGCATCAGATACCCGGGTTCGATCAGCGTGAGCCCGTCCACGCCGTCCTGGTCGACGGCCGCGAAGACCTGCCCCGCCTCGGCCTCGATCTTGCCGAGCGCGGTCTCCGCCAGTTCCCGGTCCAGCCGCACCGACCACAGCAGACGGCCGGTGCCGGCGTCGTAGACCTGCGCTCCCTGCCCGCACACCGCGAGCCCCGTGCAGCCGAGGGCGGCCAGGAGCGGCCGCACGCGGGGGGCCGGTCGGCCTGTCACCACCAGGTGCCGGGCACCGGCCCGCGCCACCCGGTCCAGCGCGGCGAGCGACCGGTCGGAGACGGTGTCGTCGCCGCGCAGCAGCGTCCCGTCCAGGTCGGTGGCGATCAGTGCGTATGCGGGAGGTGCGGCCATGATCAGAGAATACGGACCGCACGCCCCGCCGACTCACCCGGTTCTTCGCGTACTTGGGGTCCCGGCCAGGAACGTCAGCCGGGTCTCAGCCGTGGGCCGCGGCCAGGTGCTTCACCAGGCGTGGTGAGGCGAACTCCGTACCGCACACGAAGCGCATCACCGGTCCGTAGGAGGACGCCGCCGGGAGACCGGTGAAGTACAGGCCGGGGGCGGAGGAGACGTGGCCGGCACCGAGCCTCGGGGCGCCCCGGCTCACCGCCAGGCTGGTGCGCAGTCCGTGCCCGAGGAAGTCCATCGCGGCGATGTCCACGCGGTAGCCGGTGGCCGCGACGACGTGATCGGCGGCCAGCCGCTCGGTGCGGCCGTCGTGGGTGCGGACGGTGAGCACCGGGCTGCCGTCCGGGGCCTCTGCACCCAGCACCCGGTCGACCTCATGGACCTGGACCTTGCCCTCGAAGCGGTCGCGCAGCCACCAGGCGCCGAGCGGACCGAGGACCTTGCGGACCAGGAGATGACGGGTCCGGGCGGGCAGGAAACGGTACGGCTGGGCGTAGTGGCTGAGCGCCCACAGCGACCAGGCACGGCCGAACGGCGACTCGGGGCGCAGCCTCGGCTGGCGCCAGGGCGGGGCACCGAACGCGACCCGGCCGCGGCCGCGCGAGACGACGCGCACCCGCGCGCCGGCTTCGGCCGCGAGGGCCGCGGTCTCCAGGGCGGACTGGCCGGCGCCGATGACGATCAGCTCCTGCCCGGCGAAGCGGCCGAGGTCGTGGTGCTGGGAGCTGTGGGAGACCGGGGAGGTGGGCGCGGGCCCGTCGCCGGCCGCGCCGGCCAGCTCCGGCGGGAGGTGGGCCAGCCCGGACAGGCCGGTGGCCACCACGACGGCGCGGGCGGTGAACGACTCCCCCGAGTCCAGTTTGAGTTCAAAGGCGCCGTGCTCGCCGCGGTCCACGGAGACCACCCGGACCCGCTCCAGGCCGGGGACGAGCCGCTGCTGGAACCACTCGCCGTAGGCGACGAAGGTCTCCACCGGGATGATGTCCTCGTCGGTGACCAGCCGGCGCACGCCGGCCGCGTCGCAGTAGTCGGCGAGGGTGTGGCCGGGTTGCGGACAGTCGAGGCTGGAGGCGACCGGGGTCGACTTGAGGAGCATGCCCTCGGGCATGTGCTCGCGCCAGCTCACCATGGGGTCGCCGAAGACGCGGACGGGGATGCCGCGCGCCCGCAGATGGGCGGCGGTGGACAGGCCGAACGGCCCGGCCCCGATGACTGCAACCGGTCGAATCACGAAGTCCCTCCCCAGGACGCGGTGCGCCACCTTCGTGGCCTTGCCTACCTCGTGGTGTGCGGGGTACCGGCGCCGCGGCGGCTGGTCCGCCACAGCTGATGGAGGTGCTTCGCGCCCGGGCGCACGAAGCGGGCGAGCATCGTGAGGAACGGCAGCGGGTCGTCACCCGCGAACCAGGCCAGCTCGGTCTCGCTCGCCCTGGCCGGCGCGTGCGGCGTCGTGTAGCCGCTGCGGCGGTAGGCGAGCAGGGCGGGCAGGTCGATGTTCTCCACGATGTAGCGGCGGCCGGCGCGCTGTTCCCCGTCCGGGACGGGGCGGCCGGTCAGGTTCAGGTGCATGGCGCGTACGACGTCGACACCCGAATCGCTCTCGAAGAGCCGGAACTGGGCGCCCATACGCGGGTTGAAGTCGAGGAGTTTGTACTGTCCGTCGCGCCGGTCGAAGCGCAGGTCGAGGTCGATGACGCCGCTGAAGCCGATCTCCTTGATGAAACGGGCGGCGAGGTCGGCGAGTTCCTGGTTGTCGACGACGTACGCGTTCGCCGTCATGCCGGCGTGCGGCGGCCAGGAGCGGACCTTGACGCCGGTGAACAGGACGAGCGGGACGGAGTCGGCGTCGAAGCAGGCGTGCACGATCCAGTCCTCCGCCTCCTCGCGCGGCAGGTACTCCTGGAGGATCACGCCGGGCCGCTCGCCCCAGTCGCGGGCGAGGGCGAGCAGTGCCTCGCGGCCGGCGATCCTCGTGGTGCCGTTGACGGCGGGCCGTCTGCGCCGTACGAACGCCTCCCGGTTCTTGGCCACCACCGGGAAGCGGGCCGTGTCGGCGAAGGCGACGATCTCGTCGTACGACCGGGGGAACGCGGTCGGCGGGCTCGGGACGCCGTGTTCCGCGCACAGTTCGTGCAGTCCCTGCTTGCTGGCGAGCCGGCGGGGCAGGGCGGGATCGACACGGGAGAAGAGGAAGGGGCCGGCCAGTTCGTCCTGATGCTCGGCGATCAGGACGGCGGCCTCCTCGTCCGTCGGGATCAGGACGGCCGGGCGGCCGATCCGGCGGCCGATGCGCTGCAGGCCCTCGATCAGGTGGGCCGGCTCCTCGGCGCCGGTCGTCGGCCAGACGAACGCCCGGGTGAGATAGCGGGAGGATGCCGCCGGAGTGTAGGCGTCCTCGGTGATGGCGTACATGGGAACGCCCAGGCGGCCCAGGCTGCGGATCGCGCCGACACCGCCGTGGTGCAGCGGGTAGTCGCCGAACTTGACGATCAGGCCCGGCACATCGCGGTCCGCCTCGACGGGCACACTGACGGCGTGTTCGGCCACGGGTCCCCCCACGTGTCCCCCCTACGGACCGGACCCACCCCGCCCGTGTCCCCCAAAGGACGCTAAGCCGGAATTGCCACCTCCGACAAGGGCCATTCGGGCATTGCGAACTCTTTAGACATCGGGCGGACAACCCTTGCGGCACTGCCCAAGACACCTGTCCCGGCCGTAACGTGTGGCGCGATCACATGGAACGCATCGCCATGCATGGCCCGGATGAGAGTGAGGCAGCACCCCATGCCCCCCTTCGACGTCCCCGAGGGCGACCCCTTCGGCCCGCACAACCTTCCCTACGGTGTGTTCTCACCCTCCGGCAGCACGGAGCGCAGGGTCGGTGTCCGGCTCGGTGACCACGTCCTCGACGCGGGCGCCGCGGCCGCCGCCCTCGGTTCGCCGTACGTCTCCCTGCTCGCGCAGGCCACCCTCAACCCGCTGCTGGCCGCCGGTCGCACGGCCTGGTCGGACGTGCGGCGCGCGCTGACGGCGTGGGTGACGGTCCCCTCACACCGGTCGACGATCGAACCACTGTTCCATCACTTGTCGTCGGTGACCCTGCACCTGCCCTTCGAGGTCGCGGACTACGTCGACTTCTACGCCTCGGAGAACCACGCCCGGAACGTCGGCCAGATCTTCCGCCCGGACGCCGAGGACTCCCTGACCCCCAACTGGAAGCATCTGCCGATCGGGTACCACGGCCGCTCCGGCACGGTGGTCGTCTCCGGCACGGACGTCGTCCGGCCGTCCGGGCAGCGCAAGGGGCCCGGCGACCCGGCACCGGTCTTCGGGCCCTCGATCCGGCTGGACATCGAGGCCGAGGTCGGCTTCGTGGTGGGCGTGCCCTCCGAGCTGGGCACGCCCGTCGCGCTCGGCGACTTCCAGGAGCACGTCTTCGGTCTCTGCCTGCTCAACGACTGGTCGGCGCGTGACATCCAGGCCTGGGAGTACGTCCCGCTCGGCCCCTTCCTCGGCAAGTCCTTCGCCACCTCGGTGTCGGCGTGGATCACCCCGCTGGAAGCACTGGAGCACGCCCGCGTGACGCCCCCCGAGCGCACGCACCCCCTGCTGCCCTACCTGGACGACGCCGCTCCCGGCATCGAACCCGGCGGCTACGACCTGCGAATCTCCGTCGCGATCAACGGTCACACGGTGTCCGAGCCGCCGTTCTCCACCATGTACTGGACCGCCGCCCAGCAGCTCGCCCACATGACGGTGAACGGCGCCTCGCTGCGCACCGGCGACCTGTACGGCTCGGGCACGGTGAGCGGCCCGGCGGAGCGCCAGCGCGGCTCGCTGCTCGAGCTGACCTGGAACGGCCGCGACCCGCTCGAACTCCCCGACGGCAAGCGCGCGTTCCTGGAGGACGGGGACGTGGTGACCCTGTCGGCCTGGGCGCCGGGGCCGGACGGCGGCCGGGTCGGGCTGGGGGAGGTCAGCGGGCGGATCGTGTCGCGCTGAGGCGCTGCCGGCAGGTGGCGGCGCGACCGGGTGTCCGGAAAGGCGGGGCGAACTCACCTTGACGGGGGCTATCCCCGCCGGACACCTGACTCACGCCCCGTGTCCCCGTCATACTGGCGGGGCCACGGCATCACCCGACGGGCCCTCGGCACGTCCCCGGCACCACCCGACACCCGCATCTCTCCGACCACGAACCGGAGCCCCGGCATGACGGTCTGCCTGCTCCTGCTGAGCGTCGTCGCCCTGACGGCCGCCGTACCGGCACCGCGCGCGCTGACCCGGGCCGACTGGCCCGAACGGGAGCCCGTGGTCGCCCTGTGGGCGTGGCAGTGCCTGGTCGCCACGGTCCTGCTGTGCTGCCTGACCGCGCTGGTGCTGGGCGCGGCAGCCGTCTTCCACACCGTCCGCGACCATGTGTTCGCCCCGGCGCCGCCTGCCGTCACCGCCGCCTACGACCTGTCCACCGCACCGGTCTGGGCCGTGGCCCTCACCCTGCTGCCGGCCTGCGGGGCCGCCTGGACGACGGCGATGCTCGCCCGGGAAATCGCCGAGGTCCGCAGGCGCCGCGGCCAGGCCCGGGCGCACCTGCGCGAACGCGCGCCCGATCTGCCCGCGGGGCTGCCGGCGGCGCGCGGCCCGATGCTGGTGCTGGAGGACGAGTACCCGGACGCCTGGTGGATGCCCGGGCACCCGCCCCAGCTGGTCGTCACCACCGGGGCGCTGCGCCGCCTCACCGGCCGTCAGCTGGACGCCGTCCTGACCCACGAGCGCGGCCACGCCCGCGCCCACCACGACTGGCTGCTCCACCTGTCCACCGCGCTCGCCACGGGCTTCCCGGGCGTTCCGCTCTTCGCCCACTTCTGCGACCAGACGCACCGTCTGGTCGAACTGGCCGCCGACGACACCGCCTCCCGCCGCTGCGGCCACCTCACCACCGCGCTCGCCCTGATCGAGCTGAACCAGCACCGCGGCGTTCTGTCCTGCGCCTCCAGCCACCGGCTCCTCGGTGAACGCGTGGACCGACTCCTGGAACCCCCGCCGCGGCTGCTCCGCCGGCACCGGGCGCTGACCACCACGGTGGCCGCGCTGGTGCCGTTGCTGCCGCTGCTCATCACGTTCGCCCCGGGGCTGACGGCGCTGTCCTGACAGTCCTGCCGGCCTCCGCCCCTACATCCAGTCGTCGGGTTCCGGCTCCTGCGCGTGTTCGGCCCAGTCGTCCTCCGGGGCCTCAGCGGCGACGGGCGAGGCACCTGCCGTCGAGGGCGCACCGGCCGTCGCCGGGGCACCGGCCGAGCCGGGACCGGCCAGCGAGTTCAGCACCTCCAGCACGCCTTCCCCGTAGGTCGCCAGCTTCTTCTCGCCGACGCCGCCCACCGTGCCCAGCTCCCGCACCGAGCCGGGCCAACAGGTGACGATCTCCCGCAGTGTGGCGTCGTGGAAGATGACGTACGCCGGGACGCCCTGCTCCCGGGCCTGTTCGGCGCGCCAGGCGCGCAGGGCCTCGAAGGCGGGGACGAGTTCGCCCGGCAGTTCGGCCGCGGCGGCCTTGGCCTTGCGCTCGCCCCGGCCCGAGGAGGAGCCCGCGCGGGAGGCGGCCGGCTTCTTCGGCTCCTTGCGCAGCGGCACCTCCCGCTCGCGGCGCAGCACGGATCCGCTCACCTCGGTGAGCACGAGCGTGCCGTACTCCCCCTCCACCGCGAGCAGTCCCTGGGCGAGCAACTGCCGGATGACGCCCCGCCATTCGCCGTCGGTGAGGTCCTCGCCGATGCCGAAGACGGACAGCTGGTCGTGGTCGAACTGGATGACCTTGCCGGTTCTCTTGCCGACCAGGATGTCCACGATCTGCACGGCGCCGAACTTCTGCCCGCGCTCCCGCTGCAGCCGCACCACCGTGGAGAGCACCTTCTGCGCGGCGACCGTGCCGTCCCAGGTCTCCGGCGGGGTGAGGCAGGTGTCGCAGTTGCCACATCCCGCGGCGGAGGGCTCCTGGCCGAAGTAGACCAGCAGCTGACCGCGCCGGCACTGGACGGTCTCGCACAGGGCGAGCATCGCGTCGAGGTGGGCGGCGGCCCGGCGACGGAACGCCTCGTCACCCTCGCCGGACTGGATCAGCTTGCGCTGCTGTATGACGTCGTTGAGGCCGTAGGCCATCCAGGCGGTCGAGGGCAGTCCGTCCCGGCCCGCGCGGCCCGTCTCCTGGTAGTAGCCCTCGACGGACTTGGGCAGGTCGAGGTGGGCGACGAAGCGCACGTCCGGCTTGTCGATGCCCATGCCGAAGGCGATGGTCGCGACCACGACCAGGCCCTCCTCGCGCAGGAACCGGGACTGGTGGGCCGCGCGCGTGCCCGCGTCCAGTCCCGCGTGGTACGGGACCGCCTCGATGCCGTTGGCGCTCAGGAACTCGGCGGTGCGCTCCACCGAGTTGCGGGAGAGGCAGTAGACGATGCCGGCGTCGCCCGGGTGCTCCTCCCGCAGGAAGGCGAGCAGCTGCTTCTTGGGATCGGCCTTGGGCACGATCCGGTACTGGATGTTGGGCCGGTCGAAGCTCGCCACGAAGTGGCGGGCCGCCGGCATGCCCAGCCGCTGGGTGATCTCCTGGTGGGTCGCGTCCGTGGCCGTGGCGGTGAGGGCGATCCGCGGGACGTCCGGCCAACGCTCGCCGAGCAGGGAGAGGGCCAGGTAGTCGGGGCGGAAGTCGTGGCCCCACTGGGAGACACAGTGCGCCTCGTCGATCGCGAAGACGGAGATCTTGCCGCGGGAGAGCAGGTTGAGCGTGGCGTCCACGCGCAGCCGCTCCGGGGCCAGGTACAGCAGGTCCAGCTCACCCGCGAGGAACTCGGCCTCGACCACGCGCCGCTCGTCGAAGTCCTGGGTGGAGTTGATGAAGCCCGCTCGGACGCCGAGCGCGCGCAGGGCGTCCACCTGGTCCTGCATCAGCGCGATCAGCGGCGAGACCACCACGCCCGTACCCGGTCTGACCAGGGACGGGATCTGGTAGCACAGCGACTTGCCGCCGCCGGTCGGCATGAGCACGACGGCGTCGCCGCCCGCCACCACATGCTCGATGACCGCTTCCTGCTCGCCTCGGAAGGTCTCGTACCCGAAGACCCGGTGCAGTGTGGCCAGCGCCTCGCTGTCGGTCGTGCCCGGCCCCTCGGTCATGTGTGGCATCTCCCTGATTCCGCCCGTCGCGCCCATCGTCTGGTCCCCGTGTCCTGTCCCCCGTGCGTGGTCCTTCGACCACTGCGTCCACGATAGGCGCCCGCACCGACAGCCCCGGAGTTGTCCACAGGCAGACCCTCCGACTTTCGGTGCCGCCGCACGCGTCCGGGGCCCGGTCCTCCGCGGGAGGACCGGGCCCCGGACGACGGCCGTGGCGTACTCAGCGCACGAACACGCTCGCCTGGTTCGCCAGGTCCAGGAAGTACTGGGGCGCCACACCGAGCACCAGCGTGACCGCCACGCCCACCCCGATCGCCGCCATGGTCAGCGGTGAGGGCACGGCCACGGTCGGCCCCTCGGGCCTGGGCTCGCTGAAGAACATCAGCACGATCACCCGGATGTAGAAGAACGCGGCGATCGCCGAGGAGATCACACCGACCACGACCAGCGGGGCCGCACCGCCGTCCGCCGCCGCCTTGAACACGGCGAACTTCCCGGCGAAACCGGAGGTCAGCGGGATGCCGGCGAAGGCCAGCAGGAACACCGCGAACACGGCTGCCACCAGCGGAGAGCGGCGGCCGAGCCCGGCCCACTTGGACAGGTGGGTCGCCTCGCCGCCGGCGTCGCGCACCAGGGTCACCACCGCGAAGGCACCGATCGTCACGAACGAGTACCCGGCCAGGTAGAACAGGACGGACGACACGCCGTCCTTCGAGGTCGCGATGACACCGGCGAGGATGAATCCGGCGTGCGCGATGGACGAGTACGCCAGCAGCCGCTTGATGTCGGTCTGCGTGATCGCGACGATCGCGCCGCCCAGCATGGTGATGACGGCCACGGCCCACATGACCGGCCGCCAGTCCCAGCGCATGCCGGGCAGGACGACGTACAGCAGGCGCAGCAGCGCGCCGAACGCCGCGACCTTGGTCGCCGCCGCCATGAATCCGGTCACCGGGGTGGGTGCGCCCTGGTAGACGTCCGGCGTCCACATGTGGAACGGGACGGCGCCCACCTTGAACAGCAGACCCATCACGATCATGGCGCTGCCGATCAGCAGCAGCGCGTCGTTGCCCATGGTGCCGGCCAGCGCCGGGTCGACGTTGGTGACCGTGCCGTCGACGACCTGCGCGATGCGCCCGTACGACACCGAGCCCGCGTAGCCGTAGAGCAGGGCGATACCGAACAGGGTGAACGCTGAGGCGAACGCGCCCAGCAGGAAGTACTTGACCGCGGCCTCCTGCGACATCAGTCGCTTGCGGCGGGCCAGCGCGCACAGCAGGTACAGCGGCAGGGAGAAGACCTCCAGGGCCACGAACAGCGTCAGCAGGTCGTTGACCGAGGGGAACACCAGCATGCCCGCGATCGCGAAGAGCAGCAGCGGGAAGACCTCGGTGGTGGTGAACCCGGCCCGGACCGCGGCCTTCTCGCTGTCACTGCCCGGGACGGACGCGGCCTGGGCGGCGAAGGAGTCGACCCGGTTTCCGTGCGCCTCCGGGTCCAGGCGCCGTTCGGCGAAGGTGAACAGGCCGACCAGGCCGGCCAGCAGGATCGTGCCCTGCAGGAACAGGGACGGTCCGTCGACCGCGATCGCCCCCATCGCCGCGATGTGCGCCTTCGTGGTGCCGTATCCGTTCGCCGCGAGCGCGACGACCGCGGCGAACGCGGCGCACAGTGCCACGACGGACACGAACACCTGGGCGTAGTAGCGGGACCTGCGCGGGACGAACGCCTCGACGAGCACCCCGACCAGTGCCGCACCGATCACGATCAGGGTCGGTGACAGCTGTCCGTATTCGATCTTCGGCGCGTCGATCTTCGAGATCGGGTCGGCCGCGGTTGTCCACAGGCTGTGGACGGCTGTTGCGCTCACTTGGCCGCCTCCGCCTCGGGCTTGGGGTCGGTCTTGTGTACGTCGGACATGGTCTGTTTCACCGCAGGGTTGACGATGTCCGTGACGGGCTTCGGGTAGACGCCGAGGAAGATCAGCAGCACGATCAGCGGGGCGACGACCACCAGTTCACGCGCGCGCAGGTCGGGCATCGCCGACACCTCGGGCTTCACCGGGCCCGTCATCGTCCGCTGGTACAGGACGAGGGTGTAGAGCGCGGCGAGGACGATGCCGAAGGTGGCGATGATGCCGATCACCGGGTAGCGCGTGAACGTGCCGACCAGGACCAGGAACTCGCTCACGAACGGCGCGAGGCCGGGCAGCGAGAGGGTGGCGAGACCGCCGATCAGGAAGGTGCCGGCGAGCACCGGGGCGACCTTCTGCACACCCCCGTAGTCGGCGATGAGCCGGGAGCCGCGCCGGGAGATCAGGAACCCGGCGACCAGCATCAGCGCGGCCGTGGAGATGCCGTGGTTGACCATGTAGAGCGTGGCCCCGGACTGGCCCTGGCTGGTCATCGCGAAGATGCCCATGACGATGAAGCCGAAGTGCGAGATCGACGCGTAGGCCACCAGCCGTTTGATGTCCCGCTGGCCGACGGCGAGCAGCGCGCCGTAGACGATGCTGATGAGCGCCAGTACGAGGATGACGGGCGTCGCCCACTTGCTGGCCTCCGGGAACAGCTGGAGGCAGAAGCGGAGCATCGCGAAGGTGCCCACCTTGTCGACGACCGCCGTGATGAGCACGGCGACCGGGGCGGTGGACTCCTGCATGGCGTTGGGCAGCCAGGTGTGCAGCGGCCACAGCGGCGCCTTCACCGCGAAGGCGAAGAAGAAGCCGAGGAACAGCCAGCGTTCGGTGCTGGTCGCCATGTGCAGCGAGCCGTTCGCCCGCGCCTGCGCGATCTCCTGGAGGCTGAAGTTCCCGGCGACCACGTAGAGACCGATCACCGCGGCCAGCATGATCAGGCCGCCGACGAGGTTGTAGAGCAGGAACTTCACGGCCGCGTACGACCGCTGGGTGGAGGCCGCCTCCTCACCGTGCTCGTGGGCACGGTCCCCGAAGCCGCCGATGAGGAAGTACATCGGGATGAGCATGGCTTCGAAGAAGATGTAGAAGAGGAAGACGTCGGTGGCCTCGAAGGAGATGACCACCATCGCCTCGACGGCGAGGATCAGGGCGAAGAACCCCTGGGTGGGCCGCCAGCGGCGGCTGCCGGTCTCCAGCGGATCGGCGTCGTGCCAGCCGGCCAGGATGATGAACGGGATCAGCAGCGCGGTCAGGGCGAGCAGCGCCACCGCGATGCCGTCCACGCCCAGCTCGTACCTGACCCCGAAGTCCGCGATCCAGGCGTGGGATTCGGTGAGCTGGTAGCGGTCGCCGTCCGGGTCGAAGCGGACCAGGACCGTGATCGCCAGGGCGAGTGTGGCGAGCGAGACGACCAGCGCCAGCCATTTCGCGGCGTTGCGCTTCGCGGCCGGTACGGCGGCCGTGGCGACCGCCCCGAGGGCCGGGAGCGCCGCCGTCGCTGTCAGCAGAGGAAAGGACATCGGTATCAGACCGCCCTCATCAGCAGGGTCGCGGCGACCAGGAGCGCCGCGCCGCCGAACATCGAGACCGCGTAGGAGCGGGCGAAGCCGTTCTGGACCCGGCGCAGCCGTCCGGACAGGCCGCCGAAGCCGGCCGCCGTGCCGTTGACGACGCCGTCGACCAGGGTGTGGTCGACGTACACCAGGGAGCGCGTGAGGTGTTCTCCGCCACGCACCAGGACGGCATGGTTGAAGTCGTCTTGCAGCAGGTCGCGCCGGGCGGCCCGGGTGAGCAGCGAACCGCGCGGGGCGACCGCCGGAACGGGTTTGCGGCCGTACTGCGCCCAGGCGATGCCGACGCCGACCACCAGGCAGACCAGGGTCGCGCCGGTGACCGTCGCGGCGCTGATCGGCGAGTCGCCCTCACTGTGGCCGGTGACCGGCTCCAGCCAGTTGAGGAAGCGGTCGCCGAGGTGGAAGAAGAAGCCGCCGAAGACGGAGCCGACGGCCAGCACGATCATGGGGATCGTCATGATCTTCGGAGACTCGTGCGGGTGCGGCTCGCCCGTCGCGGCAGCGGCATGACCGGATGCGGCCTCGCCGTGGTACGCGGCCGCGGGCTCCGCGCCGGGTGCCTCGGGGGACCGAGTGGGCTGGTTCCTCCAGCGCTCCTCCCCGAAGAACGTCATCAGCATCACGCGCGTCATGTAGAAGGCGGTGATGGCCGCGCCGAGCAGGGCCACGCCACCGAGGATCCAGCCCTGGGTGCCGCCCTTGGCGAAGGCCGCCTCGATGATCGCGTCCTTGGAGTAGAAGCCGGATAGGAACGGGAAGCCGATGATCGCCAGGTAGCCGAGGCCGAAGGTGACGAAGGTGACCGGCATGTACTTGCGCAGGCCGCCGTACTTGCGCATGTCGACCTCGTCGTTCATGCCGTGCATGACCGAACCGGCGCCGAGGAACAGCCCGGCCTTGAAGAAGCCGTGGGTGACCAGGTGCATGATCGCGAAGACGTAGCCGATGGGGCCGAGGCCCGCCGCCAGCACCATGTAGCCGATCTGCGACATGGTCGAACCGGCCAGCGCCTTCTTGATGTCGTCCTTGGCGCAACCGACGATCGCACCGAAGAGGAGCGTGACGGCGCCGACCACGGTGACGGCCAGCTGGGCGTCGGGTGCCGCGTTGAAGATGGCGCCGGAGCGGACGATCAGGTAGACGCCCGCCGTCACCATCGTCGCGGCGTGGATCAGGGCCGAGACCGGGGTCGGGCCCTCCATCGCGTCCCCGAGCCAGGACTGCAGCGGGACCTGGGCCGACTTGCCGCACGCGGCGAGCAGCAGCATCAGACCGATCGCGGTGAGCCTGCCCTCGGAGGTGTCACCGGTGTGGCTGAGGACCGGGCCGAAGGCGAAGCTGCCGAAGGTGGTGAACATCAGCATGATCGCGATCGACAGGCCCATGTCGCCGACCCGGTTGACCAGGAAGGCCTTCTTTGCGGCCGTGGCGGCGCTGGGCTTGTGCTGCCAGAAGCCGATGAGCAGGTACGAGGCGAGGCCGACGCCCTCCCAGCCGACGTACAGCAGCAGGTAGTTGTCGGCGAGGACCAGCAGCAGCATCGCCGCGAGGAACAGGTTCAGGTAGCCGAAGAAGCGGCGGCGCCGCTCGTCGTGCTCCATGTACCCGACCGAATAGAGGTGGATCAGCGAGCCGACGCCCGTGATCAGCAGCACGAACGTCATCGACAGCTGGTCCAGGCGGAAGGTGACGTCCGCCTGGAAGTCGCCGACCGAGATCCACGTCCACAGGTGCTGGGTCAGGGTGCGGTGTTCGGCGTCCTTGCCGAGCAGGCCGGCGAAGAGGATCAGGCCGAGCACGAAGGAGGTGGCCGACAGGAGCGTGCCGATCCAGTGGCCCACGGCGTCCAGCCGCCGGCCGCCGACGAGGAGGACGGCCGCTCCGAGCAGGGGCGCCGCGATGAGCAGCGCGATCAGGTTGTCCACGATTCTTCCGACCCCTTACAGCTTCATCAGGCTGGCGTCGTCGACCGAGGCCGAGTGGCGGGTACGGAACAGCGACACGATGATCGCGAGGCCCACCACGACCTCCGCGGCGGCGACGACCATCGTGAAGAAGGCGATGATCTGGCCGTCGAGGTTGCCGTGCATCCGGGAGAAGACGACGAACGCGAGGTTGCAGGCGTTGAGCATCAGCTCGACGCACATGAACACGACGATCGCGTTGCGCCGGATCAGCACCCCGGTCGCGCCGACGGTGAACAGCAGGGCCGCGAGATAGAGGTAGTTGACGGGGTTCACTTCGACGCCTCCTCGGGCCGCTTGAACGTCGCCGGCTCGACCTCGGTCCGCTCCAGCCGCTCCGCGGCGCGCTGCTCCAGGGCCCGCAGGTCGTTGAGCGCCTCCGCCGACACGTCGCGGATCTGCCCGCGTTCGCGCAGCGTCTTGTTGACGGTCAGCTCGGAGGGGGTGCCGTCGGGCAGCAGACCCGCGACGTCCACGGCGTTGTGCCGGGCGTAGACGCCCGGGGCGGGCAGCGGCGGGATGTGCCGGCCTTCCCGGATGCGCTGCTCGGCCATCTCACGCTGGGTTTTGGCGCGCTCGGTGCGCTCGCGGTGGGTGAGCACCATCGCGCCGACGGCGGCCGTGATCAGCAGGGCGCCGGTGATCTCGAAGGCGAAGACGTACTTGGTGAAGATGAGGGACGCGAGGCCCTCCACGTTGCCGTTCGCGTTCGCCCGGCCGGTGCCGTTGAACTCCGTCAGGGAGGCGTTGCCGATGCCGGCGAACAGCAGGACGCCGAAGCCGACCCCGCAGAGAAGGGCCAGCCAGCGCTGGCCCTTGATGGTCTCCTTCAGCGAGTCCGCGGCCGTGACGCCGACGAGCATCACCACGAACAGGAACAGCATCATGATCGCGCCGGTGTAGACGACGATCTGCACGATGCCCAGGAAGTAGGCGCCGTTGGCGAGGTAGAACACCGCCAGGATGATCATGGTTCCGGCGAGGCAGAGGGCGCTGTGCACGGCCTTCTTCATGAGTACGGTGCACAGGGCGCCGATCACCGCGAACGTGCCGAGGACCCAGAACTGGAAGGCCTCACCGGTGGAGGTGGTGTAGGCGGCAAGCTGCTGTGCGCTCATCGGCCGGTCACCTTCTCCGACGCCGGTTCGGTCTCGCCGAAGGTGCTGTCGCCCTCCTGCACCACCTCGCCATTGGAGACGGCGGCCTGCCGCACCGTGCCCGGCGCGGCCTCCGTCACCAGGCCCCGGTAGTAGTCCTGTTCGTCCGTACCCGGGAAGATCGCGTGCGGCGTGTCGACCATGCCCTCCTCGAGACCGGCGAGCAGCTGCTCCTTGGTGTAGATGAGGTTGGCGCGGCTGGAGTCGGCCAGTTCGAACTCGTTGGTCATCGTCAGCGCGCGCGTGGGGCACGCCTCGATGCACAGCCCGCACAGGATGCAGCGGGCGTAGTTGATCTGGTAGACGCGGCCGTACCGCTCACCCGGCGAGTAGCGCTCCTCGTCGGTGTTGTCGGCGCCCTCCACGTAGATGGCGTCGGCGGGGCAGGCCCAGGCGCACAGCTCGCAGCCGACGCACTTCTCCAGGCCGTCCGGATGGCGGTTGAGCTGGTGCCGTCCGTGGAACCGCGGAGCCGTGGTCTTCTGCTGCTCGGGGTACTGCTCGGTGAGCCGCTTCTTGAACATGGCCTTGAAGGTCACGCCGAAGCCGGCCACGGGGTTCTGGAAGCCGGGCTTGATCCGCCCGGACTCCGCTGGCTCCTCAGCCATCGGACGCCTCCTTTCCATCCGAAGATCCGTCACTGACAGTCTCCGGTCCACCACTGACAATCAGCTCCCGGTCGCGGCGCGAGCGGCGCCTGGGCGCCGGCGGCAGCTCCTGTCCGGGCAGTGGCGGCACGGGGAATCCGCCCGCCATCGGGTCGAATCCGGGCTGCGGGCCGGCGGCCTGCTCGTCCGGCCTCGCCTTCTCGCGGAACATGTCGGCGACGAAGGAGAGCAGCAGCAGGGCGAGGACACCGCCGCCGACGTAGAGGGCGATGTCGGCGAAGTCGTAGTTCTCGTTTCGCAGCGCCCGCACGGTCGCGACGAGCATCAGCCAGGTCACCGAGACCGGGATGAGGACCTTCCAGCCGAGCTTCATCAGCTGGTCGTACCGGACCCGGGGGAGCGTGCCGCGCAGCCAGATGAAGAAGAACAGCAGCAACTGGACCTTGATGACGAACCAGAGCAGCGGCCACCAGCCGTGGTTCGCGCCCTCCCAGAAGCCGCTGATCGGCCAGGGGGCACGCCAGCCGCCGAGGAACAGGGTGGTCGAGACGGCCGACACCGTCACCATGTTCACGTACTCGGCGAGCATGAACATCGCGAACTTGATGGACGAGTACTCGGTGTTGAAGCCGCCGACCAGGTCGCCCTCGGACTCCGGCATGTCGAAGGGGGCGCGGTTGGTCTCGCCGACCATCGTGACGATGTAGAGGATGAAGGAGACCGGCAGCAGCAGGATGTACCAGCGGTCGTGCTGCTGCTCGACGATGGTCGACGTCGACATCGACCCCGAGTAGAGGAACACGGAGGCGAACGCCGCGCCCATGGCGATCTCGTAGGAGATCATCTGGGCGCAGGAGCGGAGGCCGCCGAGCAGCGGGTAGGTGGATCCGGAGCTCCAGCCCGCCAGCACGATGCCGTAGATGCCGACCGAGGCGACCGCGAGGATGAAGAGCATCGCGATCGGCAGGTCGGTGAGCTGCATCGCGGTCCGGGTGCCGAAGATCGAGATCTCGTTGTCGGCGGGGCCGAAGGGGATCACCGCGATCGCCATGAAGGCCGGGATGGCCGCGACGATCGGTGCGAGGACGTAGACCACCTTGTCCGCGCGCTTGACGATGACGTCTTCCTTGAGCATCAGCTTGATGCCGTCGGCGAGCGACTGGAGCATGCCCCAGGGGCCGTGCCGGTTCGGGCCGATGCGAAGCTGCATCCAGGCGACGACCTTGCGCTCCCAGACGATGGAGAACAGCACGGTCACCATCAGGAACGCGAAGCAGAAGACGGCCTTGACGACGACCAGCCACCAGGGGTCCCGGCCGAACATCGAGAGGTCTTCAGCCGCGAGGTACGGGCTCATGCCTCCACCTCCTTGGGGGCCTGTTCGGCGAGTGCCGCCGGGCCGATACGGACGAGGGAGCCGGGCTGCGCACCGGTGTCGGAGGCGACGCCCGCACCGGCGGAGTTCAGCGGCAGCCACACCACCCGGTCGGGCATCTCGGTGATCTGGAGCGGAAGTTCGACGGTGCCGCAGGAGCCGGTGACGGCGAGGACGCCGCCGTCCTCGACGCCGGCCTCGGCGGCCGTCGCCGCCGACAGGCGCGCGCGTGCGGCGTGCCGGGTTCCGGCGAGTGCCTCGTCGCCTTCCTGAAGGACGCCCTGGTCGAGCAGCAGCCGGTGCCCGGCGAGTACGGCCTCGCCGACGGCCGGCCGGGGCAGGACGCCCCCCGTCTCCAGGGGATCGGTGGACCGCGGGCCGTCCCAGGGGCCGAGCCGGTCGATCTCCGCGCGCGCGGTACGCAGGTCCGGCAGCCCCAGGTGGACGTCCATGGCGTCGGCCAGCATCTGCAGTACCCGCCCGTCGGTGGGGGCGAGGCGGCGGGTCATCTGGTCGGGCTTGAGCGCGGCCTCGAAGAAGCGCACCCTGCCCTCCCAGTTCAGGAAGGTGCCCGCCTTCTCGGCGACCGCCGCTACCGGCAGGACCACGTCGGCGTGGTCGGTGACCTCGCTGGGCCGCAGTTCCAGCGCCACCAGGAAGCCGACGTTTCCGAGCGCCTCACGCGCGCGTGCCGGGTCGGGCAGGTCGTCGACCTCCACGCCGGCGACCACGAGCGCGGACAGTTCGCCGGTGGCGGCCGCCTCGATCATCTGGTGGGTGTCCCGGCCGTGACGGGCGGGCAGTTCGGCCAGCCCCCAGACGGCGGCGACCTCCCCCCGCGCGCGCGGGTCGGTCGCCGGGCGGCCGCCCGGCAGCAGCGACGGCAGGGCGCCGGCCTCGACGGCGCCGCGTTCGCCAGCCCGCCGCGGGATCCACACCAGCTGGGCGCCGGTGGCGGCGGCGGCGCGCACGGCGGCGGTGAGGCCGCCCGCGACCGAGGCGAGCCTCTCCCCCACGACGATCACCGCGCCGTCGGCGCGCAGGGCCTCGGCGGCCTCCGTACCGGGCTCCTCGAGGCCGACGCCGCTCGCGAGGGCGTCCAGCCACTCGGTCTCGGTGCCGGGCGCGGCCGGCAGCAGCGTGCCACCCGCCTTCTCCAGGCCGCGGGTCGCGTGCGTGGCCAGGGCGAACACCCGCTGCTTGTGCTTGCGCCAGGCCTTGCGCAGCCGCAGGAAGACGCCGGGCGCCTCCTCTTCCGACTCGAACCCGGCGAGCAGGACGGCGGGCGCCTTTTCCAGTGCGGTGTAGGTGACGCCCGTGCCGTCGAGGTCACGGCCGCGGCCCGCCACCCGGGCCGCCAGGAAGTCGGCCTCCTCGCCGCTGTGCACGCGCGCGCGGAAGTCGATGTCGTTCGTGTCGAGCGCCACGCGCGCGAACTTGCTGTAGGCGTAGGCGTCCTCGACGGTCAGCCGGCCGCCGGTGAGGACACCGGCCCGGGAACGGGCGGCGGTCAGCCCGCGCGCGGCCGCTTCCAGGGCCTCCGGCCAGGAGGCGGGCTCCAGAACGCCTTCGGCGTTGCGCACCAGCGGGACGTCGAGGCGGTCCTTCGCCTGCGCGTACCGGAACGCGAAGCGTCCCTTGTCGCAGATCCACTCCTCGTTGACCTCGGGGTCGTTGGCCGCGAGCCGCCGCATGACCTTGCCGCGCCGGTGGTCGGTGCGCGTCGCGCAGCCGCCCGAGCAGTGTTCGCACACCGACGGCGAGGAGATGAGGTCGAAGGGCCGGGAGCGGAAACGGTAGGCCGCCGAGGTGAGCGCGCCCACCGGGCAGATCTGGATGGTGTTGCCGGAGAAGTACGACTCGAACGGGTCGCCCTCACCGGTGCCGACCTGCTGCAGCGCGCCCCGCTCGACCAGCTCGATCATCGGGTCGCCCGCCACCTGGTTGGAGAAGCGGGTGCAGCGGGCGCACAGCACGCACCGCTCGCGGTCGAGGAGCACCTGCGTCGAGATCGGCACGGGCTTCTCGTAGGTCCGCTTGCGGCCCTCGAAGCGGGACTCCGCGTTGCCGTGCGACATGGCCTGGTTCTGCAGCGGGCACTCGCCGCCCTTGTCGCAGACCGGGCAGTCCAGCGGGTGGTTGATGAGCAGCAGCTCCATCACACCGTGCTGGGCCTTCTCGGCGACCGGCGAGGTGAGCTGCGTCTTCACCACCATGCCGTCCGTGCACGTGATGGTGCAGGACGCCATGGGCTTGCGCTGGCCCTCGACCTCGACGATGCACTGGCGGCAGGCGCCGGCCGGGTCCAGCAGGGGGTGGTCGCAGAACCGCGGGATCTCGATGCCGAGCTGCTCGGCGGCCCGGATGACCAGGGTGCCCTTGGGCACGCTGATCTCGGCGCCGTCGATCGTCAGCGTGACGAGGTCCTCCGGCGGGACCGCCGCCTCTCCCCCTCCGGAGGGAGCACTGGTGGTCACGGTCATGCGTTCACCTCCGGGCGGTCCGCCCAGGCCGTCGACTTGGCCGGGTCGAAGGGGCAACCACGGCCCGTGATGTGCTGCTCGTACTCCTCGCGGAAGTACTTCAGCGAGGAGAAGATCGGGGATGCGGCGCCGTCACCGAGGGCGCAGAAGGACTTGCCGTTGATGTTGTCGGCGATGTCGGCGAGCTTGTCGAGGTCGGACATGGCACCCTTGCCGGCCTCGATGTCCCGCATCAACTGCACCAGCCAGTACGTTCCTTCGCGGCAGGGTGTGCACTTGCCGCAGGACTCGTGGGCGTAGAACTCGGTCCAGCGGGTCACCGCCCGCACCACGCACGTCGTCTCGTCGAAGCACTGCAGGGCCTTGGTGCCGAGCATGGAACCCGCGGCGCCGACCCCTTCGTAGTCGAGGGGGACGTCGAGGTGCTCGTCGGTGAACATCGGCGTCGAGGAGCCGCCCGGGGTCCAGAACTTCAGGCGGTGGCCGGACCGCATTCCGCCGCTCATGTCGAGGAGCTGGCGG
Organism: Streptomyces sp. NPDC058145; assembly: GCF_042884245.1. Lineage (NCBI taxonomy): Bacteria > Bacillati > Actinomycetota > Actinomycetes > Kitasatosporales > Streptomycetaceae > Streptomyces > Streptomyces sp. NPDC058145. The sequence continues at coordinate 125,239 of NZ_JBHVUH010000001.1, read as the reverse complement.
AGTGTGACGCCGAGCGGCGCCTCGTACTGGCCGGGGCTCGCGACATGGCCGCTGAGCGAGTAGAGCGTGAAGCCCGGGGACTTCTCGCTGCCCATCGACCTGAACCAGTCTTTCCCGTTTTTCAGGATGGCGGGAACCGACGCGATCGACTCGACGTTGTTCACAACAGTCGGGCAGGCATAGAGCCCTTCGACGGCTGGGAAAGGAGGACGGAGCCGCGGTTGACCACGGCGGCCTTCGAGCGAGTCGAGCAGTGCGGTCTCCTCACCGCAGATGTACGCGCCGGCGCCGGCGTGCACGGTGAGGTCGAGGTCGAGTCCGCTGCCCAGGATGTTCTCGCCGAGGTAGCCCGCCGCGTAGGCCTCGCGCACGGCCTCGTGCAACCGCCGCAGAACGGGGACGACTTCACCACGCAGATAGATGAAGGCATGCGAAGACCGGATGGCGTAACACGCGATCACAATGCCCTCGATGAGGCTGTGCGGGTTCGCGAAGAGGACCGGGATGTCCTTGCAGGTCCCCGGCTCCGACTCGTCGGCGTTGACAACTAGATAGTGCGGTTTTCCATCACCCTGGGGAATGAACTGCCATTTCATTCCCGTCGGGAATCCCGCGCCGCCGCGCCCGCGCAGACCGGAGTCCTTGACGTACGCGATCAGGTCGTCCGGCGACATGGCGAGCGCCTTGCGGAGCCCCTCGTACCCCTCGTGCCTCCGGTAGACGTCCAGAGACCAGGACCGGTCCTCGTCCCAGAAGGCCGACAGCACGGGTGCGAGCACCTTCTCGGGGCTCGTGTCCTTGAGTTCGGGTGCCACGGTCATCACTCCCCCTCCTCGGCGGCGGGTCCTGCCGGGTGGGCCGGGTCGGAGGCCGATGTCTGCTGCGGCGCGTCATGAGAACTGAGGTGCTCGGCCGTCGACGGCCGGTGCGCCCGGTTTTGCGGTTCGTCGTGCGGACCGCCGTCGCGCGGATGGACCACGCGCGCGGGTGCGGCCTCTCCCCTTGCCAGGCGAAGGCCCACCAGCGAAGCGGGTCCCGCACTGCCGCCCTCCTCGACGGCCCCGGGCCGCTCGTCGGGGAAGCCGGCCAGAATCCGCGCGGTCTCCTTGAAGGTGCACAGGCGCGCCCCGCGCGTGGGCTGTACGGGCCGTCCTTCGCGCAGGTCGTCGACCAGGCGCTTGGCGCTGCCCGGGGTCTGGTTGTCGAAGAACTCCCAGTTGACCATCACGACCGGCGCGAAGTCGCAGGCCGCGTTGCACTCGATGTGCTCCAGGGTGACCTTGCCGTCGTCGGTGGTCTCGCCGTTGCCGACGCCCAGGTGCTCCTGGAGGGTCTCGAAGATCGCGTCGCCGCCCATCACCGCGCACAGGGTGTTGGTGCAGACGCCCACCTGGTAGTCGCCGGAGGGCTTGCGCCGGTACATGGTGTAGAAGGTGGCGACGGCGGTGACCTCGGCCGTCGTCAGGGACAGCATGTCCGCGCAGAACCGCATGCCGGTGCGGGTGACGTGGCCCTCCTCCGACTGCACGAGGTGGAGCAGCGGCAGCAGGGCCGACCGGGAGTCGGGGTAGCGCGCGATGATCTCGCGCGCGTCCGTCTCCAGCCGGGCCCGGACGTCGTCCGGGTACGCGGGGGCGGGCGGTTGGGGCATGCCCAGGCTGACGCCCCGCTCCGAAGAACTGGTGGTCACCGGTCGACGCCTCCCATCACGGGGTCGATGGACGCGACGGCGACGATGACGTCGGCGACCTGGCCGCCCTCGCACATCGCCGCCATGGCCTGAAGGTTGGTGAAGGACGGGTCGCGGAAGTGGACCCGGAAGGGGCGGGTGCCGCCGTCGGAGACGGCGTGGACCCCGAGTTCGCCCTTGGGTGATTCGACGGCCACGTAGGCCTGTCCCGGTGGGACGCGGAAGCCCTCGGTGACCAGCTTGAAGTGGTGGATCAGGGCCTCCATGGAGGTGCCCATGATCTTCTTGATGTGGTCGAGGGAGTTGCCGAGTCCGTCCGGCCCCAGGGCGAGCTGGGCGGGCCAGGCGATCTTCTTGTCGGCGACCATGACCGGGCCGGGCTGGAGCCGGTCCAGGCACTGCTCGACGATCCCGAGCGACTGGCGCATCTCCTCCACGCGGATCAGGAAGCGCCCGTAGGAGTCGCAACTGTCTGCGGTCGGGACGTCGAAGTCGTACGTCTCGTAGTCGCAGTAGGGCTGTGTCTTGCGCAGGTCGTGCGGCAGGCCGGTGGAGCGCAGGATCGGGCCGGTGGCGCCGAGGGCCATACAGCCGGCCAGGTCGAGGTAGCCGACGTTCTGCATACGGGCCTTGAAGATGGGGTTCCCGGTGGCGAGCTTGTCGTACTCCGGGAGGTTCTTCTTCATCTTCTTCACGAACTCGCGGATCTGGTCCACCGCGCCGGGCGGCAGGTCCTGGGCGAGTCCGCCGGGGCGGATGTACGCGTGGTTCATCCGCAGGCCCGTGATGAGCTCGTAGATGTCGAGAATCATTTCACGATCACGGAATCCGTAGATCATGATCGTGGTGGCGCCCAGCTCCATGCCGCCGGTGGCGATGCACACCAGGTGGGAGGAGAGCCGGTTCAGCTCCATCAGGAGGACCCGGATGATCTTGGCGCGCTCGGTGATCTGGTCCTCGATGCCGAGGAGCTTCTCGACCGCGAGACAGTAGGCGGTCTCGTTGAAGAAGGACGTCAGGTAGTCCATGCGCGTCACGAACGTGGTGCCCTGCGTCCAGGTCCGGTACTCGAGGTTCTTCTCGATGCCGGTGTGGAGGTAGCCGATGCCGCAGCGGGCCTCGGTGACCGTCTCGCCCTCGATCTCGAGGATCAGACGGAGCACTCCATGGGTGGACGGGTGCTGGGGACCCATGTTGACGACGATGCGCTCGTCGTCGGCGCGGGCCGCGGACTGGACGATCTCGTCCCAGTCGCCACCGGTGACCGTGTAGACGGTGCCCTCGGTGGTCTCGCGGGCTGATGCTGACTGCGTGCTCACGAGTACGACCTCCGCTGGTCCGGAGCCGGGATCTGGGCGCCCTTGTACTCGACGGCGATGCCGCCGAGGGGGTAGTCCTTGCGCTGCGGGTGGCCCTGCCAGTCGTCCGGCATCATGATCCGGGTCAGGGCCGGGTGACCGTCGAAGACGATCCCGAAGAAGTCCCAGGTCTCGCGCTCGTGCCAGTCGTTGGTCGGATACACGGAGACCAGGGACGGGATGCGCGGCTCGCTGTCGGGGGCGCTCACCTCGAGGCGGATCAGCCGGTTGTGGGTGATCGAGCGCAGATGGTAGACGGCGTGCAGCTCGCGGCCCTTGTCGTGCGGGTAGTGGACGCCGCTGACGCCGGTGCACAGCTCGAAGCGCAGGGCGGGGTCGTCGCGCAGGGTGCGGGCGACGCGGACCAGGTGCTCGCGCTCGATGTGGAAGGTCAGTTCGTCGCGGTCGACGACCGTCTTCTCGATGGCGTTCTCCGGGAGGAGTCCCTGTTCCTCCAGGGCGCCCTCGAGCTCGTCGGCCACCTCGTCGAACCAGCCGCCGTAGGGACGGTTCGCCGGTCCTGGGAGGCGGACCGAGCGGACGAGGCCGCCGTAGCCGGAGGTGTCGCCGCCGTTGTCGGCGCCGAACATGCCGCGCTGGACGCGGATCTCCTCGCCGCCCTCGCCGCGCTGGCCGGGGAGGTTGGACGCGGCGAGGTCCTTCTCGGGGTTCACCCCGTTCGAGGACCCGTTGACGCCGTTGGTGCCGTTCGCGTCGCTCACCGCAGCAGCCCCTTCATCTCGATCGTGGGCAGGGCCTTGAGCGCCGCCTCCTCCGCCTCGCGGGCCGCTTCCTCGGCGTTCACGCCGAGCTTGGAGGACTGGATCTTCTGGTGGAGCTTGAGGATCGCGTCCATCAGCATCTCGGGCCGCGGCGGGCAGCCGGGGAGGTAGATGTCGACCGGGACGATGTGGTCGACGCCCTGGACGATCGCGTAGTTGTTGAACATGCCGCCCGAGGAGGCGCAGACGCCCATGGAGATCACCCACTTGGGGTTGGGCATCTGGTCGTAGACCTGCCTCAGGACCGGCGCCATCTTCTGGCTGACCCGGCCGGCGACGATCATCAGGTCCGCCTGGCGCGGCGAGCCGCGGAAGACCTCCATGCCGAAGCGCGCGAGGTCGTAGCGTCCGGCGCCTGTGGTCATCATCTCGATGGCGCAGCAGGCGAGGCCGAAGGTGGCCGGGAAGACGGACGCCTTGCGCACCCAGCCCGCGGCCTGCTCGACGGTGGTCAGCAGGAAGCCGCTCGGCAGCTTTTCTTCGAGTCCCATGTCCTTAAAGGCCCCTCAGTCCCATTCCAGGCCGCCGCGCCGCCATACGTACGCGTACGCGACGAAGACGGTGAGCACGAAGAGCAGCATCTCCACGAGCCCGAAGATCCCCAGGGCGTCGAAGGTGACGGCCCAGGGGTAGAGGAAGACGATCTCGATGTCGAAGACGATGAAGAGCATCGCCGTCAGGTAGTACTTGATGGGGAAGCGCCCGCCGCCGGCCGGCGTGGGGGTCGGCTCGATGCCGCACTCGTAGGCCTCGAGCTTGGCGCGGTTGTACCGCTTCGGACCGATCAGCGTGGCCATGACCACGGAGAAGATCGCAAAGCCTGCCCCGAGGGCTCCCAGTACGAGGATGGGCGCATACGCGTTCACCGCTCCTCGCTCCTCTCAGTCGGCACTGACTGCTGGCGGTTGCACTGGGCTCACGTCCGCCCCACCGGTCCCACGAACCCCGCTCGTCCCGGGCGAAGATCGAGAACATGTGAAGCAGGTCACAAGCCCAACTGCCTCGCATCCTATGCCTGCCGCTCTGTGATCTGCGACACGGGGTATTACACAACCTTTGTGATCTCCACCACCTGACGAAGGATCATGAAGTCGGATGATGGGTGATCTTCGTACGCGAAGCGTCCAGCTAGTCACCAGAAGTGACATTTTCGCTCATCACCGCAGGTGAAAGAAGGCGTCTCAATATCAAGAGAGTTCCGCTGCATGCAAATTGGCTCTGGGCACGGTGCCCTGATAGGGGATCGCGTTCACACATCAGGGGGAGGTCCGGGGTCAGGTGTGGACGCGGCGCGAGCGCGTGCACGCATTCACGAACTCCCCTGCGTCTTTCATTCACCTCCCGATCGCGCGGGACGTCGCCCTTCCGGTAACCGTTCCGTGACCTCCGCCACATTGATGAGAGGTGTCTGAGAACGGGGCTTGGCCAACGACCCGAACGAGTGGTAGGCGCAGGGCAATTCGGACGTAATGATCAAAGGCCGTGATCAAGGGCTTGATCACGGGCGTCCGCAATGTCCGTTACGGCGTCAATAAAGAGTGACACGCCGGGCTTTTGAGGCCCCCATTGAACAACTGTGGCGCACCACACGTTTCTTGAAGATATGAAGGAGCCCCTGGTACCGGTTGTTCCCATGTCCCACACCGCTCACATACGCAGCCACCGGAAGCCCCGCCGCAGCGCGTCGACCCTCGCGATGCGGGCCGGAGTTGCCGGTGGCGTCCTCAGCACCCTGGCAGTAGCCGGGGCGTCCGGATCGGCGAACGCTGCCGAGCCGGTGACGCAGACCCTCGAACTGCCCACGCTGACGGCCGACCTGGCCGCTCAGGTCGCCCAGTCCGCGGACGCCACTCAGCAGGCCGCGGCCAACTACGAACTGCAGGCCGAGCGCGACGCGGCCGCCGCGAACGCCGCGAAGCAGGCCAAGTCGGACCTCGCGGAGGCCAAGCAGAAGGCCGCGGCGGCCAAGAAGAAGGCTCAGGAGGCCGCCCGCAAGGCCGCCGCCGCGCGCGCCGCCCGCAGCGCCGAGCGCACGACGCTCTCCACCACGGCGAGCACCGGCGCCTCCACCAGCACGAGCACGAGCACGTCCACGGCCACCGGTTCGGCGGCGGCCATCGTCTCCTTCGTGAAGGCTCAGGTCGGCAAGGCCTACGTCTCCGGTGCCACCGGCCCCTCCGCGTACGACTGCTCCGGTCTGGTGCAGACGGCGTTCAAGCAGGTCGGCATCAGCCTGCCGCGTGTCTCCCAGGACCAGTCGACGGCCGGCACCCAGGTGTCGCTGAGCAACCTGCAGCCCGGCGACATCCTCTACTGGGGCAGCGCGGGCAGCGCGTACCACGTGGCGGTGTACGTCGGCGACGGTATGTTCGTCGGTGCCCAGAACCCCTCCAGCGGCGTCCAGGAGAAGCCGCTGTCGTACGACCCGCCCACCGGCGCGGTCCGGGTGCTCTGAGCACACCGGCACCACAATCTGCGCGAAGAAGGGCCGCGGCCGCTCGGGGGCCGCGGTCCTTCCGGTTCCCGACCGGCCGGTTCCCCTCCGGCAGATTCCCGGCAGGTGGGGCATTCCGGATGCGCTACGGCCCGGTCGGCCTTGTCACGCGGTCTCCGGGAGCCCGGTGTCGCGCACCCACTCGACGGCCCAGGGGAACCCGCGCCGTGCGCACCACAGCACCCACTCGGCGAGCGCCTGCTCCTGGTCGCTCAGGGTGGTGAAGCGGCGCACCAGGGCGTCGGCGTCGGGGTGGCCGCTGAGGCCGACGGCCCGTCGGTACCAGCGTTCGGCCCCCTCCAGGTCGCCCCTGGCTCCGTGCATGCCGGCCAGGTTGGCCGCGGCCAGACCGTGGCCGGCCGCCGCGGAGCGCTCGTACCAGTCCTCGGCCTCCCGTGCGCGCCCCCGTTCCCCGCAGAGCCCGCCGGCGTGGAACGCCGCGGTGCCATGGCCCAGTTCGTGGGCGCGGGCGTACCAGCGGAGCTGCTCCACCTCGTCCCCCGCCCGCCCGGCCATGCGGGCCAGGCCCACGGCGGCCTCCGGCTCACCCGCCTCCACCGCGATACGCAGCCACCGGCGTCCCTCCTCACTCTCTCCCTGATCGCACAGCAGCGCCCCGAGGGTGAACGCGGCTCCCGCCGCCTGGCGGATCGGCGCGCGTTCGTCGTCGTCCCGGGACAGCGTGAGGACGTCGCCCCGTCCCACGACCACGCGTGGTCCGCCGTCTCGCGGCTCGCGGGTGCCGTCGCGCAGCCGGCGCGGCCGTCCGCCCGGCACCGGCCCTGGCTCCCCGGCCGCCTCCGCGTCCGCCTCCGTCCGCTCCGGGTCCTGGGGCCGGACCGCCTTCTCGGCGGCGCGGGTGAGCCACCGGCGGGCCTGCTCGTCCTCCCCCCGCCGGGACAGCAACTGGCCCAGCCGCCACTCGGCGGAGGTGTCCCCGCTGCGCGCGGCCGGCGTCAGCCAGTGCTCGGCCTCGACCAGATCCTGGTCCGGCCCGTCCAGGGCGAGGTCGGCACCGAGGACCGAAGCTGCCTCGACCAGTCCCGTCGCGGCCGCCCTGCGCAGCCACTCCCAGGCCTCGCGACGGCGCCCGTCGGCGCGCAGCAGGTGGGCCAGCGAGAGAATCGCGCCCGTGCCGCCGTCCGCCGCGGCCCGGCGCAGGACGCGTTCGGCCCCCTCGGGGTCACCGCCGCGCCGCAGCACGGTCGCGAGGTTCTGCCGCGCGATCGGGCTGCCCAGGGCCGCCCCGCGACGCAGGTGCGGCTCCGCCTCGGCCTCCTCCCCGAGGAGGAACAGCGCGCAGCCCAGGTTCGTCGCGATCTCCATCTCGTCCTCGGTGCCGGCCGCCGCCGGCAGGGCCGCGCGCAGCACCCGCGCGCACTCGTCGGGCCGGCCGGCCCTGAGCCAGGACGTGCCGATGCGGTGCAGCAGGTGGGGGGAGCGGGTCTGCGAGAGCTGCCGCAGCAGGGCGTCGGCCTGGTCGTCCTCGCCGAGACCGCGCAGCATGTCCGCGCGGAACAGCATGAAGTCCTCGGGGGTTCGGACGGCATGTCCCCCGGGGATGCCGTTCTCGGGAACCCCGGTCCCGGGGACGCCGTCCTCCGGGACACCGCTGTCCTGGTGGCCGAACGTGGTGTCGTCGGTCATGGCCGGTCCTCCGGTGGCACGGTGGGCGCGGTGAAGACGGGGGCCGGGTCGCCGGAGCCCCGCCAGAGGTAGGCGGTCACCCTGGGGCCTTCCCGACGTTCCTGGGCGGGGTCGCGCGGTGCGGGCCAGCGCAGTGCGTCGTACAGGGCGAAGCGGTGCAGGTCGAACGCGGCCTCGAGGAGGTCGGCGAAGGCGGCGCAGGGGGCGCGCAGGGCGCAGCGGTGCACACCCGCGGCCGCCGCCAGCGCGACGGGCGCGGCCCACCAGGCCCAGGGGGTCCACAGCACGAAGGCCGCGGACCAGATGAAGGCGGACACCGCCGAGTCGAGCGTCGCGCGCGCGGTCGTCAGCTGGGTGCGGGTCTCGGCGGGAAGCAGCAGCCACAGGTGCGGCCAGCACTTGACCGCGTCGAGACCGTACTTGTCGTACGGACGCAGCTCGGCGCTGCGCAGGGTGTTGCCGATCCAGGTGGGCAGCTGCCGGTCCGGGGCGGCGGGGACACGGCGCAGGGCGGCGTCGGTCCGGACGAAGGCGTCGTACGCCCCGGGCGGCGCACCGGCGCTCCCCGGCCCGCCGTCCTCGCCGAGCGCCCGGTGAAGACGCGTCCAGTCCGTGCGCAGCCGGCGCCGCCGGGCGTCCTGGCGGGCCGTCATGGCGCGGTGCAGCCGCGCGGGCCAGCCGTACCCCTCCAGCAGCGGGAGGACGGCGGGGGTCAGCCGGTGTACGGCCGCGCCGGACAGGACGACGGCCAGCAGCGCCGCGACGCCCGAGACGATCCGGGTGCCCGGCGGCCGGTCCTGGAGCCAGCCCAGCGGCGACTGTCCCGTCCCCCACGTCAGCGCGGCGAGGCCACCGGACCAGAACACGAGCCCCTGGGTGCCGACGGCGAGCCACTCGGCGGCGAGCCGTCCCGCGACCGCGTCGACGAAGCGGCTCAGCATGGCGGGGTGTCCTGCCGGACGAGCGGCGTGGCGTGGGTCGGGCACCGGGGCACGCGTTCGTCCAGGAAGGCCCGGTACCAGACGAAGTCGCCTTCGGGACAGTCGAAGCGTTCGGCGGGTACGGCCTCACCGGAGCCGGGCAGCCGCTGGTAGCCGCCGCGCTCGGCGTACCGGGGCGGGGCTCCGGTCTCCAGGAAGCCGGCCGCCCAGGTGCGCAGTTCGGGCACGCTCCACAGGATGTCGAGGATGTCATCGGCGGCGCCGGGTTCGGCGTGGCGGGCGAGCGCCCGCGCCAGGCGTCGGTCGATCTCGTCGCGACGCGCCCCGTCGAGCGGGTTCAGCAGCCTCGGCAGCTGGGCGCGGATGGCTCGAGCGCATTCGAAGACGCTGTCGTCGTGCACGGTCAGGCTCCCGCGTAGCTGAAGGCCGCCCAGTGGACGGGATGCTGGTAGGGGCGGGTGCGGGCCCAGAAGGCGCGGGCCGCGGGGGCGGCGGGCGGGGTGCCGCCCAGCTCCTCGTTGGTCGCCTCGCGCAGCCAGCGCTGGGCACTGCGCAGGGCCTCGGCCGGATGGGCGCGGGTGCCCGTGGCCCACAGCTCGTAGAACCGGGACAGCAGCAGGGCGCTGCTCTCGTCCGGCGTCGGCCACAGACTGCTGACGATGCCGCCCACCCCGGCGTGCAGCAGGGCGTCCGGGAGGGAGCCCGGTTGCCCGGCGCCGAGCGCGAACCGCCCGGCCTGGCCCAGGCTGCACGTGGCCAGCACCATGAGGCGGATCCGGTTCAGCGGCTGGGCCACCAGTTCCCGCAGGGCCAGCAGCTCGCCGTCGGCGAGCCGGACGCCGCCGCGCATGGGCTGGTCGACGTCCAGCACGCTGTGTGCCGCCAGGTGGACGACGTCGCTGCCGGCCAGCGCCTCCAGCACGGCGGCTCGGCGCGCCGCGGGGCCCGTCAGCAGGGTGTGCCGGCCGAAGTGCCGTACGACGTGTTCGGCCTCGCGGCGCGCCCCGGGCAGCGGGGCGGCGCCGGCGTGCTCCGGGTCGGCGACCGCGAGGATGCTCCGGGGCGCGGGGCCGTCGGGGCGTCCGCCGGGCCGGCCGGCGGCGTTGGCATAGGTGATCAGGGCTTCGTCCAGGGCGTAGCGGCGTCCGTCGGGGGCGGACGGGTCGGGCCACCACGCGGCGTGCAGGGGCAGGGCGCCGAGGGCCGAGCCGTGCGGGACGACGCACAGCCACGGTGTGCGCAGTTCGGTCAGCAGCGGCCGCACCAGCCGCTCGCCCAGCCAGCCGCCCAGTTCGTCCACGACCTGGGGCGGCCACGCGGGATCGTGCTCGTCGCCGAGGGCCAGCCAGGCGAGTCCGGCCCGCTCGACCAGTTCCCGGCGTGCGACGGGCAGCCACAGCGGCCGGACTCCGCCCGTGGCGTCCACGGCGAGGGCGAGCAGGTCGTTCTCCGGCGACGTGCACAGGTGGACGAGGACGCACCCCTCGGGCGGCGGAGGCGGCGTCGCTTCGCCGCCCCGCACGTTCCCGGGCACCGCGCCGGCCGTCCCGGCGGCGCTGCGTGCGCGTGGGCCGCCCTCGGCGGCCGTCGCCGGGTCGAGGGTGCCGAGCGTGTCGAGGCTGCGCAGGGCCGCGCGCGGGTCTCCGGCGCGGACCGCGACGAGGGCGGCCTCGACCGCCAGGCCGCGGGCCTGCTCCAGACTCTCCAGGCGGGCGTGGGGGGTGGCCGCGCGATCGGCGGCCCGGAGGAGGCAGCGGCGCAGGGCGAGCCGGGCCGCGGTCCGTGCCTCGTCCCACCTCTCCTGGCCGGCGGCGGCACGAGCCCAGTCCGCGGCGGTGGACCAGGACCCCGTGTCGCCCGCGTCCGGCTCGGCCGCCTCGCGCACCAGCCGCAGGCCCTCGGCGGACCAGGGGTCCTGCCGCAGCAGCAGGGCGCCGAGCCGCCGGGTGGACTCCAGGAGCCGGGGTCCCGGGGGCATCAGGGGGCGGGCCTCCCGGGCGAGGAGCAGCGCGTCCTCCAGGTCCAGGGCACTGCCGCTGAACTCGTACCGTGCGGCCCAGCACGATGCCAGTTCCAGCAGCAGCACCGCGCGGTTCGGGCTGTCGTCCGGCTGTGCCGCGGCCTCGCGCTCCAGGGCGTCCATGGCGTGTCCGAGGGCGAGCGTGCCCGGGGTGTGGCGGTGCCGCGCCAGCAGGGCCGCGCCGATTCCCTGGGCGACGGAGGCGGCGAGGTGGGTGCCCGGTTCGGTGGCCGCGCGGGCCCGCTCCAGCAGGCGCAGCGCGCGCTCGCCGCGCTCCCCGGCCCGCACGCCCTGCGCCGAGTTGAGCAACTGCCAGGCGTGCGCCACCAGTTCGTGCGGCGGCGCGTCACCGTCCGGCTCGTCCCGTCCCTCCGGCGCCTCGTCGTCCCGGCCGTCCGTGGCGAGGCGGCACACGGCCAGGTTGGCGAGCGCCGCGCGGCGCTCGGGGGAGGTGTCGTCGGTGAGTTCCAGGACGCGCCGGAAGCAGCCGACGGCCCGGTCCAGTTCGGGCCGGGTGCCGGTGCCGTGCGCGAAGCGGTGGTGCAGCACGCTGCCCAGCAGGTTCAGCACCATGGGCAGCCGCGGATCGTCCTCGGGCAGCCGAGCGCACTCGGTCTCCGTGTGGACGAGGAGGGCGTGCGTGGCGCGGTCGTCACCGCGGCCGCCGGACTCCCACCAGTCGCGCAGCCCGTCGGTGACGAGGCCGGGGTTGCCGAGGCCGGAGGCGGCCTCGGGCAGCAGCGGGAGCAGGCGGTCGAGCTGGTCGTCGGGCAGCCGCTGGCCGAGGCTGAGGCACATCAGCCCGGTGAGCGCCCAGTCGTGCGACTGCCTGCGGTGGTCCTCCGTGCCCGGGCCGAACCGGGAGAGGGCGTCCGTGCTGAGTGCGAACGCCCGCTCGGCGTGCCCCTCGCCCGGGCAGCGGGCCTCAAGGCCGCGGTACTGGGCGGCGGCCACCGCCAGGTGGTGGGCGGCGTCGGGGAGCTGCCAGGCCACCGCGATCCGGGCGGTGGCCTCGGCGGCCTCGGCCAGTGCCCGGTGGTCCCGTTCGCCGCCGGTCCGGCGCAGCCGTTCCTGGTGGGCGAGGGCCAGATACAGGGCGGCGGTGAAGTCGAGCGCGCCACCGGCACGGGCACTGCGCTCGCGCAGCGCGTTCAACACCGCGACGAGCGCGGTCAGCTCGTCCGCCGTGTGGTCCGGTAACCGCTCCTGGCAGGCTCGCAGGGCCAGGCCCAGGTTCTCGCCGTGGCCCCGTTCCTCCGGGCAGTCCAGGAGCGCCCGGGCGGCGTCCCGGACGGCCGCGTGGATCGCCTCGGCTTCGCCGGTACGGCGGTGCCGCTGGTACCACAGGCCCGCTCGGTTGCCCCAGGCCGCCGCGCGCCGACGGGCGTCGTCCGGTGCGTCCGCCGCCTCGGCGGCGCGGGTGAAGGCCTGCTCCGCGGCGGTGAACCGCTCCCGCGGCCCGCCTCGGCCGTAGTCCCCCATGGCCGTGAGTCCCGCGTTCATGTCCCGCTCGTAGTCGGCACCAGCCATGCACGGCTCCCCTGGGCTCGACGACCCTCGGCGCCACGGCGCACCCGCCCCGTCCCGCCCTCCGGTTCAACTATGCCACCGGGCAAGGGAGATGAGCGCCGTGCCGCCGGGCTCACGGCGCCCGCACCGCCAGGGCTCCACCGGCGGGAGAGGGGGGAGCACGACGGCGGCCCGGCGGGACGAGGTGTACGTCCGCCAGGCCGCCGCCGTATCGGCTCTCGCGCCCGGTCACGTCCCGGGCGCGCTCCCTCACGCCTTCGGCGCGACCCTGCTCAGGCCGTTGATGATGCGGTCCATCGCGTCACCGCCCGTGGGGTCGGTGAGGTTCGCCAGGAGCTTCAGGGTGAACTTCATCAGCACGGGGTGGGTCAGGCCGCGCTGGGCGGCGATCTGCATGACCTTCGGGTTGCCGATGAGCTTCACGAAGGCGCGGCCCAGGCTGTAATAGCCGCCGTAGGTGTCCTTGAGGACGCGCGGGTAGCGCTGCAGGGCGATCTCGCGCTGGGCGGGCGTCGCGCGCGCGTGGGCCTGCACGATGACGTCGCCGGCGATCTGGCCGGACTCCATGGCGTAGGCGATGCCCTCGCCGTTGAAGGGGTTCACCAGGCCGCCCGCGTCGCCGACGAGCAGCAGCCCCTTCGTGTAGTGCGGCTGGCGGTTGAAGGCCATGGGCAGGGCGGCGCCGCGGATCGGGCCGGTCATGTTCTCGGGGGTGTAGCCCCAGTCCTCGGGCATGGACGCGCACCAGGCCTTGAGGATCTCGCGCCAGTCCAGCTCCTTGAAGGCGGCCGAGGTGTTCAGCACGCCGAGGCCGACGTTGGAGGTGCCGTCGCCCATGCCGAAGATCCAGCCGTAGCCGGGCAGCAGGCGCTCCTGTGAGCCGCGCCGGTCCCACAGCTCCAGCCAGGACTCCAGGTAGTCGTCCTCGTGGCGGGGGGAGGTGAAGTAGGTGCGCACCGCGACGCCCATCGGGCGGTCCTCGCGGCGGTGCAGGCCCATCGCGAGGGACAGGCGGGTGGAGTTGCCGTCGGCGGCGACGACGAGCGGCGCGTGGAAGGTGACCTCACGCTTCTCCTCGCCGAGCTTGGCGGTCACACCGGTGATGCGTCCGGTGCGGTCGTCGACGACGGGGCCGGAGACGTTGCAGCGCTCGAAGAGGCGGGCGCCGGCCTTCTGGGCGTTGCGGGCGAGCTGCTCGTCGAAGTCGTCACGCCTGCGGACGAGGCCGTAGTCCGGGAACGAGGCGAGATCGGGCCAGTCGAGCTGGAGACGGCTGCCGCCGCCGATGATGCGCAGGCCCTTGTTGCGCAGCCAGCCGGCCTCCTCGGAGATGTCGATGCCCATCGCCACGAGCTGCTTCACCGCGCGCGGGGTGAGGCCGTCGCCGCAGACCTTCTCGCGCGGGAACTCGGTCTTCTCCAGCAGGAGGACGTCGAGTCCGGCCTTGGCGAGGTGGTACGCGGTGGTGGAGCCGGCCGGCCCCGCGCCGACGACGATCACATCGGCGGTGTTCTCGGAGAGGGGCTCAGTCACGACTGTCACGGCGGGATCTCCCCAAGTTCGGAATCTGCGTGCCGACCGGCACTGGACATGGGCAGTCTATTCAGCAGTACTGATCACCCGGCTGAAGGGCTACCCCGTGAACCGAGCTCTCCCCGCTGTACGGCTGCGTGTGCCCACCGACGAGGACGCGTTCTCCTGGCACCGGGTCTTCGACGACCCGGACGTCATGGAGTTCCACGGGGGCCGGTCCGCCGAGGTGTCGGTGTACGAGGAGCTGACCGCGCGCCAGCGCCGGCACGACGCGGAGCGGGGGTTCTGCCTGTGGTCGGTGCTGGACGACGAGGGCGGCATCGTCGGCTTCACCGGGGCCCAGCCGTGGCCGCACGCCTGGGGGCCAGAGGGCGAGATCGAGATCGGCTGGCGGCTGGGCCGGGCGCACTGGGGACGGGGGTACGCCACGGCCGCCGCCGAGGAGACGCTGGACCGGCTGCGGGCGGCCGGGGTGGGCCGGGTGGTGGCGATGGTCGACTCGCGCAACGAACGCTCCATCGCGGTCACCCGGCGCCTCGGCATGCGGCTCGCGGAGACGTTCACGACACCGGCCTCGGCACGGCAGGGGCACTGCTACCGACTTGACCTGTGACTGAGAGTAATTATCTGTCACAGAAAGCCACATGTCGCTTCCGGGTGGCTCGCGCCCGCGTTACCCTTCCAGTACCGCTGGGGGTGACATCTGTGCGTATAACACCCAAAACATCCGAAGCGCGCGTTCCCCGTCTGGTCGGCCTCATGGCCATGGACGCGCGCGAAACGGCCCGGGCCCGAGGGCTGTTCCTCAACGCGCCGGACCGCCCGGACTTCGCGCACACGGTGGTCGAGTACGTCGTACGCCAGTACCCGCAGCCCGGCGCCCAGGTGCCGCCGGACTCCGTGGTGTACGTGTGGTTCGACTTCGGTGAGGGCGAGGGCGGCGGAGGCGTGCGCGAGCCACGCATCCCGCGGCCGCCCACGGGCGGCATGCAGCGCGAACTGGGCGAGGCCGGCGACGCCTTCGAGATGATCAACCGGTGAGCGGCGGTCACCCGCCGGCGGGACTCAGCTCTCCTTGAAACCCCGGTGCAGCGCGACCACACCGCCGCTGAGGTTGCGCCAGGCCACCTTCGACCAGCCCGCCTTGCGCAGCCGCTCGGCGAGGCCGGGCTGGTCGGGCCAGGCGCGGATGGACTCGGCGAGGTAGACGTAGGCGTCCGGGTTGGAGGAGACCGTACGGGCGACCGGCGGCAGGGCGCGCATCAGGTACTCGGTGTAGACGGTCCGGAAGGGCGCCCAGGTCGGGTGCGAGAACTCGCAGATCACCACGCGTCCACCGGGCCGGGTCACCCGGTACATCTCCCGCAGCGCCGCGTCCGTGTCCTGCACGTTGCGCAGCCCGAAGGAGATCGTCACGGCGTCGAAGGTGTCGTCCTTGAACGGCAGCCTGGTCGCGTCGCCCGCCGTGAACGGCAGCCAGGTGTGCTTCTTCTTGCCGACCTGGAGCATCCCGAGGGAGAAGTCGCACGGGACGACGTACGCGCCGGTGCGCGCGAAGGGAAGTGAGGAGGTCGCCGTGCCGGCCGCGAGGTCGAGGACCTTCTGCGCGGGGCGCGCGTCGACCGCCTTCGCCACCTCCTTGCGCCAGCGCCGGTCCTGGCCGAGCGACAGCACGTCGTTCGTCAGGTCGTACCGTTCCGCCACGTCGTCGAACATCGAGGCGACTTCGTGCGGCTGCTTGTTCAGAGAGGCGCGGGTCACCCGCCCATTGTTGCAGCACGCCCTGCCGGGATCAGTCGCGGCTTCTTCTTCGCGGCCACGTCCTCCACCCAGCCGCACGCCGGCACGAACACGGCGATCAGGGCCCAGCCGACCCCGAACATGAACCACTGGCTGTCGAGCGGCAGGTACCGCTCGAAGGCGGGCACGTCCCAGAGCCGGTCGATCAGCGGGACCGCCAGGATCAGCGCGATCTCGTGCCACAGGTAGATCGTCACCGCGCGCGCCTGAAGACCGTGACCGTCCGGTCCAGGCGCCTGAATCGGCCGAGCCGGGCGAAGCCGATCCGGAACCGCGCCTTCGCCCACATCAGCGGCAGCACGAACCCGGCCGACCAGAGGGCCTGCGCGAGCGGGTTCTCGTCGAGGTCGTACGTGACGAACTCCGCCCGGTGCGCGAGGGCGTACCAGCCGCCGTACCCGAGCGCGGCGAGCGCGAGGACGCCGACGAGCGTGCCGATCCGGCGCAGCGCCTTGGACCGGCGCCCGGTGGAATCGACGAACACGCGTCCCCCGGCGGACCCGTTGCCATGTTTGCGGCGGCGACCACGTCCGGTGGCGCGACTTTCGAGGGCGGGTTCGGATTGCATTCCTCGGATATCAGGGAGGCTTCATATGGCCCTTTCCCGGGAATTCTTATGAGCCACCCATGAGACCGTCCCCAACCTGTCGATTCCCTGAGAGACCCAAGGAGCCCAATTCCAGGCCCATCGGACAAACAGCGCTCCCGAATCGGGCAACCTACATATAGAGCCCTACGATGCCGAATGGGAGCGTGTGAGAGATTTCCTCTGGGAAACAGCAATCCGTTTCCGTTCCGAGGCAGAGGCAACGAGAGCTGGCGCGTATGCGATGAGGCGTTTCCGGAAGCGCATGACTGGATTCACCTGCCTGTTTGCACTCGCTGTCACGGGCTGCTCAGGGCACTCCGGGAGCACGTCGTACACCCCGCCCCCCCCCCCGCGTACGCCCCCTACGTCAGCGCCACGGCGAGATCCGCCACCGACCCCGCCGGTTCCCCGGCGACGTACACCTCGCCTTCGTGATCTACGGTGACGACGACTGCACCCGGGAGCGGGAACGGCCGGACCTGGAGGTCTCGTTCGCCCTCCCGGTGAGGCCCTCGGGACTGGACGCGAACAGCCTCGCGCTGCTGGAGTCCGCGAACAGCCATGACGTCCAGGTCGCCACCGTCAACCACATGACGATGAACTACGGCGAGTCGTACGCCGGCGACATGGGCGACTACGCCCTCACCTCCGCCAGGGCCGCGCCCGCCCAGCTGAAGAGGGTGTTCGGGCTGTCCGACGCGGGCGCCTGGCGGGGCATGGCGCTCATCTCGATGATCGGCGTCAACGACGTGGCCGGGGGGATTTCCACCCTCTCCGACGCGGCCCAGGTACGGGCGTTCGCCGAGCAGAAGGAGATCGCCTGGGTGTCGATGTGGTCCACCTTCCGCGACCGGCGGTGCGAGGACGATTCCTCCGCGGACGACGCGGCGACCGACTGCAGCGGGGTGAGCCAGAGTTCGGGGGCGTTCGGGAAGCGGTTCTCCGGTTGAGACCGGTCAGCGGCCGCGGTACACCAGCCGCCCGCCGATCACGGTCGCCACACAGGTCCCGGCGCCGCGTCGGACCAGTTCGGCGCGGTCAGCGACGTCGAACACGGCGAGTCGGGCGGGACCGCCCGGCACCAGTCCCGGCAGCAGGATCAGCGGGGTCGGGGACAGCGCCACCGGACCCGGGAGGCGGTCCGGCCGCTGTCCCACCGCGAGCCCGGCCCTGCGCACCGCGTCGACCACGGCCCGCGACCGCAGCTCCCCGGCCACCGCCACCGTGCCGTGCGCCAGCAACCGCTGCACCCCGCGCCGCGCGCTCGCACCGAGGCGTGCGGGGTCGGCGCGGAAGATCTCCCGCGCCCGCGCTCCGACGATCGGCTCGGTGCCGAGCACATCGGCCTCGCGCGGGTCGGGGTGGTAAGTGGCCTCCAGCAGCTCCGGGCCATACGGGTTCAGCAGCCCCGGGGTGAGGATGCCGGGCCAGCGCCGGACCCTCGCCCGGGGTTCGGCGGCGGCCAGTTCCTCGTACGGGCCGACGCCGGCGATGGACGCCCCGTCGACCAGAACAGCGACCTCCGGGGACCGCTCGGCGACGTGAAGTGTCAGCACGGCGGGGTCAGTTGGACGCCAGCAGCTTCAGTTCCGGGTGTGCCGTGCCGCCGTCGATCGCCGTGGAGGAGATGTGGGAGACCACGCGGTCGTCGACCGGGTCGTTCGCCGGGTCGTCGTGCACGACGAGGTGCTCGTACGTCGTGGCGCGCTGGGCCGGGACGCGGCCCGCCTTGCGGATGAGGTCGATGATCTCGAGCCGGTTGGAGCGGTGCTTGGCGCCGGCGGAGGAGACCACGTTCTCCTCCAGCATGATCGAGCCGAGGTCGTCCGCGCCGTAGTGCAGGGAGAGCTGGCCGACCTCCTTGCCGGTGGTCAGCCACGAGCCCTGGATGTGCTGGACGTTGTCCAGGAAGAGGCGCGCGATGGCGATCATCCGCAGGTACTCGAAGAGGGTGGCCTGGGTGCGGCCCTTCAGGTGGTTGTTCTCGGGCTGGTAGGTGTACGGGATGAAGGCCCGGAAGCCGCCCGTGCGGTCCTGCACGTCACGGATCATGCGCAGGTGCTCGATGCGCTCGGCGTTGGTCTCGCCCGTGCCCATGAGCATGGTGGACGTCGACTCCACGCCCAGCCCGTGCGCGATCTCCATGATCTCCAGCCAGCGCTCACCGCTCTCCTTCAGCGGGGCGATGGCCTTGCGCGGCCGCTCGGGCAGGAGTTCGGCGCCGGCGCCCGCGAAGGAGTCCAGGCCCGCCTCGTGGATCCGGGTGATGGCCTCTTCCACCGGGACCCCGCTGATCCGGGCCATGTGCTCGACCTCGGAGGCGCCCAGCGAGTGGATCACCAGCTGGGGGAAGGCGTCCTTGATGGCCTTGAAGTGCTTCTCGTAGTACTCGACGCCGTAGTCCGGGTGGTGGCCGCCCTGGAACATGATCTGGGTGCCGCCCAGCTCCACGGTCTCCGCGCAGCGGCGCAGGATGTCGTCGAGGTCGCGGGTCCAGCCCTTGTCGGTGTCCTTGGGGGCCGCGTAGAAGGCGCAGAACCTGCACGCCGTGACGCACACGTTCGTGTAGTTGATGTTGCGCTCGATGATGTACGTGGCGATGTGCTCGATGCCCGCGTACTTGCGGCGGCGTACGGCGTCGGCGGCGGCGCCCAGCGCGTGCAGCGGGGCGTCGCGGTAGAGGACGAGCGCCTCTTCGGCGGTGATCCGCCCACCGGCGGCGGCACGGTCGAGGACGGACTGGAGGTCGGCCTTCTCGGACACCGGGTCCCTTTCGTCAAGGGGTGATCAGGAGCTGTGCGCGGAGCGCTCGATGCAAGGGTGGTGGGAGACGGGTGGACGGACCGGACCAGCCTACGCCAGCCGCTCCGGCCGTCCGCTGTCAGGCCGCGTAGGCGCCGATCAGCAGCCCGGCGAAGGCGCCGGCGATGAGGAACGGCCCGAAGGGTATGGCCGTCTTGCGGCCCGCTCGCCGGGCGACCACGAGCGCTCCGCCGTAGAGCGCGCCGAGCAGGAAACCGGCGAAGGTGCCGAGCAGCAGGGTCGGCCAGCCGTACCAGCCGAGCACGGCGCCCATGCCGAGCGCGAGTTTGACGTCGCCGAAGCCCATGCCGGACGGGTTGACGAGGAACAGCACGAGGTAGCCGCCACCGAGCGCGAGCGCGCCGTACAGCGCGGTGAGCCAGTCACCGGCGTGTTCCGGCATCAGGGTGACGAGGGCGAGCAGGCCGAGCCCGGCGGCCGCGAGCGGCAGGGTCAGCGGGTCGGGCAGCCGTTGCACCCGTACGTCCACGGCGGCCAGCAGCACCCACACCGGCGCGAGCAGCAGCCAGACGCCCAGCTCGGGCCGGGTACCGGTGGCGACGGCGAGGGCGGCGCAGGCGAGGGCGGTGGCGACGGCGAGGAGCACGGTGGACGGCGAGTACGGTGCCTTCGCCGCCTGCGGTGCCCGCACCGTCACCCGTGCCCGAGCCTTGACCCCTGTCCGTGTGGCCCCTTGTTCCCGCACCGCCTCCTGTGCGCACGGCCCGCACCGCGCCCGCCCGAGCCAGCCGCGGATCGGGTGCCCCTGCGCGCACCGCTCCCGCCACGGCTCGCCGGCCGGGACCGCGAAGCGGTAGGCGGCCCTGGGCAGCAGCGCCCCGGCCGCCGCGCCCCACAGCGCGGCGGCGAGGACCAGCGCCTCCGTGCTCACTCCTGCGGCACTCATCCGCTCTCCCCTTCCGGCGTGTGGTCCCGTTCGCCTCAGTCGGCCTTCGACATCCGGGCCACCGGATCGCCCTCGGCCGCACTCTCCGAGGAGTAACGAAGGTCGTCGCCGACCGGCGTCAACTCCACCGGGTGCGGCGCCGGGTCGCAGCCGGCGTGGTTGGACTTCGCGCCGACCGAGGTCGCCACGATCCGGGACGGCGTCACCTGCTTCAGGGTGAGGATGTCGACGCAGACTCCGCCGAGCTGGTCGGTCTGCCGCAGCCGGCCCAGCTCCTTGCCGACGGCCGCCTTGTGCACGGTGAGCCGGAAGGTGCCCATGGGCAGGCTGCCGCCGAGTCCGCTGGCCTCGCCCTCCCAGGTGCCGAGGTAGCGGGCCGGGATCGCGCCCGGCGTGCCACCGCTCGCGTCGGGTGCCCCGGAGGTCGAGGCGGCGGCCGAGTGGGAGGCCTGCGGTGCGCTGCCCGCCGTGTCGTGGTCGCCGCCGGCCCACGGCCGGAGCAGCGCCCCGAGCCCCACCGCCGCCGCGGCCGTCGCTCCCGCCACGGCCAGCGCGACGGTGCAGCTCACCCGGCGTCCGCGCCCCTTCTCGCCCGGCGTTGACGTCGCCGCCACGCTCACGGTGACCCTGCCGGGGGCCGGCCCCGCGTCCCGCGGCCCGGACTCGGCGGACGGCTCCCCGCCCCCGGTGCCCGGCTGCGCGACGGGACCCTCCGGGGAGCCGGCCGGAGCCCCGGGCGGCGGAGCCGGAGCGCCGGACGGCAGGGGCGGAGTCATCGACGGGGCCGGCCCGAACACCCCCGCGACCGGGACCGGACGGCCCTCGGACGGCGCCGTTCCGGACTGCTCCGTCCGGCCCCTCTCGCGCGTGAGGTGCGCGGCGCCCGAAGTCCCGCCCACCGAGGGGCTGCTGAAGCCCACCGGGCCGGACGGAGCGGCCTCGGCCGTCTCCAGGTTGAGCAGGCTCACGGCGCTCCGGCTGACCTGTTCGACCAGCGCGCCCGGCAGCCAGCCGCCGGCGATCAGGCGGGCGGTGCCCTCGGGGGCGAGCCGGCGGGCCAGTTCCGCGGGGGCCGGGCGGGCCGCCGGGTCCTTCGCCAGACAGGCGGCCGCCGCCTCGCGCAACTCACCCGTCAGGCCGCCGAGTTCCGGTTCCTCGTGGACGACCTTGTACAGCAGGGCGGCCGAGGAGTCGCCGGGGAACGGGGGCTCACCGGTCGCCGCGTAGGCCAGCACCGCGCCGAGGGAGAAGACGTCGGCCGCTCCGGTGACGCCCTTGCCGAGGATCTGCTCGGGGGACATGTAGCCGGGCGAGCCGACGGAGACGCCGGTCGAGGTCAGGGACGCCGTACCGTCCGTGGCCCGGGCGATGCCGAAGTCGATGAGCAGCGGGCCGTCCAGGGTCAGGAGCACGTTGGACGGCTTCACGTCCCGGTGCACCAGGCCCAGTTCGTGTACGGCGGTGAGCGCCTCGGCGAGGCCCGCGCCCAGGGCCCGTACGGTCCGCGCCGGCAGCGGGCCGCCGTCCGTGACGGCCGCGGAGAGGGAGGGGCCCGCCGCGTAGGCGGTGGCGACCCAGGGCACGGCGGCCTCCGGGTCCGCGTCCAGGACGGGCGCGGTCCAGGCGCCGCCGACCCGGCGGGCGGCCTCGACCTCCCGCCGGAAGCGGGCCCGGAACTCCTCGTCCAGCGCGAAGTGCGGATGCACGATCTTCACCGCGACCGTACGGCCGCCCGCGCTGCGGCCCAGGTAGACCCGGCCCATACCGCCGGAGCCGAGCCGGCCGAGCAGCCGGTAGGGCCCGACGGCGGCCGGTTCGTCGGCTCCGAGCGGCTGCATGGCGTGCACCTCTCCCCCGTAACGCCTCTCCCCGGCAACGCCTCACTGCCCGCAGCGTAGTGCCGTGGCGATTACGGCTGAAGCAGATCCACCTTCACGTCCGCCGGGAAGCCGGTCGTCGGGCCGACCCGGCGGGCGAACTCGGTGACCGCCTTCAACTGCGGTCCGCCGAAGCTGAAGTCGAGGGTGGTGAAGTACTGCTCGAGGGTGGCCTCGTCGAAGGACTCCCAGCGGGCGGCCTGCTCGGCGACCTTGCCGACCTCCTCCAGCGAGAGGTTGCGGGAGGCGAGGAAGGCCTCGTGGACCTTACGGGTGATGAGCGGCTCGCGCTCGGCGTAGTCGCGGCGGGCCGCCCAGACCGCGAAGACGAACGGCAGCCCGGTCCACTGCTTCCACAGCGCGCCCAGGTCGTGCACCTCCAGGCCGAAGCGGGGACCGTCGATCAGGTTGGCGCGCAGGGCGGCGTCGCCGATCAGGACGGCGGCGTCCGCCTCCTGCATCATCAGGCTGAGGTCGGGCGGGCAGGTGTAGTAGTCCGGCTGGACGCCGAAGCGTTCCGCCAGCAGCAGCTGGGCCAGCCTGACCGAGGTGCGCGAGGTCGAACCGAGGGCGACCCGGGCGCCGTCCAGCCGGTCGAGCGGGACCTGCGACACGATCACGCAGGACATCACCGGGCCGTCGCAGCCGACGGCGATGTCCGGGAAGGCCACCAGGTCGTCCGCGTTGCGCAGGAACTCCACGAGGGTGACGGGCCCGATGTCGAGGTCGCCGCGCACGATCTGCTCGCTGAGCTTTTCCGGCGTGTCCTTCGTCAGCTCGAAATCGAGGAGCGTGCCGGTTCTCGCGAGCCCCCAGTAGAGGGGCAGGCAGTTCAGGAACTGGATGTGGCCGACGCGCGGCCGGGTGCGAGAATTGTCCACATCGCGAGACTAGACCCCGTGCGGTACGGTGCCGAGACCGGCCCCGCCGTCAACCCACTCGAGTGGACGTTCAAACATTCGGGTGAAGTGATCTTGACCTCTATTGCTTTCGGCTGCCTGCGTGCTAGGCTCGCCGCAAGTTGCAGTTTGGTTTCCCTTGCAGTACAGAGCCTGCGGAGCATGTGACCGCGGGCTCTCGTCGTATTCAGACGAATGCAGTTGTGCAGCACCGTTTCGCACGTGCAGGTTCTGGAGCAGGGCAACCCTTTTGGGCCCAAGGAGGGCTTATGGCTACCGGAACCGTTAAGTGGTTCAACGCCGAAAAGGGCTTTGGCTTCATCGCCCAGGAGGGCGGCGGCCCCGACGTCTTCGTTCACTACTCCGCGATCAACGCCCAGGGCTTCCGCTCGCTCGAGGAGAACCAGCAGGTCTCCTTCGACGTGACGCAGGGCCCGAAGGGTCCGCAGGCGGAGAACGTCACCCCCGTCTGATCACTGCCTGATCGCAGAACCTGAGTGCAGTACCCAAGGAGCCCCACGCCGTACGGCGACGGGGCTCCTGCCTTTTCCGGGCCGGCGCTTTCGTGAATTCCCGGCGAATTCTCGGTGCGTCCGTCCCTCATGTGCGCCGTGCGCCGGGACAACGAGGACGGGATCCGGACCGGCGCTCCGCAGGAGGGGACCACGCGCCCGGGGCGGTCGGGTAATCGCCGGATACCAATTCGCCCCCCTCGCCCCGCCGTCGACACCTCGGACTCGGCCGGGGATACGCCGCCCGTCGGCGGGCGGCGAGGCAAACGGGGCGTGTGACCGGTATCGCGGGTCTGTCAGTGGTTCCGGCTACGGTCCCGGGCCATGACGGACGCCCAGGACTTCCTCACCGCCACCCGTGTCTTCTACGACACCATCGCCGCCGACTACGCCGACCACTTCAAGGACTCGCTCGCCGACCGGCCGCTGGACCGGGCCCTGCTCGCCGCCTACGCCGAAGCGGTCCCCGCCGGCGGGACGGTGGCCGACCTCGGCTGCGGCCCGGGCCTGGTCACCGGATACCTGGCCTCGCTCGGTCTCGACGTCTTCGGGCTCGACCTGTCCGAGTCCATGCTCGCGATCGCCCGCCGTGAGAACCCGGGACTGCGCTTCGAGCTCGGCTCCATGCTGGATCTGCCTCTCGCCGACGGTTCCCTGGCCGGGGTGGTGGCCTACTACTCGACCATCCACACCCCTGTGGACGAGCTGGCCGCCCTGCTGTCCGGGTTCCACCGGGTGCTGGCCCCCGGCGGGCAGTTGCTGCTCGCCTTCCAGGCCGGGGAGCGGCCGCTCCGGCTCGACCGCCCGTGGGGTCACCCGGTGACGCTCGACTTCCAACGGCGCCGCCCCGAGCACATGACGCGGCTGCTCGGGGAAGCGGGGTTCGGCCTCGCCTGGCGCACGGTGCGCGAACCCGAGGAGCGTCTCGGCGAATCGGTATCCCAGGCCTTTCTCCTCGCCCGGAAGTCCGCCCAGGTCACTACGCATGTCCGAGGGTGACTCAGGGGCTCCGTTAGCGGTTGAAACCGGGAGTACCGGGAGCGCGACCTGTGCCGGTAACCGGCGGGGACGGCATGGGGATCGACTCCCCCCAGCATCGGTTGCGGCGCCGGGGAGAAAGCGGCGACCGGATCCCGATCCGTATACCCAGGGGGAGTCACGACATGCGCACCATCGCACTGCGTACGAAGACGGTTCTGGCCACGCTCACCGGCGCCGGTGTCCTCGCACTCGGTACCGCCGCGGCCGTTCCGGCGACCGGTGTGCAGGACGCCCTGGTGCACGTCGCCTCCGGCTTCACGGGCCACCAGGCGGACGCGCCGGCCCTGGCGAACGGACACGGGCCCGGCTTCACCCAGGGCTGACCCCACCGCGCCCCCCGCGGCGCACACCCCAGCGACCAACGGCACCGGCCGGGCCCCACCCCCGCCGGTGCCGTTTCGCTGGACGGCCCCCGCGGGACCACTGCCCTGCCGCCGGGCCGGCCGGTCGGGCGCAGGCCCACCAGTCGGCCACGGGCCACCGATCAACCACGAGGCCGGTCCGTCAGCCCCGAGGCCGGCCGACGGCGAGGCCCTCAGCCGACCGCGAGGCCACCGATGAACCACAAGGCCAGTCGATCAACCGCAAAGCCGGTCCGGCCACGCACGGGACCGCCGAACGCGCGCAAGGCTGCCGGACGCGCGGCCGATGGTCCAGCCACGGGCCGGCCGGTCAACCACAGGAACCCCGGTCAACCACAGGCCCCCGTTCAGCCGTGAGGCCACGGCTACAGTCGGCGGCCCTCCTGGGTTACGCCCATCGCGTCGTACAGGTCCTCCGCCGCCCGCCGGTGGGTGTGGGCCGTCGGGTCGTCGCCCAGTTCGTGGGCGGCTTCCGCGAGGCCCAGCAGGGCGCGGGCCATCTCGATGCGGTAGCCGAGGCGGGACGCCAGCTCGTAGGCGTGGCGGTGCAGTTCCATCGCCCGCTCGGGCGCGCCGCGCCGCAGGTGGACCAGTGCGACAACGTTGACCACGGATGCCTGGCGCAGCGCCGTACCCTCGGCGGAGACCAGTTCCAGGGCCCGCTCGGCGTGTTCGGCGGCCGAGCGCACCTCGCCGAGGCGCTGGCAGACCTGCGCCCAGTGGGCGAGGACGACGGCCACGTTCGCGGGCTTGCGGGACTCGTCGCACAGTTCGAGGGCCTGGGCGAGACAGGCGCGGGCCCGCTCGTCCTCGTCGGTGCCGAGGTGGGCCAGGGCCAGCCAGGTGAGTGAGGCGATCTCGTTGCTGCGGTCGCCGAGGCTGCGGTTCAGCTCGGTGGCCCGGGCCGCGTACCGGGCGCCCTCGGCGTAGTGGCCCGACCAGGTCTCCACCGTGCTGAGGTTGTCCAGGGCCTGCGCCTCCATCCGGGCCGAGCCCAGCTCCTGGTGCAGGGCGATGCCCTGGACGAGGTAGGCGCGGGCCTCGTCGAAGTTGCCGAGCGCGCCGTGCAGCAGGCCGAGGACGTCGATGCACATGGCCTCGCCCCGGCGGTCGTCGGCGGAGGCCAGCTTCAGGGCTTCCTGGGCGGTGGTGATGCCGTCCTGGAAGTCGCCGAGCCACCAGTGGCCCACGGCCAGGTTGCCCAGGCTGATGCTGAGCAGCGCCGGGTCGTCGAGCTGCCGGCAGGCGCCGACGCCGATGCGGCCGACGACCCGGAACTCCTCGTAGTTGCCGCGCAGATCGAGGTAGAAGAGCAGATTGCGGGCGAGCAGCGCGGCGTAGCGGTGCAGCCCCCGCGTGCCCGCCTGGGTGGCGACCGCGAGCAGTGCGTCGTACTCGCGGTCGAACCAGCGCAGCGCCCCCTCGTCGCCGTCCAGCCGGGGCAGCTCGGGGCTGCCGGAGGCGGGCGGGTCGCCGTAGCGGCTGCGGCCGGGGAATAGCGTCTCGCAGGCCATGTCGGTGGCGACCGTGTAGTACGACACCAGCCGCTCGACCGCGGCCTCCTCGTCGTCCTCGGCCTCCCGCACGCTCATCGCGTAGGTGCGCACCAGGTCGTGGAAGCCGTACAGCCCCGCCTCGTGCTGCTCCAGCAGATGCGCGTCGAGGAGCAGTTCGAGGGCGTCCTCGGCGTCATGGACGCCGGTGCCGAGCAGCGCGGCGGCGGAGTGGACGTCGATGGTGCTCCCCGGATGCAGCCCGAGGAGCCGGAACGCCACACGCTGGTCCTCCTCCATCGCCTGGTACGACAGCCTGAGCGTGGCCTCGACGCTGCGTTCCCCGGCGCTCAGCTCGCGCAGCCGCCGGGTCTCGTCGGCGAGCCGGTCGACCAGGTACCGGACGGTCCAGCGGGGCCGGTTGCGCAGCCGGGCGGTGGTGATGCGCAGGGCGAGGGGCAGGCCGCCGCACAGGTCGGCCAGCAGGGCGACGGCGTCGGGTTCGGCGGCGGTGCGGTCGGCGCCGAGCATCCGGTTGAGCAGCGTGGTGCTGTCGTCGGCGGAGAGCTGCCCGAGGGAGAGCCACTCGGCGGCGTCGAGGTCGAGCATGCGCACCCGGCCGGTGAGGATGGCCAGGGAGTCCTCGGAGGCGGGCAGCAGTGGCCGGATCTGTGCGGCGTCGGCGGCGTTGTCCAGGAGGAGCAGCAGCTTCCGCCGCGCGGAAACGCTTCGCCACAGGGCGGTGCGTCTCTCCAGGTCGTCGGGAATGCGGTCGTCCGGTACTCCGAGGGTGCGCAGCAGCGAGTGCAGCACGGCGCCCGGCTCCTGGGCCTTCTCGCCGGGGCTGAATCCGCGCAGGTCTATGAAGAGCTGGCCGTCGGGGTAGTCGGCGGCGAGCTGGTGGGCGGCGTGCACGGCGAGCGCTGTCTTGCCGCTGCCGCCCATGCCGTCCACACCGACGATCCGGGTCCGCTCGGCGGCCGACGCCTGGCCCACCTTCAGCAGCCGGGCCAGTTCCGCGTCCCGGCCGGTGAAGTCCGGCAGGTCGTACGGCAGGGTGCAGGGCGCCGGTTCGGACCCGGACGGCTGGGCCGGCGGGGCTGGCACCAGCAGGGCGGCGCGGTCGGCCACCGACTGGGGCACCCGGGGGGCCACTTCGGGGCTGTCGCGCAGGATGGCCTCGTACAGCCGGGTCAGTTCGGCACCCGGGTCGATGCCCAGTTCCTCCACGAGGAGTTCGCGCATCCGGCCGAACTCCTCCAGCGCCTCCGCCTGCCGCCCGCCCCGGTACAGGGCGAGCATCAGTCGTCCGCGCAAGGTCTCCCGGAGCGGGTGCGCGGTGACCAGCTCGCGCAGCGGTCCGACCAGGTCGCCGGACTCGCCGAGTTCGAGCTGCAGCTCGAAGTACTGCTCGGCGACCGCCATGTGCCGTTCCTCGAGGGCGGCGGAGGCCGCGGAGATCACCGGGCCGCCCGCGCCCGCCATGACCGGGCCGCGCCACAGGTCCAGGCAGGCCCGCAGATGGCCGACCGCCTCGGCGGGCCGTCCGGCGGCCACCGCCTGGCGCGCCTCACGCGCACGCCGGCCGAACTCGTGCAGGTCGAGCTGCTCTTCTTCGAGCACGGCCCGGTATCCGGCGCCGTCGGTGACGATCAGGGAGGAGCCGCCGGGGATGCGGGTGCGCAGCGCGGCGACGGCCTTGCGGATCTGGTGACCCGCGGTCTGCGGCGGCTCGTCCTCCCAGGCGGCGGTCACCAGCCTGGGCATCGGCACCATGCGCCCCGGCTCCAGTAACAGCGTGACCAGCACCCGTTCCTGGGTGGGGCTGCCGAGTCTCAGCCGCCGGTCGCCGTGCCACCCTTCCAGCGAACCAAGGATGTTGAAGCGCACGACAGGCAGACCGGATGCCGCCGACTCCACGTAACCCGTCCCCCCGCCCCGTCGTACTGCTCAGCCCCCCCGATGTTCGGGACAATCCTAGGTTGTACCCCGAACCTGTCACATCGGAAGACGACTTCACGTTACAAGGGTTACCCCTTGGTCCGCGCCCAAAGCCGGACCATCTTCAGGCGAGCTGTGGGAGAACGGACCGCGTATCTCCGGCCAACGCCGGGTCGTGGCACAGGATGGCGCTCTCCACCTGGCGCAACGCGGGCGACGGCTGGATGCCGAGTTCGTCGTCGAGGTGGCGGCGCATGCGGCGGAAGACGTCCAGGGCGTCGGCCTGCCGCCCCGAGCAGTACAGGGCGATCATGAGCTGCTCGCAGAACCGCTCCCGCAGCGGGTGGTTGGTGTGCGCGTCGGTCAGCTCGGCGAGGACCGCCGCGTGCCGGCCGAGCCGCAGCTCGGCGTCGAAGCGCAGTTCCATGGCGCGCATCCGGTACTCGTCGTAGCGGGCACCCGCGAGCTGGCACAGGGTTCCGCAGGCGAAGCCGCCGAAGACCGGGCCGCGCCACAGCGCGAGCGCGTCGCCGAGAAGCCGGGCGGTGTACGCCGGGTCGCCCCCGCGGCACGACTCGGCATGCCGTACGGCCCTGACGAACTCGGCGGCGTCCAACTCGCCGTCCCCCACGACGAGCCGGTAGCCCGAGGGGTGGATGGTCACCCTGGAACCCGCCCGGCCCGGCTCCAGCCCGCGCAGCTTGCGGCGCAGCCGGCTGACGTGCGCCTGCAGGGCGTTGGCCTGGTTGTCGGGTACGGCGTCCCCCCACATCTCCTCGACCAGGCTCTCCCCGGAAACCGGCTGGCCCTCGCTGATCAGCAGAGCCTGCACCAGGGTGCGCTGCAGGTCGCCGGAGATCTCCGCAGGGCCGGACACGGTACGGATCTGCAGTGCCCCGAGGATCGAGAACTTCAGCATCCTGACTCCGCCTCCCGTTGATGTCGCTGGCGTCGTCGTCCTTCTTCCGGCGACGTATCAACAGTGCGGGGCCCGGCTACCGGATCGTTACCGGTCCGTTCCCGGCCGGGTGTCGTCACCGACGACGAGCGCCCGTAGCGAGGCCACCCGCCGGGCCGCCACGTCGGGCGAGTCGGCGCCGACGACGAGGTGGCCGGGGTGCGGCGCCTCGGGCAGTGAGACGTACCGGACGTGCGGCAGGCCACCCACCTCCGCCTCCGCCAGCCGCCACGGCGGGCTGATGAGCGCGGCGGCGGCGAAGCGGTTCGGCCGCACCGTGTCGACCAGTCGCCCGGCCAGCACTTCCACCGCCCCGGCCGCCAGGTCCAGCCCGCCGGCCGCCTTGACCAGTTCCGGCACCGGGTCGTCGCCGAGACCCGACCGGCAGCCGGTGATCACCGGGCCGCGCGGGGTGAGGGCGACGCTCGAATGGGCCGGACCGTACTGGTATCCGGTCAGGTCCAGCAGCGCGGTCACCACCGCGCGCACCTCGGCGGCGGTGTCGGCCGTGAGCGGCGCGGGGTGGAGCAGGCCGTAGGGCGTGCGGGCGACGATCGCGACGGCCTGGTGCATGCCGTGCACGCTCAGCGTCTCCACGGTCAGCCGCAGGTCGCCGGGGGCCACCTCGGTGCCGCCGGGCGAGAGCCGGTTGTCGCGGACGAGGCGCTGCACGGCGGCCGGGGCGGACAGCACCACGAGGGCACGGGCCGGGTTGACGCACAGCCCGGCCTCCGCGGCCTCGGCGAGGGGTGCGCGCAGCGCCGCCTCGTCCGTGGCGTCGGCCCGTATGGAGCGCACTTGGACTTCCGCGCGCGCGGCCTGGCGGACGAGGCGCGGGTCCGGGTTCAGCAGGAAGATCCGGCGGACGTCGTTGTGTTCTTTCATGCCTCTGCTCGGGGGACGGAGTAGGCGGGGGTGGAAAGGCAGGCTACGAGCGGCCGATACCGATCCGGTCCCGGCCGGTTCCCGAGGTGGTGCGAGTGCCCGGAACGCGTACTTCTGAGGGGGGCTGACGAACCGTGGGCACCACAGGACCCCCTTGTACGCTACCGGTTCCCGGGCACTTGCCGGGGGCGGTTTCACGGTAAGGACAGAGCAGCCGGTCAGCACCTCTGTCCGGCCGTTTTCCCCGCTTCGCGCGCCGAACGCGTCAGCGTTCGTAGAGGCTTTCGACCTCCTGGGCGAAGTCCTGCGTGATCCGTTCCCTGCGCAGCTTCATCGAGGGGGTCAGATGGCCCGCCTCCTCGGTGAAGTCCACGGGCAGCACGGCGAACCGGCGGATCGACTCGGGGCGGGACACCAGCCGGTTGGCCTCGTCCAGGGCACGCTGCAGGACGGCTTCCAGCTCGGCGTCCCCGACCAGGAGTTCCGGCGGCACCGGATGCCTGCCGTTCATCTGGCGCCAGTGGGTGATGCCGTCGGGGTCCAGGGTGACGAGGGCGGCGACGTACGGGCGCCCGTCGCCGACGAGCATGACCTGCGAGATCAGCGGGTGCTGGCGCAGCCAGTTCTCCAGCGGGGCCGGGGCCACCGACTTGCCGCCGGCCGTGATCAGCAGTTCCTTCTTGCGGCCGGTGATGGTCAGATAGCCCTCGTCGTCCAGCTCGCCTATGTCGCCGGTGGGCAGCCAGCCGTCCTGGGTGGCGGGGACCACTCCGCCGGCCTGCGGGTCCCAGTAGCCGCGCAGCACATGGTCGCCGGCGAGCAGGATCTCCCCGTCCGCCGCGATCCGCACCCGGGTGCCGGGCAGCGGCCAGCCGACCGTGCCCAGCCGGGGCTTGAGCGGCGGGGTGACCGTGGAGGCGCCGGCGGTCTCCGTCAGGCCGTACCCCTCGAAGACCTCGATCCCGGCGCCGGCGTAGAACGCGGCCAGGCGCCGGCCGAGCGGTGAGCCGCCGCAGATGACGTACTTGACCCTGCCGCCCATGGCGTTGCGGATGCGCCGGTAGACGAGCGGGTCGTAGAAGGAACGGGTCGTGCGCAGGGCCCGGTTGGGGCCGCCGCCGGTGCCGGTCTGCCGGGCCTCGAGCGCCTCGCCGTACCGCACGGCCACCGCGGTCGCCCGGTCGAAGGCGCCCGCCCGGCCGCCCTCCTCCGCCTTGGCCCGCGCGGAGTTGAAGATCTTCTCCAGCATGTACGGGATGGTCAGCAGGCAGGTCGGCCGGAAGGCGGCGAGGTCGGGCAGCAGGTCCTCGGCCTTCAGGCTCGGCGCGTGCCCGAGCCGGACCCGGGCGCGTACGCAGGCGATCGCCACCATCCGCCCGAAGACGTGGGACATCGGCAGGAACAGCAGTACCGACGCCTCCTCGGCCGATCCGGTCCGGAAGACCGGGTGGAGGAGCTGAATGGCGTTGTCGACCTCGGCGAAGAAGTTGCCGTGCGACAGCACGCAGCCCTTGGGGCGGCCGGTGGTGCCGGAGGTGTAGATGAGTGTGGCGAGGGTGTCGGGGCTCAGCATGCCGCGGCGTACGGCCACTTCGCCGTCCGGCACCTCGGCGCCCAGCTCCGCCAGCCGGTCCACGTGCCCCTGCTCCATCACCCACAGGTGCCCGAGGTCGGGCAATCGCTCCAGTTCGGGGCCCATCGCCGCGGCCTGGGCGCCGGTCTCGGTGACCAGGGCGACCGCGCCGGAGTCGTGCAGGATCCAGCGGGTCTGGAAGACGGAGGACGTGGGATAGACGGGGACCGTGACCAGGCCGGCCGCCCAGGCGGCGAAGTCGAGCAGCGTCCACTCGTACCTGGTCCGGGCCATCACCGCGATCCGGTCGCCCGGCGTCAGCCCCGACGCGATCAGGCCCTTGGCCACCGCGAGCACCTCGGCGGCGAACTGCGCCGCCGTCACGTCCGTCCAGCGGCCGTCGGCCGTCCTGCGGCTGAGCACGACGGCGCCGGGGTCGGCCTCGGCGTTCTCGAACGGCAGTTCCGCGAGCGAGCCGTGCCGCACCGGCGGTGCGAACGGCGGGACGTACGCCTCCCGTACGGCACCGTCCAGCCGCCGGGTCTCGGGTTCCACCAGGACCGGCAGGCCGTCGTAGTCGGTGGCCTGGACGGGGGCGCCGGAGGAGACCGGGGCGCTCGGGTACGGAGTGGACACGGGGCGGCTCCTCGGGCGTGCAGCGGCGAACTGCTTGCTGCCTGACGTACGTGCCTCGGGCGGCGAGGCGTTCACCGGCGGCGGTCCCGCAGTAAGGAGTTACCGGCGGTTAGGCAGGTGATCGTACGGGTCGACTGTGGGGGGATTGTGCGAGTTCAGGGATGGTCCGGGGACGGGGGTGTGCAGCCTCAAGGATCATGTGAGAGACGTTCATGTTCCCTGGCTCACACTCACCGCCCCAGGCCGGTCCGGCCCGCCGGCCAGTGGTTTCACGGGCGTTCCAGGATCGCGGTCACGCCCTGGCCGCCGGCCGCACAGACGGAGATCAGGCCCCTGCCGGGCCCGTCCCGCTCCGCGAGCAGCTTCGCCAGGGTGGCGACGATCCGCGCCCCGGTCGCCGCGAACGGATGCCCGGTGGCCAGCGACGACCCGGCCACGTTCAGCCGGGCCCGGTCCACGGCCGGCAGCCCCCGCTTCTCCCAGGCGGCGAGCGTGGCCAGCACCTGGGAGGCGAAGGCCTCGTGGACCTCGATCAGGTCGAAGTCGTCCAGGCCGAGACCGGTGCGCTCCAGCAGGCGCGGCACCGCGTACGCCGGGGCCATCAGCAGGCCGTCCTCGCCGCCCGCCGCGTCACCGTGCGCGAAGTCGACGGCGGCCGTCTCGTACGCGGTGAGGAGGGCGAGGGGCTGGAGGCCGCGCGCCTCGGCCCAGTCCTCGCTCGCCAGCAGGACGAGGGCCGCGCCGTCGGTGAGCGGGGTCGAGTTGCCTGCGGTCATGGTGGGCCCGGGGTCCTGCAGGCCGAACACCGGTTTCAGGGCGGCCAGTTCCTCCGGGGTGGAGGTGGGACGCAGGTTCTGGTCGCGGTCCAGGCCGCGGAAGGGGACGACCAGGTCGTCGAAGAAGCCCCTGTCGTACGCCGCCGCCAGCCGCCGGTGACTGGTGGCGGCCAGTTCGTCCTGCGCCTCCCGGGTGATGCCCCAGGCGCGTGCGGTCACCGCCGCGTGTTCGCCCATCGAAAGTCCGGTGCGCGGCTCGGCGTTGCGCGGGATGTCGGGGACCAGGTGCCCGGGGCGGATCGCGGCGAGGGCCTTCAGCCGGGCGCCCGTGGTCCTCGCCCGGCGGGCCTCCAACAGGATCCTGCGCAGCCGGTCGTTGACGCCGAGGGGCGCGTCGCTCGCGGTGTCGGCGCCGCCCGCGACCGCCGACTCGGTCTGGCCGAGGGCGATCTTGTTGGCGGCGGCGATGACGGCCTGGAGCCCGGTGCCGCAGGCCTGCTGGATGTCGTAGGCGGGGGTGCGCGGGTCCAGCCGGGAGCCGAGCACGCTCTCGCGGGCCAGGTTGAAGTCCCGGCTGTGCTTGAGGACGGCCCCGGCCACGAACTCGCCCACGGCGCCCGGCCCGTCGAGGCCGTACCGCTCGGCCAGGCTGTCGAGGACCGCGGTGAGCATCCGCCGGTTGGAGGCGGTGGCGTACGGGCCGTCGGAGCGGGCGAACGGGAGGCGGGTGCCGCCGATCACCGCGACACGCCGCACCCGGGGGCGCTCGGACGGGGTTGCGAGGGAACTCATCTCGACCTGCTCCTCAGCCGTGACATAGGCTTACCTCCGGTAACCTTACTCCAGAGTAAGCATCTTTGACCGAGTCGCACGGGAGTTGGACATGGCCGACCGCTACCTGAGCCTCACCGCCACGGCACCGGGCCGTTTCCTCACCCGGCGCCTGGGTCTGCCCCAGCCGGCCGAGCTGCGCCGCTGGTCGGCCGAACACCCGGCGCTGGACGGCCCGCTGCTGCATCTGACGGCCGGGACCTCCGCCCTGGACCCGGCCCGCGTGCTCGCCCGCACCGGCCTCACCGCCGGCGACCGGGACCCGGCCGCCGTCGTCCTGGACGCCACCGGCGTACGGGACGTCGAGACGCTCGGCGAGGTGCACGCGGCCCTGCGTCCCGTCGTACGGTCCGTCGCGCCGAGCGGCCGGGTCCTGGTCCTCGGTGCCCCGCTCGACCCCACCGACCACCACCAGGCCGCCGCCCAGCAGGCCCTGGAGGGCCTCACCCGCTCGCTCGGCAAGGAGATCGGCCGGGGCAGGACCGTCAATCTGGTCCGGCTGACCGACGCGGCCGCCGCCGAGTCCACCCTGCGCTTCCTGCTCTCGCCCAGGTCGGCCTACGTCAGCGGCCAGGTGGTCGAGGTCGGCGCCGGGCCGGCCATCGCCCCGGCCGACTGGTCGAAGCCGCTCGCCGGGCGGACCGCGCTGGTCACCGGCGCCGCGCGCGGGATCGGCGAGGCCGTCGCCGAGACGCTGGCCCGGGACGGCGCCCATGTCGTCGTGCTCGACGTGCCCGCCGCGGAGGCGGACGCCCGCCGGGTCGCCGAGCGGCTCGGCGGCACCGCCCTCGCCCTGGACATCACCGCCGACGACGCGGGCGAGCGCATCGCCGGCGCTCTCCCCGACGGACTGGACGCCCTGATCCACAACGCGGGCATCACCCGGGACCGCCGGCTGGTCAACATGCCCGCGGACCGCTGGAGCACGGTGCTGGAGGTGAACCTGGGCAGCGTGCTGCGCACCACCGACGCCCTGCTCGCCAAGGGCGCGCTGCGCTCCGGCGGCCGGATCGTGGCCACCGCCTCCATCGCCGGGCTCGCGGGCAACGCCGGGCAGACCAACTACGGCGCGAGCAAGGCGGGCGTCGTGGGCCTCGTACGGTCCCTCGCGCCGCGCGCGCTCGCGGAGCACGGGGTGACCGTGAACGCGGTCGCGCCCGGGTTCGTCGAGACCCGGATGACGGCCGCGATCCCGCTGTTCATCCGGGAGGCCGGCCGCCGGATGAACTCCCTCGCGCAAGGAGGCCTGCCGGCCGACGTCGCCGAGACCACCGCCTGGCTCGCCCACCCGGCCTCCGGCGCGGTCAACGGCCAGGTCGTCCGCGTGTGCGGCCAGAGCCTGCTGGGAGCGTGAGATGACCGCCGTCACCCTGTCCTCCACCCCCGCGCTGGCCCCGCTGCTGGCCCGCGGCGCCCTGCGCTCGCCGTTCAAGCGCCCGTCCCCGGAGGCGGACTTCCCGCGCGACCGTCTGGTCCTGCCCGGCCTGCGCGTGGACCTGGCCCGGCTGGCCGCCTACGAGCGGGTCTGCGGATTCGCCCCCGGTCCCGCCGACGACGCGGACGCGATGCCCGTCACCTACCCGCACGTCCTCGGCTTCCCGTTGGCCATGCGCCTGATGAGCGGCCGGGACTTCCCGCTGCCGCTGCTCGGCCTGGTGCACACCTCGATCGGGATCGTCCGCCGCGCCGGCCTGCCGGCCACCGGGGAGTACGAACTCGCCGTGCGCGTAGCCGGTCTCGCCCCGCACCGGCGCGGCACCGAGGCCACGGTGGTCACCGAACTGCGGGCCGGCGGGGACGCCGTATGGGAGTCGCGGAGCACCTATCTCGCCCGGCACCGGACGGGCGCGGGGGCCGGTGAGGCCCCGGGGTCCGACGAGGAGCGGCGGCACCCGCTTCCGGTGGCGGCCGAGTGGCGGCTCCCCGACGACCTCGGCCGCCGGTACGGTGCCGCGTCCGGGGACCGCAACCCCATCCATCTGCACCCGCTGACCGCACGCCTCTTCGGCTTCCCGCGCGCCATCGCGCACGGCATGTGGACGGTGGCCCGCTGCCTGGCCGCCCACGGCGCGCCCGAGGCGGCCCGGATCGAGGCCCGGTTCCGGGCACCGGTGCCGCTGCCGGGAACGGTGACCTACGGCACGGACGGCACCGGCCGTTTCGAACTGCGCGGGGCCGGGGACCGGCCGCACCTGACCGGCGAGGTACGGGCGCTGACGCCGTAGGGCCCCCGGCCGGGCTCAGGACCTCAGTCCTCGAAGCGCGGCGGGCTCCAGGGCCGGCCCTGCATCAGGTTGCCCAGGCCCGCCCAGGCGAAGTTCATCAAGGTGGCCGCCGCCTGCCGTGCCGTGGTGCCCGGGGTGGCGTTCGCCCAGGCGGCGAGGGACTCGGCGGCGCCGACCAGGGCCTCGGCGAGCCCGGCGACCTCGCGCTCGGCGAGGTCCGGATCACGGTGGGCCTCGCGGGCCGCGACGGCGATCAGCCGGGTCACGAACGCGACGATCTCCTCGCGCATCACGGTGACCTCGGCGGCGAACAGCTCGCCGTGGGTACGGGCCTGGAGGTGCAGCACGGCCCAGCCGTCGGGGTGCTCGGCGGTGTGCGCGAAGAACGCCTGGAGCCCGTCCCAGAGCCGGCGGTCGGCGGGCAGGTCACCGCGCACGGCGTTGCGGACCGCCTCCGACAGCGCCCTGGCCTCCCGGCGGATGCACGCCGTGAAGAGGTCTTCCTTGGAGTTCAGGTAGAGGTACACCAACGGCTTGGACACGCCCGCCAGTTCGGCGATCTCGTCCATCGACGCGGCCATGTACCCGCGCCGCCCGAAGATCCGTACGGCGGCGTCGAGCATCTGCTGCTCCCGCACCGCACGCGGCATCCGCTTGGTCTTCACGGCACCCATGGGGAGAACCCTAGTTGTGCCGCCGGGGCGCCCGGCGCTCAACGGCCGACCGGGACGTCAGGAGGCCTGGCTCCGCGCCGGCGTGGTGTCGTCGGCCACGTCCTCCTGGCTGCGGTTGGAGTCCAGGTTGGCCTTCATCCGGTCCACCCGGTTCACGATCCGCACCGAGGCCCGCTCCCGCTCCCGGCGCAGCACCACCCAGCTGATCGGCGCCGACAGCACCAGCGCGAGGAGCAGCACCCACAGGAGGTTCGAGTCGCCGAAGCCGCGCGGGAAGATGCCGGAGTAGACGGCTCCCCAGACGACCACGAGGCAGCCGGCGAAGATGCCGAGGCGCATCAGCGTGTAGCGGAGCATCTCAATCCACTCTTCCGTGTCGTACGGTCCGAAATCCCGCGGGGCATCGTCCAGTGAAGCACGCCCGGCGGCCGATCTTCGCGGGGGGTCCGGGGCCTCAGACCAGCGGCAGCAGCATGGTGATGTCGTCGCGGTGGTCGTCGGGGGCGACGCGGATGGCGCCGGGCACCCGGCCGACCTCCTTGTAGCCGCAGGAGCCGTAGAAGTACTCCAGGCCGTGGCCGCCCCGGCAGCCGAGCCGGATCGCGTCGATGCCGCCGAAGCCGCGGACCGCGTCCATGGCGGCCGCCATCAGCTCGCGGCCGTACCCCTTGCCCTGGTGCCCCGGGTGGACCATCACCGTGTACAGCCAGACCCAGTGCGTCTGCAGCCGGTGCGTGTTGAAGGACACGAAGGCGGTGGCGGCCACCTCGCCCGCCTCGTCGTGCCCGACGAGCAGCCGCATGCCGCCGCCGACCAGCGCCGCGAGCTGCTTCACCAGTGCCGGGCGTATGTCCTCCCGCGTCACCGGGGGCACGAACCCGACGGCCCCGCCCGCGTTGGTCACGTCCGTCCACAGCGTGAGGACGCCGTCGTGGAGGGCAGGGGTGATCGCCGGGTCGAGCGAGAAGGTGAGGGGCATACGGCGAGCTCAGATCCGCATCGCCTGCGGGGACTCCCGGCGCAGGGGGTCGGGGGCGTCGTACTCGCGGATGATCTCGTAGCGGGTGTTGCGCTCCACCGGACGGAAGCCGGCGTCCCGGATCAGGTCCAGCAGGTCCTCGCGGGTCAGCTTGTTCGGGGTGCCGTAGTTGTCGGCGTCATGGGTGATCTTGTACTCGACCACCGAGCCGTCCATGTCGTCGGCGCCGTGCTGGAGGGCGAGCTGGGCGGTCTGCACACCGTGCATCACCCAGAAGACCTTCACGTGCGGGACGTTGTCGAACAGCAGCCGGGAGACGGCGAACGTCTTCAGCGCCTCGGCGCCGGTCGCCATCTGCGTGCGCGCCTGGAGCCGGTTGCGGACCTTGCCGTCCTTCACGTCCACGAAGTCGTGCTGG
Organism: Streptomyces sp. NPDC058145; assembly: GCF_042884245.1. Lineage (NCBI taxonomy): Bacteria > Bacillati > Actinomycetota > Actinomycetes > Kitasatosporales > Streptomycetaceae > Streptomyces > Streptomyces sp. NPDC058145. The sequence goes on along the minus strand of NZ_JBHVUH010000001.1, from coordinate 87,066 downwards.
TAGCGCAGCGGGATGAAGACCTGGAACCCGCCGGTCTCGTCCTGCAGTTCACGCAGCCGCAGCACATGGTCGACGCGGTGCCGGGGCTCCTCGATGTGGCCGTAGAGCATGGTGCACGGGGTCTTCAGGCCCTTCTCGTGCGCCAGCCGGTGGATGCGGGACCAGTCCTCCCAGTGGGTGCGGTGGTCCACGATGTGCTGCCGGACCTCCCAGTCGAAGATCTCGGCGCCACCGCCGGTGAGGGACTCCAGGCCGGCGTCGATCAGCTCGTCGAGGATCTCGGAGGCGCTCAGCCCGGAGATGGTCTCGAAGTGGTGGATCTCCGTCGCCGTGAAGGCCTTCAGCGACACGTCCGGCAGCGCGGCCTTCAGCTCGCGCAGCGAACGCGGGTAGTACCGCCACGGCAGGTTCGGGTGCAGGCCGTTGACGATGTGCAGCTCGGTGAGGTTGTCCGACTCCATCGCCTTGGCGAGCTTGACGGCCTCCTCGATGCGCATCGTGTACGCGTCCTTCTCCCCCGGCTTGCGCTGGAAGGAGCAGTAGGCGCAGGAGGCCGTGCACACGTTGGTCATGTTGAGGTGCCGGTTGACGTTGAAGTGCACCACGTCACCGTTCTTGCGGGTGCGTACCTCGTGCGCGAGTCCGCCCAGCCAGGCCAGGTCGTCCGACTCGTACAGCGCGATGCCGTCCTCGCGGGACAGCCGCTCACCGGAGCGGACCTTCTCCTCCAGCTCGCGCTTGAGCCCGACGTCCATGCCAACACCTTTCTCCGACAGCCCGACCAACGGTATCCCTAGACCTCTTCGGGCAACTCCCCGACCCGGTTCTCCCACTTCGTGGACAGCACGACCGTGGTACGGGTCCGGGAGACGCCCTTGGTGCCGCTCAGCCGCCGGATCGTCTTCTCCAGACCGTCCACGTCCGTGGAGCGCACCTTGAGCATGAACGAGTCGTCACCGGCGATGAACCAGCAGTCCTCGATCTCCGTCAGGTCCCGCAGCCGCTGGGCCACGTCCTCGTGGTCGGCGGCGTCGGACAGCGAGATGCCGATCAGCGCGATCACGCCGAGGCCGAGGGAGGCCGAGTCCACGGTGGCGCGGTACCCGGTGATGACACCGGCCGCCTCCAGCCGGTTGATGCGGTCGGTGACGCTGGGTCCCGACAGGCCGACGAGGCGCCCCAGCTCCGCGTAGGAGGCCCGGCCGTTCTCCCTCAGGGCCTGGATGAGCTGCCTGTCCACCGCGTCCATGCGATCGAAGCCTTCCGCTGAAGATTTCCCGAAGTGATGAGAGGTACTGCGACTTGCCCGGCTAGCGGCCCGCTGCGCCGCCGCCCAGTTCGCCCTTCCAGCGCCGGTACAGGCCGTGCCCGACGCCCGCCGCGTCCAGCACCCGCCCGGCGACGAAGTCCACCAGGTCCTGGATGTGGGTGGCGCCCGCGTAGAAGGCGGGCGAGGCCGGCACCACGCTCGCGCCGGCGTCGTCCAGCGCGACCAGGTGCCGCAGGGTCTGACCGTTCAGGGGGGTCTCCCGTACGGCCACGACGAGCGGCCGGCGCTCCTTCAGTGTGACGCTCGCCGCGCGCTGCAGCAGGTCCTTGGAGAGGCCGAGGGCGACACCGGCGACACAGGCCGTGGACGCCGGGACGATCAGCATCCCCTGCGCCGGGTACGACCCCGAGGACGGTCCCGCCGCGAGGTCGCCCGCGCCCCAGTACCGCACCCCGCTGACGTCCACCTCGAACGTCCCGGGCTTGCCGTCGGCCCCCCGGGCCAGCCATTCCCGCAGGTCCTCCTGCCAGTGCGCGTCCCGGAACGAGATCCCCGTCTCGTCCAGCAGCGTCAGCCGCGAGGCCCGGCTGACCACCAGGTCGACCGCCTCACCGGCGTCCAGCAGCGCCCGCAGCACGGCTGCCGCATACGGCGTACCGGAAGCTCCGGACACCCCCACGATCCAAGGCGCGCGCTGCGTTTCTCCTGCGTTCACACCTTGAGCGTACCGGCGGACCGAACCGTGTTCAGGACGGGTCGGCCCGACCGCGGCACCGCCCCGTGTTCAGACCGTCAGACCCCGCACCAGCAGGTCCAGCAGCGCGCACACGAACAGGGCGATACCGATGAAACCGTTGACGCTGAAGAACGCCCTGTTCACCCGGGACAGGTCGTGCGGGCGGACGATGGTGTGCTCGTAGCAGAAGGCTCCCGCCACGACGACCAGGCCCAGCCAGAAGAACGCGCCGGCGTGGGTGGCGAGGGCGTACCAGACGAACAGGGCCGTGGTGACGGTGTGGCAGGCGCGGGCGCCCCATACGGCGGCCGGGATGCCGAAGCGGGCCGGGACCGACCGGACGCCGATCGCGCGGTCGGTCTCGACGTCCTGGCAGGCGTAGATCAGGTCGAAGCCGCCGATCCAGACGCCGACGGCGAGACCGAGGATCACCGCGTTCCAGGACCACTCACCGGTGATCGCCAGCCAGCCGCCGACCGGGCCCATCGCCTGGGCCAGGCCCAGGATGGCCTGCGGGAAGTTGGTGAACCGCTTGCCGTACGGGTAGACCACCATCGGGATCACCGCGAGGGGAGCGAGCGCCAGGCACAGCGGGTTCAGCAGGGCCGCGGCGCCCAGGAAGACCACGAGCGCGACCAGCGCGCCGGTCCAGGCGTGCCGCACCGACATCGCGCCGGTGACCAGCTCTCGCTGGGCCGTGCGCGGGTTGCGGGCGTCGATCTCGCGGTCGATGATCCGGTTGACCGCCATCGCGAACGTGCGCAGCCCCACCATGCAGACCGTGACGAGCAGGAGCCGGCCCCAGTGGACGTTCCGGTCGAGCTGGAACATCGCGGTGAGGGCGGCGATGTAGGCGAAGGGAAGCGCGAAGACCGAGTGCTCGATCATCACCAGGCGCAGGAACGCCTTGGTGCGTCCCGGCCGCGGTAGTGCCGCGGAGGCGCTGCTCACAGGCCGTACTCCTTCCAGCGGCGGTCCACCAGGGCCGCCGTATCCGGGTCCGACAGGACCATCTCCGGCCATCCGCCGTCCCTCGTGTAGCCCTCCTCGGGCCACTTCTTCGTCGCGTCGATGCCCGCCTTGCCGCCCCAGAACTGCTGGTAGGAGGCGTGGTCCAGGTGGTCGACGGGGCCTTCGACGACCGTGAGGTCGCGGGCGTAGTCGGTGTTTCCCAGGGCACGCCAGGCGACCTCGTGCAGGTCGTGCACATCGCAGTCGGCGTCCACGACCACGATGAGTTTGGTCAGGGACATCATGTGTGCCCCCCAGATCGCGTGCATCACCTTCTGCGCGTGCTTGGGGTACTTCTTGTCGATCGAGACGATCGCGCAGTTGTGGAAGCCGCCGGCCTCGGGCAGGTGGTAGTCCACGATGTCCGGGACGATGATCTTCAGCAGCGGCAGGAAGAAGCGCTCCGTGGCGCGGCCGAGGGGGCCGTCCTCGGTGGGCGGCCTGCCGACCACAATCGACTGCAGCAGCGGCCGCTTGCGCATCGTCACGCAGTCGATGGTCAGCGCCGGGAACGGCTCCTGCGGGGTGTAGAAGCCGGTGTGGTCGCCGAAGGGGCCCTCCGGGAGCATCTCGCCGGGCTCCAGCCAGCCCTCCAGCACGACCTCGGCGTTGGCGGGGACCTGGAGCGGGACCGTCTTGCAGTCGACCATCTCGATCCGCTTGCCCGCGACGAACCCGGCGAACAGGTACTCGTCGATGTCCCCGGGCAGCGGAGCCGTCGAGGCGTAGGTCACGGCGGGCGGGCAGCCGAAGGCGATGGCGACGGGCAGCCGCTCGCCGCGCCGGGCCGCCACCTGGTAGTGGTTCCGGCTGTCCTTGTGGATCTGCCAGTGCATGCCGATGGTCCGCTTGTCGTGCCGCTGCAGGCGGTACAGGCCGAGGTTGCGGATGCCGGTGTCGGGGTCCTTGGTGTGGGTCAGGCCCAGGTTGAAGAAGGAACCGCCGTCCTGCGGCCAGGTGAACAACGCCGGGAGCCGGTCGAGGTAGACCTCTTCGCCGCGCAGCACGACCTCCTGCACGGGCGCGTGGTCGGGCTTCACCTTCTTCGGCGGCACGTGCGCCATCGCGCCGAGCTTCCCGAACGCCTCGCGCACGCCCACGAACCCGTGCGGCAGCTCGGGCCGCAGCAGCCCGCCGATCTTCTCGGAGATCTCGCCGTACGACTTCAGGTCCAGCGCCTTCAGCAGCCGCCGGTCGGTGCCGAAGACGTTCATCGCGAGGGGCATCGTGGAGCCCTTCACGTTCTCGAACAGCAGCGCGGGGCCGCCCGACTTCTGGACCCGGTCGACGATCTCCCCGACCTCCAGGTACGGGTCGACCTCGGCCTTGATGCGCTTGAGGTCTCCCTCGCGCTCCAGCGCCCTGAGCAGGGAGCGAAGATCGTCGTAAGCCATGCGCCCAAGTATCGCCGACGTACCCCTTTGTCCTGCGCCCGCCCCTGCCCGGGCGGGGAGTCCGGTGTCGGCCCCCGGGTCGGCACAGCCCGTCACCCGATAACCTGGGCTTGTCACCGGGGCCGTCCCACACCTTCGGGAGATCGCGACGTCATGCTCAGGTATCTGCCCGTCCTGCTGGTGCTGGCGCTGTGGATCTACGCCTTCGTCGACTGCCTGAACACCCCCGAGGAAGAAGTGCGCCACCTGCCGAAGGGCGCGTGGCTGCTCGTCGTCCTGGTCTTCGGCTGGGTGCTGGTGGGCCCGGTCGCCTGGCTGATCACCGGCAAGGTCCGGGAGCCGGCCGCCGCGAACAGTGGCACGCCCGCCGAGCGGCACCCGGACTCGGGCTGGGTCGCCCCCGACGACAACCCCGAGTTCCTGAAGTCCCTCGATCGGGACGACCCCGGGAACGACTGAACCCGTGGAACTGAGGCTGCTCGTCACCTTCGAGAAGGTCGCCACCGTCCTGAGCTTCACCCGGGCCGCGGCCGAGCTGTCGTACGCGCAGTCCAGTGTGACCAGTCAGATCCGGGCCCTGGAGTCGTCGCTGGGCGCCGAGCTGTTCGACCGGCTCGGTGGCCGGATCCGGCTCACCGAGGCGGGTGAGCGGCTGCTGCCCTACGCCCGGCGGATCATCGAGCTGGCCGAGGAGGCACGGGCCGCGGTCACCGGCGCCGAGGAGCCGGCCGGCACCCTCACCGTCGGCACCATGGAGTCCCTGACCTCCTACCGGCTGCCCCCGCTGCTGGAGTTCTTCCACCATCGCCACCCCGCGGTGCGGCTCGCGCTGCGCACCACCATCGGCGACGAGACCCGGCAGGCGCTGCGTCAGGGCACGTACGACGTCGGGTTCCTGATGGAGGCGGAGACCGAGCACCCGGGCCTGGAGAGCACGGTGCTGGCGGTGGAGCCTCTGGCGCTGGTGGCGGCGCCGGGGCACGACCTGGCCGGGAAGCCCGTCGCGACCGCCGACCTCACCGGCCGGGCGCTGCTGGCGACCGAGCCGGGCTGCGCCTACCGGGACCTGTTCGAGCGGGAGCTGACGGCGCTGGGGCCGGTGGAGTTCATGGAGTTCGGCACGATCGAGGCCACCAAGCGCGCGGCGGCGGCTGGTCTCGGGACGGCGCTGCTGCCCGAGGTGACGGTCGCCGCCGAACTCGCGGCGGGCACTCTCGTACTCCTGGCCTGGGAGCCGCCGTTCACGCTTCGCACGCAGTTGGCGTGGCGGTCCGGGAAGCGGCTTCCGGCGCATGCCCGGCTGTTCGTGGAGCAGGCGCGGAGACTGGTTTCCGAGCAAGGGTGACCTTGAGGCTCGCGGTGACGATGAGCGGGACGCCGAGGGTCTGCACCAGTCCGATGTGGTGGCCGTACACCGCCCAGTCCATGACCATCGCGACGGCCGGGTAGACGAAGGCGAGTACGGCGATCTTGGCGGTGGGCAGCTTGGCGTAGGCGGCGTACATGAGGACGTACATCACGCCGGTGTGCAGCAGCCCGAGGCCGGCCAGCCAGCCCCAGTCCCAGCCGGTGCCCCGCATGGCGCCGAAGTCGGCGAAGGGCAGCAGCAGGGGGATGCCGACCAGGACCTGGACGAGGGCGATCAGGTGCGGGCGCACGCCGGTGATCCGCTTGGTGACCAGGGTGGACAGCCCGTACAGCAGGGCGGCGAGCAGGGCCTGGCCGATGCCGGTCAGGTACGCGCCGCCGCCGGTGAAGTCGGCGGGGGTCACCCCGGAGACGAGGATGAGGCCGGCGAAGGCGACGCCGATCCAGCCGACCCGGGCGGCGGTGAGCCGCTCGCGGAACAGCAGGGCGCCGAGCAGCACCACGTAGAAGGGCTGCGTGTGGTAGACCACGGTGGCCACCGAGATGGACGTGTTCTCGTACGACTGGAACAGCAGCACCCAGTTGAAGACGATGAACACCCCGCCGAGGACCGCGAGGCCGAGGGTGCGCGGGGTGAAACCGTGGTCGCGCAGCCATCCGCGGGCCACCACGTAGCCGCCGAGGGCCAGGGCGCCGAACAGGACGCGGAAGAAGACGACGTCGAAGGGCGGGGCACCGGACTCGACGACGAAGACGCCGAGGGTGCCGGACAGCATCATCGCGGTGGTCAGCTGGGCCGTGCCCGTGTGCTCTGAGGTCATGGCGCCGACGCTACGGACGGCCGCCGGGGCCGGTCCACGCGCCGCTGGGGCGTCCTGCCGATGGGGCCATCGGCGCCGCCGATGCGCGCAGGTGGCCGGGGTACGGCGGTCAGTCGCCCCGGAGCACCAGGTCGAGCAGTCCGGGGAAGCGGGCGTCGAACTCCGTCCGCCGGAGCCGGTTCACCCGCTTCGGCTCACGGCCCCCGCCCGCGGCGGTGTCAGGTGTACTGCCCGGGAAGGGGCTCCGACGCCTCTTGATCGGGCGGCGGGGGCGAGGAACCCAAATTCTCGATCAACCGTTCGAACCTGGTGCGCCAGGCCGTCTCCGACTCGCCCTCGCCCTGGAACTCGTGGGTGAAGCGCAGCACGCAACCGCCCTGTGGCTCACGCTCCAGATGGAACCGCATCCGGCCGCCCGCCACGGCGTACTCGGCGACCCGGTCCACGTCCCACGCGGTGACCCGCCCGTCACCCAGGCCCCGGAAGGCGATCTCGCCCTCGAGTCTGGGCTCGAGAACGTCGACGGCGGTGAACCAGCCCGCGAGTCCCGCGGGCGTGGCCACCGCCGTCCAGACCTCTTCCATGGTCCTCGGGAGCCGCACGAGGAAGTGGAGTATGTGCGTGTTCCCGTGCGTCTGACTGATGCCCTGTTCGATGGAACCGCTCATGGCACCAGTGTCACCGACCGGGCGGTCACACGCCCGCGTACGAGTGCTTGCCGGTGACGAAGATGTTGACGCCGTAATAGTTGAACAGCCAGCAGCCGAACGCGATCAGCGCCAGGTAGGCGGCCTTGCGGCCCTTCCAGCCGGCCGTGGCCCGCGCGTGCAGGTAGCAGGCGTAGGCGACCCAGGTGATGAAGGACCAGGTCTCCTTGGGGTCCCAGTTCCAGTAGCGGCCCCAGGCGTCGCCCGCCCAGATCGCGCCCGCGATGATCGTGAACGTCCACAGCGGAAAGACGGCCGCGTTGACGCGGTAGGCGAACTTGTCCAGCGAGGCCGAGGCGGGCAGCCGCTCCAGCACCGAGCGCGCGAAGCCGCCGGGCTTGCCGCCGGACTCCAGCTTGCTCTCGTAGGAGTCCTTGAACAGGTACAGGATCGTGGCGACCGCGCCGACGTAGAACACCGCGCCACAGAAGATCGCGGTGGAGACGTGGATGTACAGCCAGTACGAGTGCAGCGCCGGGACGAGCTGGTCGCTGGCGGTGTACAGCACGGTCACGGCCAGACCGAGGTCGAGCAGGACCGTGGTGACCAGGAACAGGCCGAGCCAGCGCACGTTCTTCCGCAGCGCCAGCAGCGCCAGGTACACACCGACCGCGACCGTGGAGAAGGTGATGTTGAACTCGTACATGTTGCCCCACGGCGCCCGCTCCACGGAGGCCGCGCGGGCGCCGACGCCGGCGAGCTCCACGAGGAAGGCGAGCACGGTGAGCGAGATGGCGATCCGGCCGTACATGTCGCCCTGCTCGTCGCCGCCGTGCGCACCGGGCCCGTCCGGCACGTCCCGCGAGCCGGACGCGGAGCGCACGACGACCTTCGGCCGCTCCAGTACGGCGGTCCCCCCGGCGCTCTTGACGGTGACGGCGGGCGCGCCCGCCCTGCGCTCGGCGCCTGCGGTCAGCGCGGCGGCCGTACGGCCGACCTTGCTGCGGCTGCCGAACAGCCACTCGGCGATGTAGGCGAAGAAGGCCAGCGTGTAGACGGCCATGGACGAGTAGATCAGCGTGTTGCTGATGCTCGCCAGGTGTTCGTTGGTCGCGGCGGCGAGCTCGGTTGCGGCGGCGAGAGTCACTTCTCGGCCCCTTCGGCAGGTCCAGCGGGGGATGGGGTGGAGTCGTCGGGGTCGGGTGCCCCCGGCGCCTGGTCGTAGAGGGTCGCGGCGAGGTCAGCCAACTCCTCGGGCACCTTGGCGGACTCGCTGCGGCCGAGCCCGGCCATCTCGACCACGGTGACACCGTCGGCGCCGCGCACCGCACGCACCCAGACACGGCGGCGCTGGATGAACAGGGAGGCGGCCAGGCCGAAGATCGCGCCGAACGCACCGAGGAGCGCCCAGGTGCCGCCCGGCTCCTGGACGATCTCGAAGCCGGCCCACTCCTTGATGTCCTTCTCGAGCGTGATCGAGCCGGCGCCGTCCGGGAGCTTCAGGGTCTGACCCGGCTTGAGGTTCCCCCTGAACTGCTGCCCCTTGGTGTCCTTGAAGCCCTTCATGTGGGTCTTGTCGAGCTGGTACACGCTCTGCGGGATGCCCGAGTTGACGCCGAGGTCGCCGTGGTACGGCTCGAGGTTGAGCACGGGGTTCAGCAGCGCCGGGAACTGCGAGAGCACCGAGGCGCCGCCGCCGAAGGTCGGCAGGAAGAAGGCCCGGACGCCGAGCTGGTCCTTCTTGCCCCGGGCGTCGCGGTAGCCGTCCATCACCTTGATCACGCCCTGCGAGGTGACGTTGCCGTCGAGGGGCAGCAGCGGCACGGCGTCCTGGTAGACGACCTTGCCCCTGCCGTCGCGGACGGTGATGACGGGCGCGTAGCCGTGGCTGACGAGGTAGACCTTGGCGTCGCCGATCTTCAGCGGCTCGTTGACCTTGATGGTGGTCGTCCGGTCCGTGCCGTCCGCGCCCTCGCTGTATTTGACCTTCGCCTGGTAGGTGCGCGGGGTGCCGCGGTTCGGGCCGGTCAGCTCGTAGGTGCCGTTGAAGTCCTTCAGGCCGAAGCTGAACGGCGACAGGTCGTCGGTGGTGAACAGGCTGCCGGACTTGAAGTCGTCGTACATCGGCAGGGCGTTGGAGAAGCCGTCGCCCTCGACCATCAGCTTGGTGCCGTCCGACTTGTACATCTGGCCGGAGGCGAAGGCGACCAGCAGCACGATCAGCGCGATGTGGAAGATCAGGTTGCCCAGCTCACGCACATAGCCCTTCTCGGCGGCGACGGCGTCACCGGCGACATGGGCCCGGAAGCGGCGCTTGCGCATGAGCGTGAGCGCGGCCTCGCGAACCCGCTCGGGCTCGGCCTCGGTGCGCCAGGTGGTGTAGGCGGGCAGCCGGTCGAGACGCCTGGGCGCGCCCGGCGGACGGCCGCGGAGCTGGCCGACGAACTGCCAGGTGCGCGGGACGATGCAGCCGATGAGGGAGACGAACAGCAGGATGTAGATCGCGGAGAACCACACCGAGCTGTAGACGTGGAAGAGGCCGAGCCGGTCGTAGACCGGCGCGAGCGTCGTGTGGGCCGCGCGGAAGTCGTCGACCTTGGTGACGTCGGCGCCGGTCTGCGGGATCAGCGAGCCGGGGATGGCGCCGAGCGAGAGCAGCAGGAGCAGCAGCAGCGCCACCCGCATGGAGGTGAGCTGACGCCAGAACCAGCGCGCCCAGCCGATCACGCCGAGGCCCGGCAGGCTCACGGTCTCTTCCTGCGGGGCGGTGGAGAGCTGGGAGCCGGCCGCTCCCAGTTCCTCCTGCTCGCTGCCCTTGTCGGTTTCGGTTGTGCTCATCGATCAGATCCCCACAGTGAAGCCGTCGGACCAGCTCTGCATCTCGTTCACCAGGTGGTCCCAGGCCCCGGTCAGCAGCAGTACACCGGTCACGATCATCATCGTGCCGCCGGCGCGCATCACCCAGACATAGTGGCGCTTGACCCAGCCGAAGGCGCCGAGCGCCTTGCGGAAGGCGACCGCGGTGAGGACGAAGGGCACACCGAGGCCCAGGCAGTAGGCGATCATCAGCACCGCTCCGCGCCCGGCGCTCGACTCGTGCCAGGAGAGGAAGTTCACCGCGGCGAGGGTCGGTCCGATGCAGGGCGTCCAGCCGACACCGAACAGGGCGCCCAGCAGGGGCGCGCCCACCAGGCCCGCGGTCGGCCGCTTGTGGAAGCGGAACTCGCGCTGGGTGAACCAGGGCATCAGCCCCATGAAGAAGACGCCCAGCAGGATCATGAGCACGCCGAGCACCCGGGACAGGGTGCCCTTGTTGTCCTGGAGGGTCCAGCCGAAGTAGCCGAACAGCGCCCCGCTGGAGATGAACACGGCGCTGAAGCCGAGGACGAACAGCGAGGCACCGGCGACCATGCGGCCCCGTCTGGCCTCGGCGAGGTCGGTGCCGGCGATCCCGGTGACGTAGGAGAGGTAGCCGGGGACGAGCGGCAGCACGCAGGGCGAGAAGAAGGACACGAGGCCGCCGAGCAGGGCGATCGGCAGGGCGACCAGCAGGGCGCCGTTCAGCACGGTGTCGTTCGGGCCCGTTCCGGCGGCGGCCAGCAGGAGAGTCGCGCTCACGTCACTTCTCCGCGAGGACCGGCTTGAGCATCTTCAGCAGCGCCGTGTCGTCGAGCGCCTCCAGCGCCCGCGCGGCGACCTTCCCGTCCTTGTCGATGACGAGCGTGGAGGGGATGAGCTGCGGGTTGAGCGTGCCCTTCCTGAAGCGGAGCATCAGCTTGCCCGTCGGGTCGTACAGGCTCGGGTAGCCGATCCCGTGCTCCTGCTCGAAGGCGAGCGCGGGGGTGGTGCTGGTGTCCCGGGTGTTGATGCCGACGAACTGCACGCCCTTGCCCTCGTACGCCTTGGAGACCTTGGCGAAGTACTGGGCCTCCTCGCGGCAAGGGCCGCACCAGGAGCCCCAGACGTTGACGACGACGATCTTGCCCTTGTAGTCGGCGATGTCGAGGGTCTTGCCGTCGATGGTCCTGCCGGACAGGTCGGGCGCGGCGGCCCGCTTGCCCTGGGACGCGGTGTCGATGCCGTTGTTGCCGGTGACGAAGTTGGTGTTGCCGCCTCCGCCGGAGGTGCCGCCGTTGCCGCACGCGGACAGGGTCAGGGCCGTGACGGCGGCCATGGCGCTGAGCAGGACGGCGCGGCTACGGGTACTCATGTGAAAAGTTTCGCATGCCTGTTCCGAGGATCTCGCGCACCCCCCTGGCGGGCGGAAAACCGCATTTCAGGAGCTATTTACACGGGACATTTCAGGCAATTCCTCACGCGGCACTCCCCGCGGCCGACTTGGCGTCCCGCAGGAACTCCTTCCAGCCCCCGGCCGGCCGCTGCCCCACCTCCAGGGTGCGCAGCCGGGCGAGCACCTCGGGCTTCTGCACGTCCATCCAGTCCGCGAACTGCCGGAAGGAGACCAGCCGCACGTCCCCGCCCTTCTCCTTCTCACGCGCGATGTGCTTGAAAGCCTGCTCGACGGCGTCCATGTAGATGCCGCCGTTCCACTGCTCGAAGTGGTTGCCGATGAAGAAGGGTGCCCGGTTCGTCTCGTACGCCCGCTGGAATCCCTGGGTGTAGGCCTGGGCGGACTGGGTCCGCCAGCCCGGGTGGTTGTAGGCGGGCGCGTTGGTCGAGTTGACGGACTGGTTGGCCAGCATGTTGTAGTCCATGGACAGGACCTCGAAGGAGCGTCCGGGGAAAGGTATCTGCTGGAGCGGCAGGTCCCAGATCCCCATCCGCTTCAGCGGCCACACCTGGCGGCCGCCCGGCGAGGAGGCGTCGTAGCGCCAGCCCAGCTCGCGGGCGGTGGGCAGCAGGTTGTTCTGGCCGAGCAGACAGGGGGTGCGGCCGCCGACCAGCTCCTTGTCGTAGTCGAACGGCAGCGACGGCAGGTCGGTCCAGCCGGTGTTGGTCCGCCACTCCTTCACGAAGGCCTTGGCCTGCCGTATCTCGCTCCGCCACTGCTGCGGGGTCCAGTTGCCGACCGAGCCGGAGCCGGCGCAGAAGTGCCCGTTGAAGTGGGTGCCGATCTCGTGCCCCTCGAGCCAGGCCCGGCGCACGTTGGCCAGGGTCGACCTGACGTGGGGGTCGCTGAGGTAGCCGATGTCGGAGGCGCCGCGCGGGTTGTTCGGGGGCTCGTAGAGCCGCTTCTTCGACTCGGGCAGCAGATACAGCCCCGAGAGGAAGAAGGTCATGCTCGCGCCGTGCTCCTTGGCCAGGTCGAGGAAGCGCGGGAAGAGGCCGTTGCCGACCTCGCCGGCGCCGTCCCAGGAGAAGATCACGAACTGCGGAGGGGTCTGGCCCGGCTCCAGCGGCTCGGGCTTCGCGGGCTGGTGCGGCTGCCGGCCGGTGAACGACGTGGAGCCGTCACCGATGGGCCGGGCCGGCTGCGCCGTGCTCCCGCCCTTGCCCGCCCCGCCCTTTCCGCCGTCCGCGTGGCCGGAACCGGACGGGCGCCCGCTCTCGTCCGAGGACTTGAGGGTCCCGCAGCCGGCGAGCGAGGCGGCGGCCGCCGCGCCCGCGCCGAGGCCCAGCACTCCCCTGCGGGAGAGCATCCGGTCGGTCCGGGAGAAGGTGCGCATGGAGATCCCCGATTCGTCACGCCTGCTGGTGGTCACCCAGTCAGAGGGCGTGACGATCGGGGAGGTTCCGATACTTCTTTATGCTTTTCGTAACAGGCCAGGCAAAAGGGCGGATCAGGCTCCGAAGGCCTTGCCCTGAGCCGTCCCCTTGCCCTTCTGCGGCTTGGCACCGGCCCGGAGATGGACCGGGACCAGGTCGATGGCGGGCTCGGAATAGCCGACGGAGACGATCCGGTCGCCCTGGAAGGTGAAGGTCGTCAGCGACGCGAGCGTGCACTGCCGCTTGCGCGGGTCGTGCCACAGCCGCCGCTTCTCGACGTACGACCGCACGATCCAGATCGGCAACTGGTGGCTGACCAGCACCGCCTCGTGCCCGCGGGCCCGGTCCCTGGCCGCGTGCAGCGCGCCCATCATGCGTACGACCTGGTCGACGTACGGCTCGCCCCAGGACGGCCGGAACGGGTTGAAGAGGTGCTTCCAGTTGTCGGGCTTGCGCAGCGCGCCGTCCCCGACCCCGAAGGTCTTGCCCTGGAAGACGTTGTCGGCCTCGATGAGCCGCGCGTCGGTGGCCAGGTCGAGACCGTGCGCCTTGGCGATCGGTGTGGCCGTCTCCTGGGCGCGCTCCAGCGGGGAGGCGCAGACGTGCGTGACGTCCCGGGTGGAGAGGTGCTCGGCGACCCGGTCGGCCATCTTCCGGCCCAGCTCGGACAGGTGATAGCCGGGCAGGCGCCCGTAGAGGATGCCGCCCGGGTTCTCGACCTCGCCGTGCCGCATGACGTGGACGACGGTGATGTCCTTCTCGCTGCCGTTGCTGCTCATGCTGCCGTGGCCTCCGCGGCCGCTCGGGCCGCCGCCGGGAGGGCGTCGGCGATCTTCTGGATGGCCCGCTCGTCGTGGGCCGTGGACACGAACCAGGACTCGAAGGACGACGGCGGCAGGTAGACGCCGTTCGACAGCAGCGAGTGGAAGAAGGCGGTGAAGCGGAAGGACTCCTGCCGCTTGGCGTCCTCGTAGTCCCGCACCTGCCGGTCGATGAAGAACACGGAGAACATGTTGGAGGCGGTCTGCAGCCGGTGCGCGACGCCTTCCTTGCTCAGCGCCTCGGTGACGAGGTTCTGGATCTGCGTGGAGACCGCGTCGACCGTGTCGTACGCCGCGTCGTCGAGCAGCCGGAGCTGGGCGAGTCCGGCGGCGGTGGCGACGGGGTTACCGGAGAGGGTGCCGGCCTGGTAGACGGGCCCGGCGGGCGCGAGGTGGGCCATGACGTCGGCCCGGCCGCCGAACGCGGCGGCGGGGAAGCCGCCACCCATGACCTTCCCGAAGGTCATCAGGTCGGGCTTGACCCCGTCGATGCCGTACCACCCGGCACGGCTGGTCCGGAACCCCGTCATCACCTCGTCGGAGATGTAGAGGGCGCCGTGCCTGCGGCACGCGTCCTTGAGCCCCTGGTTGAAGCCGGGGGCCGGCGGGACGACACCCATGTTGCCCGGCGAGGCCTCGGTGATCACACAGGCGATCTCGCCCGGGTGCCGGTGGAAGGCCTCCTGCACGGCTTCCAGGTCGTTGTACGGCAGCACGATCGTGTCGCCGGCCTGGGCACCGGTGACACCGGGCGTGTCGGGCAGCGCGAAGGTGGCGACGCCGGACCCGGCGGCGGCCAGCAGGGAGTCCACGTGGCCGTGGTAGCAGCCGGCGAACTTGACGACCTTGGACCGCCGGGTGAAGCCCCGGGCGAGCCGGATCGCCGACATGGTCGCCTCGGTGCCGCTGCTGACCAGCCGCACCTCCTCCACGGGCTCCACCCGCGCGACGATCTCCTCGGCGAGGGCGACCTCGCCCTCACCCGGGGTGCCGAAGGACGTGCCGCGGGCGACGGCCTCCTGCACGGCGGCGATCACCTCGGGGTGCGCGTGGCCGAGGATCATCGGCCCCCAGGAGCACACCAGGTCGACGTACTCCCGCCCGTCGGCGTCGGTCAGGTACGGCCCCTTGCCGGAGACCATGAACCGGGGCGTGCCGCCCACGGCACGGAAGGCGCGCACCGGGGAGTTCACGCCGCCCGGCGTGACGGCCGACGCGCGGTCGAAGAGCGCCTGCGACACCGGCGCTTCGTAGGGATAGGGCAGTTCGCTCATGGCACTCATGACGTGCGGCTTCTCCGGCCTCTCGGACTCCGGTTCGGGTGGTGACCACCTCAGGGTAGGCCGCGACCCGGGCATCGAGCGGCCGGCCTCGGGGTCACGGCCGCGCCATCTGCGAGACTGAGAGCTGATACACACAGCTCATACGGCACGTAGTGATCAGTGACCGGGATGATCCCGCGGACTGGTGTTTCACCGCACGTTTCGGCGGGCGGCCGTGGGGGAGGTCACTGACACGATGATCGGGTTGCGCGGCGGGGGCCACGCGTCCTAGAAAAGCAGTCGGGTGGAGATATGCATCGCGGTGGCGGACTGGGCGAGGGGACTGACGACCTGGGTCCTCGGCGCGCCCGGCGGGGAAGGCACCGGCGCGAGGTGGAGGAAACGACCGAGGCACGTCAGGCCGACGCACGTCAGACACAGGATGTTCCGGGTGAGCCCGAGCGGAACGACCGGCGGATCGACCGGTCGCGGACGGGAAGCAGAAATGGTGGTCGGGTGGGGGTGACGTACAAATACTTCGGCGCGCCGGACGGCGCGACGGCGGCCCGCGTCCCCATCTCGATGCGTCCCGAGGAACTCGGCGGCGACGAGCTGGGCATGAACGGCATGTTCACCAAGATCAAGCCGGAGACGATGGCCGCCATGGTGCTGACCGGCATCGAGGGCGTCCCCCTGCACAAGGTGCCACCGCTCGAGCTGGTCGTCCTGCACCCCGACTACGCCGTCGTCAAGCTCCCCATGACGGTCGTCGACCCGCTCCGCGGCATCGGCGAGGAGACGGTGGGCGCGGCGGCTTTCATCTGGTCGACGGTCCCGGACCGGGGCGGCCCCCGGGACGCGTTCAACGTGTACCAGCTGCTGCACGAGTGGCAGGACTTCTCGCACCGGCTGCATGAGGCGGGGCATCAGCCTTATTGCCTGGTCTGGCCCTGAGGCGGCGTCTCGCGGTTCTTGTTCTTGTCCTGGGCGGGGTCTTCGGACCCCGCTTTCGTCTTTCCGGGCCGGGGGAACGATCCGCGCCTCGCGCTCGTCTACAGTAACGTAGTCAGTCTACGGAATTGTAGACGGCTGGGGTGCCGTGCGCCCGGAGAGGACTCATGCCGATGACCACACCCGTGGTTCTGTCGTCCCAGCTCGCGGTGAACCCGCTCGACGCGCAGTCGCTGCTGGCCGCCTTCGGCGTGCTGGGGGTCGGTGTGGTGATGTTCGCCGAGACGGGCCTGCTGATCGGGTTCTTCCTGCCCGGCGACTCCCTGCTGTTCACGGCCGGCCTGCTGTGCACCGGCTCGGGGCGGCACGGCGTACACCTGTCGCTGGGGCCGCTGCTGGCCGCCGCGGCGTTCGGCGCGCTGGCCGGCGCCCAATGCGGTTACCTGATCGGGCGCCGTGCGGGCGGTGCACTGCTGGCGCGCAGCCGCTCGGCGCGCCTGCGTGAGGGCGCGGTGAGAGCGGAGGAGCTGCTCGGGCGCTACGGGCACGCCAAGGCGATCTTCCTGGCGAGATTCGTACCGGTGGTGCGGACCGTGCTCAATCCGCTGGCGGGGGCGCTGGAGGTGCCCCTCCGGGCGTTCACCGTGTGGCAGGTGGCCGGCGGCCTGGTGTGGAGCCTCGGCCTGACCCTGGCGGGCTACGCGCTGGGCTCCTCGATCCCGAACGTGGACCGCTATCTGCTCCCGCTGGTCGCGCTGATCGTCGTGGTGTCGCTGATCCCGCTCGCCGCCGAGCTGTACCGCGGCCGCGGGCGTGCCAAGGAGAAGGAGGTCCGCGGATGATCCTGGCGTTCGACGGGGCGTCGATCGACGGCTCCGCCTACCGGGACGTGACGGATCTCGCGCAGCACTCGCCGGGCTGGCTGGACTCCGCGGTGACGGTGTGGTCCGCCTACGGGCTGGCGGTGTTCGCCGTGCTCATGGTCCTCGGCTGGTGGCGGGCCCGGCGGACCGGGGCGGCAGCGGCGGTGACGGCGCTGGCCGTGCCGGTGGTCGTGGTCCTGGCATACGGCGTCGATGCCGTACTGAAGCTGGTCGTGCGCGAGGACCGGCCGTGCCGGAGCCTGCCGGTGAGAACCCTGGAGGCGTGCCCGGCGCCCGGTGACTGGTCGTTCCCCAGCAACCACGCGGCGATCGCCGCGGCCGCCGCCGTGGCGCTGCTGTTCGTCTCGCGGCGGCTGGGCGCGGTCGCCTGCGGGGCGGCGGTCGCCATGGCGGTCTCCCGGGTCTGGGTCGGCGTGCACTATCCGCACGACGTCGTGACCGGGCTGGTGGTGGGCGGGCTCGCGGCGCTCGTCCTGGTGCCGGTGGTCCGGCACGGGTCTCCGGCACTGGCCCGCCGGATGACCGCGGCGGCTCCGCTCCGTCCGCTGCTGTCGACTTCGTGAATCGCGAGGACACCGCCGAACTGGCCGGCAGCGCCGGCCTCGGCGCATGGGTGGCGTTCACCGTGCTGACCATGGTCGTCGTCGGCCGGGGCGGTTCACCGCTGTGGCTGGACGACGGCTTCCTCACCTGGGCGGTCGGCCACCGCCCCGAAGTGGCCGTGGCCGTGGCACGGGGCGTGACCCACACCGGTACGGGTGTCGTTCCCTGGGTCATCGCGGCCGTGGCCGGCGCCGTGGCGGGACGCACCGCGCGGCGGCGGCTGCTCGCGGCCGCCCTCAGTCTCGCCTGCCTGGGGCTGGGACAGGCGCTGCGGTACTGCGTGATGGTGCTGGTCCACCGGCCCCGCCCACCGCACGGGGACTGGGCGACACATGCGAGCGGCTGGGCGTTCCCGTCCGGGCACACCACCACGGCCGCCCTCACCGCCGGGATACTGATCGTCGCGCTGACCCTGCGCGCCCCGCGCGGTGGCACGGCACTGCGCATCGCCGTCGGCTGCTGGGGTCTGCTGGTGGGACTGACCCGCGGCTTCCTGGGCGTGCACTGGCTCACCGACGTCATGGGCGGCTGGCTGTTCGCCGCCGGCTGGCTGGGAGCGTGCCTGTGCGCGGCCGCCCACCTGCTGCCCGCCTCCTTCCTCACCCGCCCGACCGACCCGGCCACGATGCCGACGGATGACCATGCGCCCCAGGATCCTGGTGGTCGAGGACGATCAGACCCTGCGTGACGTCCTGCGCCGCGGAGGAGGACTTCGACCCGGTCCCGGCCGCCGACGGCGCGACGGCACTGCGGCCGGCCACCACCGGCATCGCGTCGGCCTCAGCCCGCTGCTCACCAACGCCGCCCGCTACGCCCGTTCGCGCGTGACCGTGTCCGCGTGGCACGTCCCCGGCGCCGTGCGGATCGATGTCGCCGACGACGGCCCGGTGTGCCGGAGACGTTCGGGGACGAGCTGTTCCAGCCCGGCCGGCGCGCCGATCCCGGCGACGGGCACGACGGCGCGGGCCTGGGGCTGCCGCTCGCGCGGCGCCTGGCCCGCGCCGTCGGTGGTGAGGTGTCCCACGACCCCGGGCACAGGCGCGGAGCCAGGTTCACGGTCAGCCTGCCGGCCGGGTGACCGGTGCCTGCCCCTCCTTCACCGACCGGCGTTCCTGCGCGTGGGCGTACGCCATCAGCGCGAACAGGACGGCGAGGAGAACGGCGGACGAACCCGCCGTACCCAGATCCAGACCGCCCTTGGCGACCGGCTTGGTGAGGAAGTCGCCCGCGGTGGCGCCCAGGGGGCGGGTGAGGACGAAGGCGATCCAGAACAGCAGGACGTTCGGCACCGCGGGCACCTTCATCAGCGCCAGGAGCACACCGAGCAGCCCGGTCACGAGCAGTGCGCCACCGGCGTAGCCGAGGCCGGAGCTGTCGGAGAGGAAGTCGCCCATGGAGGTGCCGAGGGTGTTCGACACGAGGATCGCCGCCCAGAACAGGGCCTCACCCCTGAAGGTGACGATGTCGCGGATCTGGAACGTCATCCCGCTCAGCTTCCAGACGACGAAGATCGCCAGCAGGATCGAGATCAGGATCGCCGCTCCCTCGGGATAGCCGAGACCCAGGCCCTGCGGTCCCCAACCCAGCTTCGTCGCGCCGTTCGAGAGGTACTTGGCACTGGCGTCCCGGTTCATGAAGTCGGACATGGTCGTGCCGGCCATGGAGGTCGACAGGATCACGGTCCAGTAGAAGAACGGGTTGTACCGGCTGGACCGAAGCTGGACCACCAGCGTCACCACGAAGACGAGGAACAGCACGACCGTGGTCAGGAAGTAGCCCAGCTTCAGGGTCTGTGCGAAGAGGTCGCCCGCCGTCTCGCCCAGGGTCGTCGCGGCGATCTTCATGACCCAGAACGCCAGGGTGACCTCGGGCAGTTTCTTCATCACCGACTTGGTCCTGCTCGACGTGCCCGCCACGTCGAGGTCGGTGAGGACCTCCGGTTTCTCCAATTCAACTCTCCTGTCCGGTCGAACCGACAGGGCGCTCGCCCCCCGGAAAGCGGGACGAGCGCCCCATGAGATGAGCCGGCCGCCGAGCGGTCGCGATTTTCAACCGTGACACAGAGGACCTGAACCCACCCTGAACGCGTCCGGTGTGGCAGGTCAGGCCGCGTGTCGAACGGCAGGCTCAGGCTCGGTGACGTCCTTGCGCGTCACGCTCAGGTGGACGACCACCGACCGTGCCACCGAACGCCTGAACGCATCCTGACCGCTCGCACGGCACCGCGCGCACCGGCGCCTGTCCACGAGTCGTTCCACGCGCACAGCGCCGGGTCGTAGTACCCCGGTACCACCTGCCGTGCGGGCTTCGGTCCCCGGTACCACCGAATTCGGACATCTCGGTCCTAGCGTTGCGGAGGAGGCGTCGGGCGGGCCGGGCGCCGCAGCCCCCGAACGAGGGAGAACGCGAATGATCGACGCAGAGCAGCTCACCAAGAGGTACGGGGAGAAGACAGCCGTCGACGGTCTGGGCTTCACGGTGAGACCGGGGACGGTGACCGGCTTCCTGGGGCCCAACGGCGCGGGCAAGTCCACGACGATGCGCATGATCGTCGGGCTCGACGCGCCGACGAGCGGCTCCGTCACGGTGAACGGACAGCGCTACGCCCACCACCGGGCGCCGCTGCAGGAGGTCGGGGCGCTGCTGGAGGCGAAGTCGGTCCACCCGGGCCGCTCGGCCCGCAACCACCTCAGGGCCCTCGCGCTCACCCATGGCATTCCGCGCCGCCGGGTCGACGAGGTCGTCGAACAGGCCGGTCTCGGCAGCGTCGCGAAGAAGCGGGCCGGAGCCTTCTCCCTCGGCATGGG
Organism: Streptomyces sp. NPDC058145; assembly: GCF_042884245.1. Taxonomy (NCBI): domain Bacteria; kingdom Bacillati; phylum Actinomycetota; class Actinomycetes; order Kitasatosporales; family Streptomycetaceae; genus Streptomyces; species Streptomyces sp. NPDC058145. Next base: position 66,824 of record NZ_JBHVUH010000001.1, on the reverse strand, counting down.
ACAGCGCCTGGGCATCGCCGCCGCGCTGCTGGGCGACCCGCAGACGGTGATGCTGGACGAGCCCGTCAACGGCCTGGACCCCGAGGGTGTGCGCTGGATCCGGAACCTGCTCACCTCCCTCGCGGCCGAGGGGCGCACGGTCTTCGTCTCCTCGCACCTGATGAGCGAGGTGTCGCTGGTGGCGGACCACCTGATCATCGTCGGACGCGGCCGGCTGCTGGCCGACACGACCGTGCGGGACCTGGTCCGCGAGGCGGGCGGCGACAGCGTGAAGGTCGCGACGGCCGACCCCACGCGGCTGCGGGACGTGCTGGCCGGTCCCGGCGTGGAGATCACCGGCCGTATCGGCTCCGAGGAGCTGCAGGTGACCGGGGTGTCCGCGCGCGAGATCGGGCTGAAGGCCGCCGAGCACGGGATCCCCCTGTTCGAGCTGACCTCGAAGGCGGTGTCGCTGGAGGAGGCATTCATGGAACTGACCCGGGACGCCGTGGAGTACCACGGCTCCACGACCGGCACCGAGACCTCCGGGAGCGCGGCATGAGCACCCTCACGGCAACACCCGAGACCCCCGAGACCGCTCCGGCCGCTCAGGGCCGGCCCGCCTACCGGGTGACCGGCCGCCGCGTGCTGTCCTCGGAGTGGGCCAAGCTCTGGTCCCTGCGCTCCACCTGGATCACCCTCGGCCTGGGCCTGGTGTTCCTCGTCGCCTTCGGCGTCATCGCCGCGAGCCACTACAAGTCCGGTCTCGGCTCGGGCCGGCCCGTGGAGCGCGACTTCGCCGACGCGACGGCCGTGAGCCTGTCGCTGTTCGGCACGAACTTCGCCCAGTTGGCCCTCGGTGTGCTCGGCGTGCTGGTCACGGCGGGTGAGTACTCCACCGGGATGATCCGCTCGACCATGGCCGCGGTGCCGCGCCGGCTGCCCGTGCTGTGGTCCAAGGCGGCGGTGTACGGAGTGGTCGCCCTGGTGGTCGCGACCGTCGGCGCGTTCGTCGCCTTCCTCGTCGGCAGCCGGATCGTCTCCGGCACGCCCGCCGCCGTGAGCCTCGGCCACGCCGGCGTCGTACGCAGTCTGCTGGGCGCCGGGCTCTACCTCGGCCTGGTCGCCGTGATCGGCGCCGCTCTGGGCGCGCTGCTGCGGTCGGTGGCGGGTGGCATCTCGGTGCTCGTGGCCGCCCTCATGCTCGTACCAGGACTGGTCTCCCTGCTGCCCAGCTCGTGGCAGGGCGACATCAACCCCTATCTGCCGAGCCGCGCGGGCCAGTCGGTCTTCGCCCTGACCCACGACTCGACCACCCTGTCGCCGGGCGCCGGACTCCTCGTCTTCCTCGGCTGGACGGTCCTGGCGCTGGCCGGAGCGGCGTACCGGCTGTTGCGCAGCGACGTGTGAGCGCCGGCCGCATCATGGGCCGATGACCTCCGTGACCGCCGAGGATCTCAGTGGGATGGGGCCGCTGGTCGCCCGGCTCGGCCGGGCCGGCCAGCGGCTCCGGCACGCCGACCGGGCCCGTCCGTGGGTGCTGGACGCCGCGGTGGTGGTCCTGGTGTTCTCGCTGTTCTGCCTGCCGGACCTGCTGCACGCGATCGGCGGGGACGGCGACGGACCGCGCCGCTTCCGCGTGGCGTTCACCCGGTTGCCCGTGGCGGGCATGGCGGCCGTGCAGGCCGGGCTGGTGCTGCCGCTGCTGTGGCGACGCCGGGCACCCGCAGTCGCCTTCGGCGCCGTCACCGCCGTGTTCGTCCTCCAGTGGTCGCTCGGCGCCGCACTCCGTGCGGACGTCGCGCTCTTCGTCGGCCTGTACAGCCTGGCCCTGCACGGGCGGCTGCGGCAGCTGCCCTGGGCCTGTGCGGTCCTGGCGGGTGCGCTGGGCCTGGTCGCGGCGCGTGTCTCGGCGGCGGTGCCGGTCTCGGACGCGCTCTTCTTCCTGCTCAGCACGGCCACCGCGGCCCTCGCGCTCGGCCTGATGATCCGCATCCGGCGGGCCCAACTGGCCGGACTGCGGGACCGCGCGGCCCGGCTGGAGATCGAACGCGACCAGCGCGGCAGGCTGGCCGTCGCGGCCGAACGGGCGCGCGTGGCGCGCGAGATGCACGACATCGTCGGCCACAACCTGTCCGTCATCATCACACTCGCCGACGCGGGCTCCTACGCCACCGCCGCCTCCCCGGAGCGGGGGGAGGAGGCCCTGCGCCTCATCGGTGACACCGGCCGCCAGGCCCTGAGCGAACTGCGCCGGGTGCTCGGCGTGCTGCGCGAGGGGGACGGCCCGCGGGCCGGGCCCGAGCTGAGCCCGCAACCGGGTCTCGCGGACATCGACGCGCTGTGCGAGGGGGTGCGCGCCGCGGGCCTGGAGGTCGTCTACCGTACGGCCGGTGACGTCGACGCCCTGGACAGCGGGGTGCAGCTCACGGTCTACCGCATCGTGCAGGAGGCCCTGACGAACACCCTGAAGCACGCCGGGGCCGGTGCCCGTGCGAACCTGGCGATCGTCGTGGAGGACGCGCGGCTGACGATCTCCGTCCAGGACTCCGGTCCGCCCGCTCCGGCCGGTCGTCCCGGCTCGGCGAACGAGGAAGGACACGGACTGGTGGGCATGCGGGAACGAGCGGCTCTCTACGGCGGACACGTCAGCGCGGGTCCCCTGGGCCCGGGATGGACGGTGCGCGCCGCCCTCGACCTCGCTCCCGAGGGCGGTGCCGCCGGGTGACCACCGTGCTCGTCGTGGACGACCAGCCGCTCCAGCGGTACGGCTTCCGGATGCTGCTGGACTCCGTGCCCGGGACGGAGGTGGTCGGCGAGGCCGCGCACGGGACCGAGGCCGTGCGCAAGGCCGCCGAACTGCGCCCCGACGTCGTCCTGATGGACGTACGCATGCCGGGCATGGACGGCATCGAGGCCACGCGCCGTATCGTCGCCACCGGCGGCCGTTCCCGGGTCCTCGTCCTGACCACCTTCGATCTCGACGAGCACGTGCACGCGGCCCTGCGCGCCGGGGCCAGCGGCTTCCTGCTCAAGGACGCCCGCCCCGAGGAACTCCTCGCGGGCATCCGTGCCGTGGCCGTCGGCGACGCGGTGATCGCCCCCGCGCTCACCCGCCGCCTGCTGCACGAGTTCGCCCGTCTCGTGCCACCCGGCGGCGACGGCTCCGACGGGAATCCGCGCCTGAGTGCCCTCACCGACCGCGAGCGCGAGATCCTCGTCGCCATCGGCAAGGGCTGGACCAACAGCGAGATCGCCGCGCGTTTCGTGCTGTCGGAGTCCACGGTGAAGACGCACGTCGGCCGTGTCCTGTCCAAGATCGGCGCCCGGGACCGCATCCAGGCGGTGATCTTCGCCTACGACCACGGCCTGGCCCGGCCCCATGGCGGCTAGTGCTGCGACCGGTAAGGTTCACCGGCTCGCGATGCCCGGCAAACCCTTCCGGCCACGGCACTAGGCCTCGGGCCGGCCGGCACGGTCCGGGGTGAAGCCGAGCGGCTTCATACGGCGGATGACCATCAGGCGGGAGACGTCGGCCTCGGTGTAGAGCCGGAAACCGCCCTGGGAGTGGACCAAGTACGCCCAGCGCGGCAAGACCGTCGAGATCGTCGGGCTGAACGAGCCCAGCTCCCGGATCCACGAGACCCTCAGCGGGGAACTCGCCGGCAGCCACTGACCGGCACCGGCCGGGCGGGGGCCTTCCGCGCTCATCCGTCCGGGGTACCCGCCGTCGCGCCCGCGTGTGTCCGCGACCGGCGGCGGGTGAGTGTGCGCACCGTGGGACCTACGGAACTGGGATCACGGTGAGGACAGATGATCGTATCGGTGGTGTCGATGCCCGGAGGGGCCACCACGCGTACGGGCCTGGCGGAGGCACGCGAACTCCTGGCCGCCCCCGGCTTCCTGCTGGTGGACGTCCAGCTTGCGCACGAGTCGGCCGCCGACGGGGGCGTGATCGTCGGCGGGCTCGGCCTGGAGTCCGAGTGTCCGCCCTGGTTCGGCAGGGCGGAGGAGCCGGTGCGGGCCCAGTTCCTCGGCGACCGGGCCGGCTTCGTCGTGCCCGTCGTCCAGGGCGGCCGGGTCGTCCACGTCCATGTCATGGCGACGGAACGGCACCTGGTCACCCTCCACCGGGGACCGGCCCGGCCGCTGGAGAGCCTCGTCGCCCGGCTCGGCGAGGAGAACCCGGCCGACACCGCGGCCGTGCTGTTCCTGCTGCTGCAGGAGGCCCTGGACACGTTCCGCCGGGCCGCGGTGGCGGACCTGCTGGTGGTGGAGGACCTCGAGGACGAGATGTTCGACCGGCGGCGCCCCGACCAGGTCTACCGCCTGGCGCGGCTGCGGCGGCGCGCCGCGCTTCTGCACCACTTCCTGCTGCCCTACCTCCAGGCGACGGACGAGGTGATCATGCGCAGGATGCTCAACCGGGACTTCCCCGAGGAGCGCCAGCACCTCGCCCGGGAGTTCCAGCACACCGGCCGCCTGGTGCTCGCCGACATCCAGTCGCTGCAGGAGGCCACCCGGCGCGCCTTCGCCAGCTACTCCTCGCTGGTGTCGGGCGAGCAGAACGGGGTGATCAACCGGCTCGCCATCGTGTCCACGATCTTCCTGCCGCTGACGTTCCTGACCGGCTACTTCGGGATGAACTTCAGCTATCTCACGGACGAGATGGAGAGCAGGGCCGTGTTCTGGCTGCTCGCCGTGGCACTGCAGGTGGTGGTCCTGGGCGGCGCCCTGTACGTGCTGCACCGCACCCACATCTGGCGCAGGCTGCGTGACGACGAGGGGCTGCAGGACCCGTGAGTGCGGTGTCCGGGTCCGCCCGGGCGTCGGCCGGGGACAGTGGGGGTCATTCGGGGGCGAAGGAGAAGCTGCGCCACGGTCCGGTGGACCTGACCACCACGTCCGAGCCCTGCATGTTCAGGTAGATGCTCTCCTTGCCCTTCGGCGCGGTGCAGTCGGGTGTCTTGTACAGCAGGATGCTGTTCTGCGTGAAGTTGTCGACGCGGGTGACGTCCGCCCGGAAACGGTGGCACCCCCCGATCGACGGGTTCGTGAAGGACTGCACCGGTCTGACGCCGTTGTGCCCGGTGACCGTGCCGGCCGCCTGATCCTGACAGGCGGCCAGCCCCACTCCGGACAACGCGACGCAGGCGAGCGCGGCCAGCGGACGTGAAACACGCATCGGTCCTCCTGTGTGTACGGAGGCGTGTACGGAGAGCCGGCTGGAAGGTGGTCCCGCCCCACCACCACTATCCGCCAGAGCGGGCGGACCCGCCTGACGAGTGCGGCCGCCATGGGCGAGCGCGGCCGTCGAGGGGCCGCGCGGCACTTCGCCTGGTGCCGGGCGATAGTGGTGAGGTACCGGCAGTTCCCCACCGCGCCCCCGAGGAGGCCCCGTTGGCCGGACCGGACGGGGGTGCGCGGGTGGTGGTCGTGATGGGCGTGTCCGCGTCCGGGAAGTCCACCGTCGGAGCACGGCTCGCGCAGCGGCTCGGCGTGCCGTTCCTGGAGGGCGACGACCTGCACCCCGCCGCGAACCGCGCCAAGATGGCGTCGGGGCACCCCCTCGACGACGCCGACCGGCGACCCTGGCTGGCGGCGCTCACGGAGTGGGTCCGTGTCACCGCGTCGAGCGGGCACGGGGGTGTCGCCTCCTGTTCCGCGCTCAAGCGCGCGTACCGCGACCAGTTCCGGCGTACCGGAGCGGACGTGTGGTTCGTGTATCTGGCGCTCGACCGTGAGGTGGCCGCGGAACGCATCGCGCGCCGCAAGGGGCACTTCATGCCGCCGGCACTGCTCGACAGCCAGTACGCCACCCTCGATCCGCTGCACGCCGACGAGCCGGGCGTCACCATCGACGCGTCCGGCGGCACGGCCCAGGTCGTGCGGGCCGCGCTGCGTTCCGTGTGCGGGCCGGACCGCTAGCGGGCGCCTCCCAGGAGGGTTCGGATGGATCTGATCCACTTCCGCATGGTGATGCCGCCGTCGCTCACCCCGCCGGTCGTCGGCCTGCTCGCCTCGCACGAGCGCGTCCTCAACCTCGTGGTGGTGCGGGCGGCGCGCGTTCCGGACGGTGACGCGGTCGAGTGCGACGTGGCGAAGGGCGCCGCCAACGGGGTGCTGGAAGACCTGCGCGGGCTCGGCGTGGACCGCGCGGGGGCGATCGCCGCCGACGACGTCGACATGATGTTCTCGCGGCACGCCGACCGGCTGGAGGCCGAGCAGCCGGGCGCGCTCGTCCAGGCGCCCCTGTGGGCGTCGGTCGAGGCGCACATCCGGGCGGGCGGGACCTATCCCCCGTCCTTCTACCTGTTCCTGGTCATCGCCGGGATCATCGGCTCGGTCGGCATCATGACGAACTCGCAGATCCTGATCGTGGCGGCCATGGTGGTCGGCCCCGAGTACAACGCGATCACCAGCATCGCCCTCGGACTCGACCGCCGTAACCCCCGCCGGGTCCGGGAGGGTACGCGGGCCCTGACGGCCGGGTTCGTGCTGGCCATCGCGGTCACGCTCGGGTTCGCCGCGCTGACGCGGGCGTTCGGCATGCAGTCCACCGCCTTCGAGCTCGGGCTGCGGCCCGTCTCCCACCTCATCGACACACCGGACTTCTTCTCCGTCGCCGTGGCCGTGCTCGCGGGCGTCGTCGGCATCGTCTCGCTGGCCGAGGCACGCGGCAGCGCCCTGCTCGGTGTGTTCATCTCCGTGACCACGATCCCCGCCGCCTCGGACATCGCCGTCTCGCTCGCCTTCGCCGACTGGGGCCAGGCCCGGGGCTCGCTGCTGCAGCTGCTGCTCAACGTGGTCGTCCTGGTGGTCATCGGCGTCCTCACCCTGCGCCTGCAGCGCCGTCTGTGGCGCCGCGCGGCCCGCCGGGCCACCGCCCGCGGCCGGAGCGCGGGTGGGAGCGGTCCGTCCTAGGCTGATCGGGGGAGGGCCGTTCGGGTGAATCGCTTGCCGGAAGGGGTGCCCCGATGAACGACTATCCCCTGATCGAGAACCACGGTCTGCTCGGTGACCTGCAGACGGCGGCCCTGGTGACCACGGACGGAACGGTCGACTGGCTCTGCCTCCCCCGGTTCGACTCGCCCAGCGTCTTCGGCGCCCTGCTCGACAAGGACAGGGGCGGCCACTGCACGGTGCGGCCGGCGCACGCGATGTACGCGACCAAGCAGCTCTACCTCCCCGACACGGCGATCCTGGTGACCCGGTTCATGACCGAGGCGGGCGCGGGGGAGGTCCTGGACTTCATGCCGGTCACCGGGAGGGCGGCCACGGACTGCCACCGGCTGGTCCGCCTGGTGCGCTGTGTACGGGGCGCCATGACGTTCGACGTCGAGATCGCTCCGCGGTTCGACTACGGCAGGACGGCCCACCGGCTGCACATCACCGAGCACGGCGCCCTGTTCGCGGCGGAGGACGGCGCGGTACTCACCGTGCATCCCATCCGCGAGCCGGAGGACGAGCGGCTGGTGGACATCCTCACGGACCGGGGGAACGACCTGCACTTCACGCTGACCCTGGAGGCGGGCCGGCAGCGCGGTCTGATGCTGGAGTCGGCCGCCGACGGACCGCCGAGGCAGATCCGGCTCGCGCAGTACGAGGAGTTGTTCGACGAGACCATCAGGTTCTGGCGCTCCTGGCTGGGCCAGTCGCAGTACTCGGGGCGCTGGCGGGAGACGGTGGAGCGCTCGGCGATCACGCTGAAGCTCATGACGTACGCCCCTAGCGGTGCGCTGGTGGCCGCCCCGACGACGGCGCTCCCCGAGCAACTGGGCGGCGAACGCAACTGGGACTACCGGTTCACCTGGATCCGTGACGCCTCCTTCTCCGTGTACGCCCTGCTGGGGCTGGGGTTCACCGAGGAGGCGAAGGCGTTCATCAACTGGCTGGACGACCGGGTGAGGCAACGGGCCGGCAGCGACGGGGACTCGGGCCCGCTCAACATCATGTACCGGGTCGACGGGTCCTCCGACCTGAAGGAGGAGCTGCTCGAGCACTGGGAGGGCTACGCCCGTTCCGCCCCGGTACGGATCGGCAACGGCGCCGCGGCCCAGCTCCAGCTGGACATCTACGGCGAGGCGCTGGACAGCATCCACTTCGCGCACCGGCACGGGATCAGGCTGGGGCACGAGGGCTGGACCGCGCTGCTGACCAACCTCGACTGGCTGGTCGACCACTGGGACCAGGCGGGAGAGGGCCTGTGGGAGACGCGCGGCGGCCGCCGGGACTTCACCTACGGCCGTGTCATGTCGTGGGTGGCGTTCGACCGCGCGCTGCGGCTCGCCGAGTCGCACGGCCGGCCGGGCGCGACCGCACGCTGGCGCGGCGAACGCGACGCGATCTACGAGCAGGTCATGAGCAGGGGATGGAGCGAGGAACGCCGGGCCTTCGTGCAGCACTACGGCAGCGACGTCCTCGACTCCTCGCTGCTGCGCATGTCGACGGTCGGATTCATCACCCCCGAGGACCCGCTGTGGACGTCGGCGCTCGACGCGATGGAGCAGGAACTGGTGAGCGACAGCCTGGTCTACCGCTACAACCCCGAGGCCTCGCCGGACGGCCTGCACGGCTCGGAGGGCACCTTCTCGCTGTGCACCTTCATGTACGTCGACGCGCTGGCGCGGGCCGGACGCACCAACCGGGCCCGGCTGGTGTTCGAGAAGATGATGGGGTACGCCAACCATCTGGGCCTGTACTCGGAGGAGATCGATCCGACGGGCCGTCAACTGGGCAACTTCCCGCAGGCTTTCACCCATCTCGCCCTCATCGACGCGGCACTGACCCTGAACGACGCCCTGACGTCCCGATAGCCGAGCGCGGGGTCAGCCCGGCGGTGGCGCGGGGCCGAGGAGCACCAGTGTGTCGTCCGGTGCCGCGCCGGGGGACGGCACGGCACCGGTGACGGGCTCCAGTCCGCCGCCCGGCCGTACGACGAACAGGGCGTCGTACCCGGGCGGGCGGGGCGCGGACGCCGGCTGAACGTGGAAGCGGGCGCCCCGCTCGTGGCGGTCGGCGACGGCGTGCCTGACCAGCCGCCCGCCGAAGAGGGTGTGACCCGCCGTGTAGGGGGCGACCACGCCCTCGCTGCCGGGCGGCGGGCCGACCCGGTAGACCGGGCCCTCGACGCTGTCCGCCATGACGATCGAGGCGAGCGCGTTGAAGTCGTCGTCGGCCGTGAGCAGGAAGACCGAGGTGACGCCCTCCAGCCGGGCCCGCGGGTCGGTGGCCGTGGCCATCAGCTCCCCGGTGACCAGGTCGATCCCCGCCGCCTCGATCCGCTCGCGCTCGTGCGCGCCGCCCGCCCACATCAGCACGTCGGCACCGGCGGCGCGCAGCGTCCGGGCGAGATCGACGACCCACGGATCGCCGCCCACCAGCAGCGGCCGCGCCCGCGCCGGGCGGCTGACGCCGAGCCCGCGGGCGACGGGCTTCGCGGTGAGCGCGTAGACCAGGACGGTTCCCACGATCACCAGGAAGGTGACGGGGAGGATCTTCCCGGCGCCGCGCAGTCCCGCGGCGGTGAGCGAGGCGGAGAAGGTCGTGGCGGTGGACGCGGCCACGATGCCGCGCGGGGCCATCCAGCCGGTGAAGGCGCGTTCGCCCGCGGCGAGTTCCGTCCGGACGGTGGACAGCAGGGCCACCAGCGGCCTGACCACGAGCACGAGCAGGGCGACGAGCGCGAGCGTGGGCAGCAGCACCGGGACGACGGACTTCGGCGTCACGGTGGCCGAGATCGAGATGAACAGCAGGCCGGTGATCAGCTGCACGAGGGTCTCGAAGAACGGCCGGCGTGCGGGCATGTCGAGGCCGGGCAGGTTCGCGACGGTCAGCCCGGTGACGATCGCGGCGATGAGACCGGTGTCGTCGTAGGCCATGTCACAGCCCGCGGCCACCGCGACGACGGTGGCGAGCTGGGCCAGCGTGCCCAGTGTCTCGCCCAGCCGGAGCCGCCGGAGGGTGAACCAGAGCAGTGCGGCGCCGACCGCCCCGCCCACGAGTCCGAGGGTGATGCCGGCGAAGAACGCGCCGAACCGGAAGTGCCCGCTCCGGAGTCCGCCGGAGACGATGGAGTGGAAGACGACCGCGCCGAGGATGCCGCCGACGGGGTCGATCAGCGAGCCTTCCCACATCAGGACGCGGCGCACCCCGTCCGACGGCCGGACGTGCTCCAGCAGGGGCCCGACGACGGTCGGCCCGGACACCACGAGGATGACCCCGATCATGCTGGCCACGGCCACCGGCACCCCGAACAGGGCCGGCGCCGTGCCCGTGACGGTCCCCCAGGTGAGCGCCACGCCGAGCACCATCAGCCGGACGACGACCGCACGGGTCGCGCCCCTGAGGTGGCGCAGGTCGAGGCCCAGCCCGGCGTCGTACAGGATGATCGCCACGGACAGGGACACGAGCGGGGAGAACGCGGGGCCCAGGAGCAGGTCGGGGTGGATGTCGTCGGTCAGGGCCCCGGCGGCGAACCCGGCGGGCAGCAGCAGGATCAGGGCCGGGATCCGCAGCAGGCTCGCGAGGATCTGGCATCCGACGGCCAGGGCGACGGTCAGCCCGAGGCCCAGCAGGATGCCGTCCTCGCTCACCCGGCTCCCGTCCCCGGGCGCGGGCCGGCCACCGGGTCAGCCCTCGTCACCGGTGCCGGCGCCGCGCAGGTCGGCCTCGGTGAGACTCTCCAGCTCGCCTTGGGTGTCCAGCCAGTACAGCAGCGCGACCGCGGGGACCACGAGCACGAGGGCGACGAGGGTGACGAGGCCCAGCCAGCGCAGTGTGGTGTGCGCGCCCGCGCCCTCTGCGACGGTCAGCGAGGTCGGTACGAGGTAGGGCCGCTGCGCCATGCCCCAGGCGAGGATGGCCGAGGCGACCGTGCCGACCGCCGTGACCCGGGACCAGGCCCCGGACGGACGCGTCAGCAGCCATCCGGTGGCCACGGTGCCCAGTGCCGCGACGACGACGAAGAACAGGCCGACACCGTGCGTGAGCCCGTGCCACACGTGCGGGGCGTCCCCGTGGGTGACGACCAGGGTGATCACGGCGAGCACGGCGAGGGCGGCCAGGGCGCCCAGTGCCCGCCGCCGGAAGTAGCCGTCCAGGTCCGGCACGGCGAAGCGCCGGGCGTCCGCGGCGAGGAAGACGGCGCCGAGCGACGCCGTGGCCGCGATGGCGAGCAGCCCGAACAGCAGTGAGGTGGGGTTGGCCCAGGCGTCCGTCGACGCGGTCGTGGTCGAGGTCACCCGGCCCGAGGCGACTCCCCCGGCGGCGGCGCCCAGGAAGAACGGCGTCAGGAGCGAGGCGACGGCGAACAGGGCCCCGTACAGGCGCCGCCCGGCCAGCCTGCGGACCTGTTTGCGCAGGGCGAAGCCGGCGCCGCGCAGCACGGTGCCCACGGCGGCCAGCGCCAGCGGCAGCCACATCGTGACGAACACCTGCTGGAAGAAGACGGGGAACCCCGTCCACATGATGACCAGCACGAAGATGAGCCAGACGTTGTTGACCTCCCAGACGGGAGCCATCGCGTGGTCGATCAGCCGGCGCGGGCGCTTGCCGCGCTCGGCTCCGCCCGCCGTCAGGTCCCAGAAGCCGGCACCGTAGTCGGTGCCGCCACCGCAGGCGTAGGCCGCCACGGCGAGCAGCAGGACGACGGCGATGACCCCGGCGATCACAGGAACCTCCCGGCGGAACGCGGCCCGTACGGTGTGTCGGTCTCCGGTGTCTCCGGCGGCGGGCCGCCCGTGGCGTCCGCCTTCCGCCAGCGGGAGCGCATCTTCAGCAGGACCACCAGGAACGATCCAAAGACGAAGACGTACACCACGATCACCAGGCCGAACATGAGCCACAGGCCGCCGGCGCGGGTCGATGTCACCGCCTCGGCGACGCGCATGTTCTGGTACACGATCCAGGGCTGGCGGCCCACCTCGGTGGTGATCCAGCCGCATTCGACCGCGGCGACGGAGGCCACGCCCGCGCACGCGGCGACGCGGTAGAACCACGGGGAGGCCGGCAGCCGGCGCCGGCGCAGCCACACGACGGCGTACCAGAGGGCGAGCAGGATCAGCAGCGAACCGATGAAGACCATGGTGTCGAACGCGAAGTGGGCGATGGTGGCCTCGGCGGCCGTCGGCCGGTCACTGGCCGGCACCGACGTGAGACCGGTGACCTTCGTGTCCGGCCGGAAGCCGGCGAGGATCGAGTCGAGCTGGGGGATCCTGATGCCGCCGGAGATGCTGCCGTTGGGGTGCAGCCGGCCGTAGAGGTACTCCGGCTGGTGCGTGTCGGTCTTCCAGACGATCTCCATGGCGGCGAACTTCACCGGCTGCTTGTGGAAGACCTGCCGGGCGATGGAGTCACCGAGCACGAACTGCACCGGGGTGAAGACGGCGGCGAGCGTGAAGGGGACCGTGAAGCCGAGCCGGTGGTAGCGGTCCCGCCGGCCGCGGAGCCATCCGGTCGCGTAGACACCGGCCACGACGTAGCCGGCCGTCACGAACATCGCGACGACGAAGTGCCAGTACTGCGGGCCGAACATGGGCGTGAAGATCGCCTTCCAGATGCTCACGTCCACGGGGTTGCCGGCGGAGTCGAGGGTGAAGCCGCGCGGGGTGTTCATCCAGGAGTTCGCGGCCAGGATGCCGAAGGCGCCGAGCAGGGCGGCGAAGGGCAGCGGCAGTCCGAGCAGGAAGTGGGTGCGGGCGGGCAGCCTGCGCCAGCCGTACAGGTAGACGGCGATGAGCACGGCCTCCAGGAAGAAGGCCCAGGCCTCCACGCCGAACCCGATGCCGAAGACATCGCCCCACCGGCCGAGCATGCCCGGCCAGAGCAGCCCGAACTCGAAGGACAGCACGGTGCCGGTGACGACCCCGATGGCGAACTGCACCGCCATGACGGCCGACCAGCGCCGGGCCAGCAGCAGCGCGGTCGCGTCGTTCCGGCGCAGACCGTAGCCGTGCATGATGAGCGTGATCAGCGGGAGTGCGACGCCCAGCGGCACCAGGATGATGTGGGAGGCCAGGGTGAAGGCCATCATCGAGCGGGCGGGGAGGGTCTGCGGGGGCACGTCCGCCAGGGACAGGACCGTGTGCATGTACGCCTTTCCGGGGGCCGACGCGGGTGAGGCGGGTCAGCCGCCGGTGGCGAAGCCCGGGAACAGGGTCATGCCGCCGTCGACGTACAGCGTGGTCCCGACGACGTAGTCCATGAGGTCGGAGGCGAGGCCCACGACGGCGTTGGCGATGTCCTCGGGGTCGCCGACCCGGTCGTAGGGGATCAGCCGCAGGAGGTCCTGCTGTGCCTCGGGGGTCTCCCAGGCGCCGCGGTTGATGGGGGTCTTGATGGCTCCCGGGGCGACCGCGTTCACGCGGATCTTCTTCGGGGCGAGTTCCTGCGCGAGGGTCGCCATCATCATCTGCACGCCGCCCTTGGAGGAGGCGTAGTTGACGTGCCCGGACCACGGGATGAGCTGGTGCACCGAACTCATGCAGATGATCTTCCCGGCCGCCTGGGACACCTCCGGGACCACTCCGCGGCGCAGGAACTCCTTGGTCGCCTCGCGGGCGCAGAGGAACTGCCCGGTGAGGTTGACGTCGAGGACTTTCTGCCACTGGGCGAGGGTCATGTCGGTGAGGGGGGCGTCCCGTTGCAGTCCCGCGTTGGCGACCAGGATGTCGATCGTGCCGAACTCCTGGACCATCCGGTCCAGCATGGCGACGACCTGGTCCTCCTTGGAGACGTCCGCCTCGTACGCGGCGGCCTTGACCCCGAAGGCGGTGATCTCCTCGACCACCTGCTCGGCCTCCTTGCGGCCGGCCACGTAGTTCACCACGACGTCGGCCCCGGCCCGGCCCAGGGCGACGGCCGTCGCCCTGCCGATTCCGGAGTTCGCGCCGGTGACCAGCGCCTTCTGGCCCTTCAGCAGATGTGCGGGGATCACGTCCCGCGGTGCGCCCTCGGTGGAACTCACGATGCCCTGCTCCTTGCCTGGGTGTCCGGACCGGCCGGGCCGTGGGCCCGGAGCTGCCCTGCCAGCCAAGCACCGTTGCGCGCGACCGGCTTTCCGGAGCGGACGGCGTTGCGCTGCGCGGCTGAGGATCTTCGCCCGCTCGGACGCCTGGCGCGGGCGGTGGGTCAGCCCAGCCGCTCCAGCAGGTGGTCGCCCACCCGGAGGGCGTTCGCCATGGCCGTCAGGGACGGGTTGACCGCCCCGATGCTCGGGAAGAAGCTCGTGTCGACGACGTACAGGTTGTCCAGGTCGTGGGCCTTGCAGTGGAGGTCCAGCGCCGAGGACGCCGGGTCGGTGCCGAAGCGCACCGTGCCGGCCTGGTGGGCGGTGGCCCCGATCGGCATGCCCTTGTGCAGGTAGATGCTGCGGGACAGCAACCGGTGCTCGTGCATGCCGAGCCGGCCCAGCATGTGCTGCAGCTTGTGCCGCAGGTGCTTCAGGCCGGCGACGTTGTTGGACTCGTCGAGGGTGAGCCGGATCTGGCCGTCGCTCTCCAGGGTGACCCGGTTGTCCGGCAGCGGCAGGTCCTCGCCGCACAGCCAGAAGTCGACGGCGTGATGGGCCAGCACCTCGAAGGGCATGTCCGGCGACACCGCCCCGGCCCAGCGCGGGGCCTGGCCGTGGATCTGCTCGGCGTCGGACTTGCCGAGCATCTGGATCCCGCCCAGCGGGAACTCGAAGTCGTCCGCGCCCAGGTACCAGTCGTGCAGCGCGAGGGTCTTCTGGAACTGGGTGTCGTTCGGTTCCTTGGAGATGGCCATCAGCGCCAGGTTGTTGTGCCGCATGTAGTACCGGCCGACCACGTCCGAGCTGTTCGCCAGGCCGCGCGGGTGCCGGTCGTTCGCGGAAGCCAGCAGCAGGGCCGCGGAGTTGACGGCCCCGCAGGCCACGACCACCGCGTCGGCCGAGAACCGGGCCTCCTCCTCGCCCGACAGCCGGGCGACGACGGTGGTGACGCTGCGCCCGGTGGGGTCGGTCTCCAGCCTGGTCACCTGGGCGTTGGTGACCATCTCGACGTTGGGGTGGGCGAGGGCCGGCTCCACACAGATCACCTGGGCGTCGGACTTGGCGCGCACCAGGCAGGGGAAGCCGTCCACCCGGTTGCAGCGGATGCAGACGCTGGAGTGCGTGGCGCGGCCGTACTCGTCCTGGGTGAGGTTGACCCCGATCGGCAGATGGAAGGGGTGCAGTCCCTGCTTCTCCAAGTCGTTGCTCAACTGCTCGATGCGCGGCTCGTGTTCGACCGGCGGATGGGCGTACTGGGCGCTGCTCGGCCCTTCGAAGGGGTCCTCGCCGTGCCGGCCGTGCACCAGGTAGAGGTGCTCGGCCTGGGTGTAGTACGGCTCCAGGTCCTCGTAACCGATGGGCCAGGCGGGCGAGATGCCGTCGTGGTGGCGCAGTTCGCCGAAGTCCTCGGGGCGCAGCCGGAACAGGGCGGCGCCGTAGAACTTGGTGTTGCCGCCGACGTAGTAGTTGACCTCGGGCGGGAACTCGTCGCCGTTCCGGTCGAGCCAGAACTCCGGGGCCCGGTACTTGGCCTTGACGAACACGGCCGTGGAGTCCCAGTTGTCGCGCTCGCGCCGCAGGTAGTCACCACGTTCGAGGATGAGCACGCGTTTGCCGGAGGGGGCGAGACGGTGGGCGAGGGTGCCGCCGCCGGCACCGGTGCCGATGACGATGACGTCGTAGGAGTTGCGGGCGTCCACGGCAACCACCGTCCTCGCTCTTCGGTCCGCGGCCGTTGGGGCTTTTCCCCCTTCGAACGTACGCGCCCTACGGTGACGCGGCACGCGGAGCGGACACGCGCCGGGCGGCGGGTCACAGCACGGCGATCGGGTTCACCGGTGAGCCGGTCGCCGCGGGGAGCCGGAGCGGGGCGACCACGCACAGGAAGTGCCGGCGGCCGGTCTCGTCGCACGCCGTGGCCAGTTCCTCGAGGTCGAGGTAGTCCAGCAGGTGCAGGCCCATGGCGTTGACGGCGAGGACGTGCACGGGGAACGGGACTTCGGTCACCGCGCTGGGCGCCGCGTCGTTGTTGCCGTCCGAGCCCAGGACGGACACCTGCCGCTCGGCCAGGAAGCTCATGGCCTCCGGGTGCAGGCCCGCCCTGGCCCGGGTCACGTCCCAGGCACCGAGACTGCGGCGGCGCAGCCGGTGGCCCACCCGGACCAGCAGCAGATCGCCCGGCCCGACCCGCGCCGCCTGGGCGGTCTCGGCCGCGGCGAGGTCCTCGGCCGTGACCTGCTCGCCCGGTTCGAGCCACGGCACGCCGCGCAGGCGCGGGATGTCCAGCAGGACACCGCGGCCGACCAGGCCGTCGCGCACCAGGTCGAGGGTGAGCGCTCCGGCGCCGTCCGGGGTCACCGTGCTCGCCGGGACACCGCCGTACAGTTCTCCGTCGAAGATCACGTGGCACAGCGCGTCGAGGTGGCTGTCGACGTCACCGTGCACGTTCATGGCGAACCGGTCGCGGGCGAAGTGCAGCCCGGGTTCGTCCCGCTCCTGCCGGGCCGGCGCGGTCATCCGGTGGGTCGCGGGCTCCGGGCTGTCCGGAGCGGTCGCGGTCTCGACGGGCGCGGCCAGCGACACGGTGCGCCCGGACCGCACTCCGGCGGCGGCCGCCACCACCCGCTCGGCGGTGAGCCGGTCCAGCGCGCCCTGCCCCGGTACCGCCGCCTCCCGGGCCTGCTCCCGCAGCCGGCGGTACAGGTCCCGGAAGGCCGCTTCGGTCAGGGTGCCCGGTGTCGCCCGGCGCGCGGGGGCGGGCCGCTCGTGCGAGGTCATCGCGAACTCCTCTTCCGCGGCCCGGCATCGCGCTCGGTGCCGTCGTCCCAGGTGGCGGCGGGCCGGGCGTCCGGTGGGCCGGCCGGCCTGCCCACCGGCGGCACGGGGCGGCCGGGCGGCAGCAGCTCGGCCGTCACGAAGGCGACCACGGCGGCGAGGATCACCACGGGGATCATCGCGGCGCTGCCGAGCACCAGGACGACCAGCACCACGCTGCTGACCGGCAGCCGCAGCGCGGCCGCCGACGCGGCCGCCATGCCCGCCGCCATCCCGGGTACGACGCCGAAACCGGGCAGCGGGGCGAGCAGCACGCCCAGGGCGGCACCGAGGAACAGCGAGGGGAAGATGGGTCCGCCGCGCAGGCTGCCGAGACACAGCGCGTAGGCCAGGCCTTTGCACAGCAGCACGGCGACCAGGGCCCCGACGCCCCAGGTGTGCGGGTCGGCGGCCAGTTGGGCCAGGGTGGACTGGCCGGAGGAGGCCACGTCGGCCGGGGACCGGTCGACGGCCCGCGCGTACACCGCGGCACACGCTCCGGCGGCGAGGGCACACAGTGCCGTGTGGACGACCGGCCGGCCCGCGACGAAGATCGCGGCCAGGCGCCCGGTGGACAGCGTCAGGTGGACGGCGGCCGCGATGACGGCGGCCATCAGCACCGACCAGAGCACGTCCCCGGCGTCGAGCCGGGGGAAAGGGACGCCCAGCTTGAGCGAGAGGCTGCCGGTGGCGATCCCGGTCCAGTGGCCGAAGCCGGTGAACACCAGCGATCCGATCCCGCTGGACAGCAGGGCGGGCAACATGACGGCGAAGAGCTGCGGGCCGCCCACACCGGCCACCTCGATCAGGATCACGGCGCCGATCAGCGGGTTGCCGAAGATCGCGGACAGGGCGGCGGCGGCACCGGCCGCGCCGAGCAGGGCCATGCTCTGCGGGGTGCCCGGGGCCCGGGCCAGGTTCCTGAACCACAACGCGAGGCCGCCGCCGAGCGCGATCAGCGGGGCCTCCGGGCCGAGGGTGGCGCCGAGCGGCAGGCTTGCCACGGCCGCGAGGATCACCCCGGGCAGGGCGGCCGGGGCCATGCCCGCGGTGTGCAGGCCTCCGGCGGGGATGTGTCCGCCGGCGCCCGGCAGACGCGTGACGACGAGGCCCACGACGACACCGGCGATCGTCAGCAGCGGCAGGGGCCACCACCACGGGGGAAGGCTCCAGCCGAACCGGGCCGGCAGTCCGGCCCACAGCAGGTGCTCCAGTTCGTGGAGTCCGGCGAGGAAGAAGAAGGCGGCCAGCGAGACCGGGACGCCGATGACCGCCGACAGTACGAGTGCCTTCTGGTAGGGGCGGGAGCGCAGCAACCCGCGCAGCCGGTCGGCCTCTTCCGGCTGGGTGACGGCGGCGTGGGCGGTGGACGGATCCGGCGTCGTCACGGCACCGTTCCTCCCGTATCGGCCGGGGATGTCGCGCTCACGGACCCGTGCCCGGCAGCGCCCCCTCCCTCCCATTGCAGCACCCGCCCGCGGGCCCCGCACTCCCGGAGGCGCCGGGGGCGGGGGGCTTCGGAGTCCCGTTCGGGATGCAGTTCGTGGTGACGGCCCCTTCACTGGGAGGAAAGCCCGTTTCGGGGATTCTCTGGAGGCGGACCATGACTGGCAGATGGACACGGGGAGCGGCGGGCGTGGTCCTCGCCGGGGTCGTCGCGGTCGCGGCGGCGGGCTGCTCCGACAGCAACTCCGGCAACACGTCGGGCGCAGCCAGCAAGGCGGCCTCGGCGGCCTCCTCCGCGGCCTCCTCGCTCGCCTCGAAGGGGTCCGACGCACTGGCCTCGGCCTCGGCGGAGGCCCGGCAGAAGCTCAACGGCGTCAAGAACGGAGTGAAGGCCAAGGACGACGTGACGCTCGGCACCCCGGCCGTCGGCAACGACGGCAAGGCCACCGTCAAGGTGAGCGCCAAGAACACGGCGTCCTCGGCCAAGTCCTTCGCCGTCCAGGTGAACTTCACCGACAAGAACGGCAGTCTGCTGGACGTGACGGTGGTGACGCTCAAGGACGTGGCGGCCGGCTCCACCGGCGACGCCACCGCCCAGAGCAACCGCAAGCTGACCGGCGACGTGCACACGGTGGTCAACGCGGCGCTGCGGTACTGACCTCGAGCCCGCGCGAGCGGGCCGGGCTCAGTCCAGTTCCAGGCGGTCCGCCAGGCCCGCCCGCTCGAACGCGGCGACGACCTCCTCACGGCCCTCGGTGAAGTGGGACCAGCTGTCGCAGTGGGCCGGGATCACCCGGCGGGCGTCGAGGAGGCGGGCCGCGGTCGCGGTGCCGGCGCCGTCGAGGACGAGGAGGGCGTCGTCGAGGACGGGCAGCCGGGGGGCGCCGGCGAACAGCACCGCGGTGTCGACGGGGGCATACCGGTCGGCGATCTCCTGGACCAGCTCCAGTGAGGCGTTGTCGCCGCTGACGTAGACGGTGGGCAGGCCGGCGGAGGTCAGCACGAACCCGGTGACCTCGCCCACGATCGGCTCGCAGCCCCTGGGGCCGTGCAGGGCGGGCGCCGCGGTGACCGTGACGGTGCCGCCGCCGGGGCGGGGCAGCTCGGCGGACTGCCAGGGGGCCAGCGCGCGGGCGGTGCCGCCGAGGCGGCCGGCGGCGCTCGGCGTGGTGAAGGTGCGGGGCACCTCGGCGAGCAGGGCGCGCCCGGCGTGGTCGAGGTTGTCGGCGTGCTGGTCGTGGGAGAGCAGGACGGCGTCGACGGGGCCCAGCCCGTCCGGGCCGATCCGGGGCGGCGCGGTCTTGGTCAGGACCCGTCCGCTGGGCGCCGGGTAGTCACCGGGCGCGTCGAACGTGGGGTCGGTGAGGAAGCGCAGCCCGCCGTACTCGATGAGGACGGTGGGCCCGCCGAGGACGCGGACGGGGACCGGGATCGGCCCGCTGGTCGGGTCGGGGGCCGGTACGGCGGCAGCCATGACACACCTCTCGGTCGTCTCACGGATGAGTGACACCTCATCCGTGAGACGACGTTAGCCCTTTCTCACGGATGGCGGCAAGCCTTACCATGAGGGCCATGAACGCGAGCGTGCAGGAAGAGCCGGGCCCGCCGCCCGCCCCCGGCGCGGAGCGGTATCCGGCCCTCGACCTCGCCAACAGCGCCGTCACCCTGCCCGGCGGCCAGGTCGCCGACCCGCTGGGCACACCGGCCGGGGCACACCGGTGGCTGGTGGCGCACGGTCTCGCCCCGGCCGACACGGTGCTCCGCGAGACATGCGCGGAGCGGCTGCGCGCCCTGCGCGAGCGGATCCGCCCGCTGCTCGCCTCCCGGGTCGACGGCCGGCCCGCCCCCGCCGACGCCCTGAGCGCCGTCAACGACGCGCTCACCCGGGCGCCCGCGGCCTCACTGCTGCACTGGCACCCCGACCGCGGCCTGTACCGGGCGGCCGCCCACCCCACGACACAGATCGTCGAGCACGCGCTCGCGGCCCTCGCCGCCGACGCCGCCGACCTGCTCACCGGCCCGGACGCCGACCGGCTCACCGCGTGCGGCTCCGCCCCCTGCAACCGCTACCTGCTCCGGCACGGCCGCCGCCACTGGTGCTCCACCCGCTGCGGCGACCGCGCCCGCGCGGCCCGCGCGTACGCCCGCCGCACCCGGTCCGACGAGACATAGCCGACACGCCTCGTGCGACGGCGCCCGCGTTCCCGGCCATATCGTGGATCCCCGAACGCCAACTGCCACACGTCTGTTCATCGGGGGACACCATGCGGGACACACACACGGAGCCGGCCCCGGCCGCGCGGCTCGCCGTAAGCGGGCTTGCCCCTACGCTGACCGTGCTGGTCGTCAGCCTCGTCGTCGCCGCCGTCGGCGTCTACGAGCTGTGCGGTTTCGGTCTGCACAGCCTCGACCGGCGTCCGCACCTGTTCAGCGACGGCCTCGCCACCGGCGGGGTGATCGTCGCCGCGGTGGCGGCCGGGGCCGCTGTGGGCAACCTCGCCTGGACACTGGCGGCGGCCCGGCGCGGCGCGGACGGCTCCGGATGAGAACCTGTGCACCTGATGTGCGCACCTTTGCACCCGCGTTAACCTACGAGCTGTAGGGTCGGCGTCGCCCCGTCCCCTCCCCCAAGGTGCCCGTCACCATGCCCGCACGACAGCCGAGCCTGGCCTCCCCACAGGCTCCCGCCCAGCACACCCCCCGCCCCGGCTCCCCCGCCCCGCCGGCCGGTGACGGCCGGCTGAGGAAGCGGGCGGCGGCGTCCACCGTCTGGTACCTGCGACTGCAGGCCGCGCTCAACATCCTCGCGGTGCTCTCCCTGCCCTTCCGCGAGGAGGTGCACGAGCACAACGTGGGCTCGTTCTTCACGCCCTACCTGGCCACCGCCGGCCTGGTCTCGGCGTTCCTCGCCCTCTTCCTCGCCGTGGTGATGCGCCGCCGCAAACGAGCCGCCTGGGTCTTCAACCTCCTCCTCGCCGGCCCGCTCTTCTGCCTCTACGTCCTCGCGCTCACCCGCGCCCCCTACGGCGAGCACCTCTTCAACTGGCTCTCCGCCGCCCTCACCGGCCTGTTCGTGGCCGCCCTGCTGCTCGGCCGGCGCGAGTTCGACGCCATCGGCGACCGCTCCAACCCGCGCCTCGCCCTCGCCGTCGGCACCGGCGGCGCCCTGGTCAGTGCCACGCTGGGCACGCTGCTGGTGCGCGAGACGAACCGGATTCCCGGCGCCACGCTCAAGGAGGAGATCTCCTACACCCTGCTGCGCGGCATCAGCGTCGGCCCGCTCGCCGACCGCGTCGACACCGTGGACGCCCCCCGCTGGGCGGACATGACCGTCAACATCCTGATGGCCGCGACCTTCCTCCTCGTCCTGTACGCCTGCTTCCGCGCCCCGCGCGGCGCGTGCCTGCTCGGCGCGGAGGACGAGCGGCGGCTGCGGGCGCTGCTCGGCAAGCACGGCGAACGCGATTCCCTCGGCTACTTCGCGCTGCGCCGGGACAAGGCCGCCATCTTCTCGCCGAGCGGCAAGGCGGCCGTCACCTACCGCGTCGTCGGCGGGGTCAGCCTGGCCTCCGGCGACCCCATCGGCGACCCCGAGGCCTGGCCCGGCGCCATCGACGCCTGGCTCGCCGAGGCCCGCCGGCACGCCTGGGCCCCGGCCGTCATGGGCGCGAGCGAGGACGCCGGCACCGTCTACTCCCGGCACGGCTTGGACGCCCTCGAACTGGGTGACGAGGCGATCGTCGAGCTGGCCGACTTCACCCTGGAGGGCCGCGCCATGCGGGCGGTCCGCCAGGCCCACAAACGGGTCCGCCGGGCCGGTTACACCGTCCGCATCCGCCGTCACGAGGACATCCCCGACGACGAGATGGCCCTCCTCGTCGACCGCGCCGACCACTGGCGCGACGGCGCCACCGAGCGCGGCTTCTCCATGGCCCTGGGCCGCCTCGGCGACCCCGGTGACGGCCGCTGCGTGATGCTGGAGTGCCGCGACGCGAACGGCGTCCCCCGGGCCCTGCTGAGCTTCGTCCCCTGGGGCGAACACGGCCTGTCGCTGGACCTGATGCGCCGGGACCGCGCCTGCGAGAACGGCCTGATGGAGTTCATGGTGGTGGAACTCCTGCTGCGCGCCGAGGAGTCGGACGTCCAGCGGGTGTCCCTGAACTTCGCCATGTTCCGCTCGGTCTTCGAACGCGGCTCCCGCCTCGGCGCCGGTCCGGTGCTGCGCCTGTGGCGCTCGGTCCTCACCTTCTTCTCCCGCTGGTGGCAGATCGAGTCCCTCTACCGCGCCAACGCCAAGTACCGCCCGCTGTGGGAACCCCGCTTCCTGCTGTTCGCCAAGAGCAGCGACATCCCCCGCATCGGCCTGGCCAGCGCCCGCGCGGAGGGCTTCCTCACCCTGCCGGTGCTGAGGGGGCGGTCGTAACACGGTCGGGCCCGTCGCTCCCCGGCGCCATGCCCGGTCCCGGCGCCCGGGGAAGCGCGGCCCGGACCGCCTCGGAAACGGTCCGGCTCAGCCGGACGGCGTGACCGGGGACCACACACCCATCCACTGCTCGGCGTCCCACGCCTCGAACCGCTGCACCTCGGTGAACCCCAGCTTCGCCGCGAGGCGCATCGAGCGGTCGTTGGCGGTCTGGGTGCAGAGCACCACCGGCTCGCCGGGAAGCGCGCCGGCGAACCAGCCGAGCGCCGCCGCGCACGCCTCGGCGGCGTAGCCGCGGCCCCATGCCCGCGGCAGGAACAGGTAGCCGATCTCGGTCTCCCCTACATCCCGGCGGGCGTGCCCCGAACCGCTCGTGCCGTGCGGTTTGAGCTCGATCATGCCGATCATCGTTCCGCCGAGCTCGATCACGAAGAGGCCGGGGCGCCTGTCGGGCGTCTCGGGCAACGCGCGCTCGCACTCGTCACGCGGTCGAGGGCCACCGAGGTAGGTGTGCACCTCGGGCGAGCTGAGCAGTTCGACGAACGCCGCACGGTCCCGGGCCTCGGGCTCGCGGAGCACGAGCCGCTCGGTGCTGATCGGGGCGGGTGGCCAGGCTATGGAACCGAGTTCAGGCATGACGGGCAACGTATCGCACGCCCGTGGGAGCGATCCGGGCGGCCGCCGCGCTCACCGCACCCCCACCGTCCGCAGCACGGTGAGCACCAACGCCCGGGCCATCTCGGTCACTTCGCGCAGGGACACGCGCTCGCGGCGGTGGCGGCAGGGAGCCCTCCCGCCGAAGGCGAAGCCGGGACGGCGCCCCCGCGAAGAGCCTCACGCGCCCCCGGCGCCGACGATCCCGCCCCCGACCGTGAAGCCGATGACCGCTCCGCCGCCCTCCCGCCGGTAGGCGAACGGCGCCCCGCCGTGGGCCATGGCGACCTCGCGGACGATGGACAGGCCCAGGCCCGAGCCCGGCAGGGACCGCGCGTCGGCGGCCCGGTAGAAGCGGTCGAAGATACGGATGAGGTCGCCCTCGGCGATACCGGGCCCCCGGTCGAGCACCTCGACCCGGACCGTTCCCGGGCGCGCCGGACCGGTGACGGCGATCTCGATCGGTTCCTGGCCGCCCCGGTCGAACTTGGCCGCGTTGTCGACCAGGTTGGACAGCGCCCGCTGGAGCATCCCGGGCCGCCCGTCGGTACGCGTGTCGCCGCTCGCGCGGAGCACGATCTCCCGGCCGGTACGGCGCTTGGCCAGCCCCAGCACGTCCTCGGCGATGTCGGCCAGGTCGACCTGCTGCGGCGGCTCGCTGTCGGACTGCCCGGCCGCGAGGTCGACCAGCTCGTTGACCAGGTCGGTCAGTTCCCGGGCCTCCTGGGTGAGGTCGGCGACGAGTTCCTCCCGGGTGGCGGGCGGCAGTTCGTCGATCCTGCGCAGCAGCGAGATGTTCGTACGCAGTGAGGTGAGCGGCGTCCGCAGCTCGTGCCCCGCGTCCTGGACCAGCCGCCGCTGGTCCTCCTCGGACTGGGCGAGGCGGCCCAGCATGCGGTCGAAGGCGCGGCCGAGCCGGCCCACCTCGTCCAGCCCGGCGACGGGCACCTCGATGCCCAGCCGGCGGGTGCGGGCCACGTCCTCGGCGGCGGAGGTGAGGATGACCAGGCGCCGGGTGATCCGGCGGGCCAGCCACCAGCCGAAGAGGCCCGCGGCGACCACGACCGCCGACATCAGGATCAGCGTCCGCTGCTGCAGCGCCCGCAGCAGGTCCTCGGTGTCGCTGAACTCCTGGGCGACCTGCACCGCGCCCTTGCCGTCGCCGAGCGAGACGGTGGCGATGCGGAACAGGTCCTCGCCGACCCGGACGTCCTTGTGCTCGACCACCCGGCCGGCCGTCCGCGCCCCGGACACGGCCCGGTCCCGGGCGGTGACCGGCAGCACCGGGCTGCCGTGGTCGACGATCTCCCCCCGTGCGCCCAGCACCTGCACATCGGTCCGGGCCGGCCGGACCAGATCGTGGCCGGGCCGGGAGGAGGAGAAGTCCTCCGGGACCATCTCGTGCTGCCGCACCTCGTCCCGCACGTCGGACACGACCTGCGTGAACACCGACTGCTGGTCGACCCGGACCAGGCGGGCGGCGGAGCTGTAGGACAGGATGCCGACGAGGATGGTCACGGCGGCGGTGACGGCCGCGAAGGACACCGCGAAGGTGGTCCGCAGGGAGACCAGCCTGGGCCGGGGCCCGGCCCCGGACCGCCGGCCGCGGCCCACTAGTCCTCCCGCAGCACGTAACCCACGCCCCGCACGGTGTGGATCAGCTGCGGGGCGCCGGGCTCGTCCAGCTTGCGGCGCAGATAGCCGACGTAGACGGCCAGGTTCTTGGAGCCGGGGCCGAAGTCGTAGCCCCAGATCCGGTCGTAGATGGTGGAGTGGTCGAGCACGATCCCGGCGTTGCGGACCAGCAGTTCCAGCAGCTCGAACTCGGTGCGGGTCAGCTCCAGCTCGCGGCCGCCCCGCCAGGCGCGGCGGGCCTGCAGGTCCATCCTGATGTTCGCGGCGCCCACCTGCCGGTCGGAGACCTGCGCGTCCCGGCCGCCGTCACCGGGGGGCGTCGCGCCGGCACCGCCCGTCGGCACCGGACTGGTGCGGCGCAGCAGCGCCCGCAGCCGGGCGAAGACCTCCTCCACGTCGAAGGGCTTGACCACGTAGTCGTCGGCGCCGGCGTCCAGGCCGGCGATGCGGTCGGCGGTCTCCACCAGGGCGGTGAGCATGAGGATCGGGGTGCGGTCGCCCTCGGCCCGCAGCACCCGGCAGACCTGGAGCCCGTCGATGCCCGGCATCATCACGTCCAGCAGCAGGACGTCCGGCGGGGTCCGGTGCGCCTGGGCCAGCGCCTCGACCCCGTCGGCGACGGCCGTCACCTCGTAGCCCTCGAGCGTCAGGGCACGCTCGAGGGCATGGCGGATGGCACGGTCGTCTTCGGCGAGCAGCACAGTCTGGGGCACGTCCCCAGTCTGCCAAGGCCGCCGGCGGTTCGGTCGGGCCAGGCGGGCCGACGATCACCCTTTTTACCGCGCTCTCACCGTCACAGCGGCGACCGCGTCAGGCGCCGGCGGCGCCGAGCCGCGCGAGCTGCTGCTCGAACGGCACGACCCGGGGCCCGTCCACGGGGTCCGCCCCGGCCGCGGACAGCCCCGCCATGAGCCCGGCCAGCTCCCCCGCCGCCCGCTCGATCCGCTCGGCCAGCCCCTCGGCTCCCCAGTCCTCCGAGGCGGCGTAGACACCGGTGGGCACCACCACGGCCCGCAGGTACGCGAACAGCGGCCGCAGCGCGTGTTCCAGTACCAGGGAGTGCCGGCCGGTACCCCCGGTGGCGGCGATCAGCACCGGCTTGCCGGTCAGCGCGTCCCTGTCCAGCACGTCGAAGAAGGACTTGAACAGTCCGCTGTACGAGGCACTGAACACCGGCGTGACGACGATCAAACCGTCGGCTCCCGCCACCGCGTCCTGCGCGGCGGCCAGGGCCTTCCCGGCGAACCCGTTGGTGAAGTTGTACGCGATCTCGACCGCGAGGTCCCGCACCTCGACGACCTGGACGTCCACCGGCCCGCGCCGGTCCACCGCCGCGGCCAGCCGGTCGGCCAGCAGCCGGGTGGAGGAGGGGACGCCCAGTCCCGCCGACACGACGACGAGCTTCAGGCGGTCGCTCATACGGTGGCCGCCTCCTTCGCGGTGAGCAGGGCCTGGTGGGTCGGCGCGGCCGGCACGTCCGCCGGGCGCCCCTTCGCGAACTCCTCGCGCAGCACGGGCACGACCTCCTCGCCCAGCATGTCGAGCTGCTCCAGCACCGTCTTCAGCGGCAGACCCGCGTGGTCCATCAGGAAGAGCTGGCGCTGGTAGTCCCCGGCGTACTCGCGGAAGGACAGCGTCTTCTCGATCACCTGCTGCGGCGAGCCCACCGTCAGCGGGGTCTGCTCGGTGAAGTCCTCCAGCGACGGGCCGTGCCCGTACACCGGCGCGTTGTCGAAGTACGGCCGGAACTCCCGTACCGCGTCCTGCGAGTTGCGGCGCATGAACACCTGGCCGCCGAGCCCGACGATCGCCTGCTCGGGCGTGCCGTGCCCGTAGTGCGCGTACCGCTTCCGGTACAGCTCGACCATCCGCTTGGTGTGGTCCGCGGGCCAGAAGATGTTGTTGTGGAAGAAGCCGTCGCCGTAGTAGGCGGCCTGCTCGGCGATCTCCGGCGAGCGGATCGAGCCGTGCCAGACGAACGGCGGCACGCCGTCCAGGGGCCGCGGCGTGGAGGTGAATCCCTGCAGCGGGGTGCGGAACTTGCCCTCCCAGTCGACGACGTCCTCGCGCCACAGCCGGTGCAGCAGGGCGTAGTTCTCGATGGCGAGGTCGATGCCCTGCCGGATGTCCTTCCCGAACCACGGGTACACCGGTCCGGTGTTGCCGCGCCCCATCATCAGGTCCACGCGTCCGTCGGCCAGGTGCTGCAGCATCGCGAAGTCCTCCGCGATCTTCACCGGGTCGTTGGTGGTGATCAGGGTGGTGGAGGTGGAGAGGACGAGCCGCTCGGTCCGCGCGGCTATGTAGCCGAGCATCGTCGTCGGGGACGAGGGCACGAACGGCGGGTTGTGGTGCTCGCCGGTGGCGAAGACGTCGAGCCCGACCTCCTCGGCCTTGAGCGCGATGGCGACCATGGCCTTGATCCGCTCGCGCTCGGTCGGCGTCCGCCCCGTGGTGGGGTCCGGCGTGACGTCGCCGACGGTGAAGATCCCGAACTGCATGGCCACCCTCCAGGTTGTTGATTGTTCAACTATAGCCCTGGAACGGTCCCCGCCCCGCCGCTATTCCCCCGCCGCCGCCCGGCCGGCTCAGGCGCGCCGCTCGCGCAGCCGGGCGATCTGCTCCCAGCCGAAGTCCACCGTGCGCTCCATGTGCCGCACGATCACCGCCAGCTCGGTGTCGTCCAGCTCGTCGAAGAGGGAGAACCAGTCACCGGCCAGCGAGTCCCACAGCCGCCCGAACTCGGCGATCCGCTCCGGCACGGTCGCCACCAGCACCCGCCGCCGGTCCACCTCGTCCCGCCGCCGCACGACGTAGCCCGCCCGCTCCAGGCGGTCCACCAGCCGGGTCGCCGATCCCGTGGTCAGCCCGGTCAGCTCCGCGACCCGGCCCGTGGTGACCGGCGCCTCCTCCAGCGTGAGCAGGTTCAGGCACTGCAGATCGGTGGGGTGCAGCCCGATCCGGTCGGCCACGGCCTGGTTGAACAGGGCGTAGGAGGCCATGTACCGCCGGGACACCACGGACAGCTCCGCCAGCAGCCCGGACCGCCCGGTCCCCTTCCCGGCCATGCCGCACTCCCCTTCGTCCGCGTGGTGCAGTGATCGTACGACCACGGACCCGGACGCCCGGAAGGCGAACGCCTGCCCGGTGTCGGAGGGCGCGAACGCCTCCCCGGTCTCAGAGGGCGTACGCCTCCCCGATCTCAGAAGGCGCACGCCTCCCCGGTCTCAGAAGGCGCACGCCTCCCCGGTCTCAGAAGGCGTACGCGTCCCCGGTGTCGAGGACCAGCACCTTCAGCCGGTCGTTCGTCCGGTCCCGGTCGACGGCGCCGCCGAGCCAGGCGGTGTCCACCTCCAGCGTCACCGCGGCCGGCTGCTCCTTCAGCCGCACCGCCACCGTGAGCCGCTCCCCCGCCGCGTCCACCGCCAGCGCGCCGATCCCGCACACCACCGTCCGCTCGTCCGTGCGCGCGCACCCCTGGGGCAGCCGCTGGGTCTCGGCCAGCGGCACCGACCAGCGCAGCAGCACGCTCGCGTCCGGCGTCGCGGCGGGCCCACCGTTGCGCGGGGTGAGGGAGACCTCCACCCGGTCCCCGGTCATCACGGCGCTCCCGTGCAGCGCCAGATCGGCCTCGGGCACCGGAACCGCCCCGGCCGGCCCCGCCCCGCCCCCGGCCACCACCAGGGCACCGCACGCACCCAGCACCCACGACCTCATCCGCATGCCGTCCCACCTCGCGCTTCCTGTCCGTGTCCGCCGTACGGATGTATGCCACGGAAACGGAGGGACAGGCGCCCTCCAACAGGTGACACCACACCCGCGTGCGAAGCTGCCGCCATGCCGGTCCTCCGCTCCGCCGCCCTGTTCGTCGTCGCCGCACTGTTCGAGATCGGCGGTGCCTGGCTCATCTGGCAGGGGGTGCGCGAACACCGCGGCTGGCTCTGGATCACCGGCGGGGTCCTCGCCCTCGGCGCCTACGGATTCGTCGCCACCTTCCAGCCGGACGCCCACTTCGGCCGCATCCTCGCCGCCTACGGCGGGATCTTCGTGGCCGGGTCGATCCTGTGGGGCGTGGTCGCCGACGGCTACCGCCCCGACCGCTGGGACATCACCGGCGCGCTGATCTGCCTGGCCGGGATGGCGGTCATCATGTGGGCGCCCCGGAACGGCGCCTGAGGGCTCACTTACGCTGGACGGAACCGATCCGACGCAGTCCCAGGAGCAGCCCATGGCCACCGCAGCCCCGTCCGCCGCCTCCCGCATCGCCGTCGTCACCGGTGCGAGCAGCGGTATCGGCGCCGCCACGGCCCGGCAGCTCGCCCGGGCCGGCTACCGCGTCGTCCTCACCGCCCGCCGCAAGGACCGCATCGAGGCGCTGGCCGAGGAGCTGAACACGGCCGGCCACTCGGCGGCCGCCTACCAGCTCGACGTCACCGACCGCGCGGCGGTCGACGAGTTCGCGTCGGCCTTCCGGACGATCGGCGTCCTGGTCAACAACGCCGGCGGCGCCCTCGGCGCGGACCCGGTGGCCAGTGGCGACCCGGCCGACTGGCGCACGATGTACGAGACGAACGTCATCGGCACCCTCAACGTCACCCAGGCGCTGCTGCCCAGGCTGGAGGCGAGCGGCGACGGAGTGGTGGTCGTGGTGTCCTCCACCGCCGGCCACGGCACGTACGAGGGCGGCGGTGGCTATGTCGCCGCCAAGCACGGCGCCCACGTCCTCGCCGAGACCCTCCGCCTGGAGATCGTCGGCAAGCCGGTCCGCGTCGTGGAGATCGCGCCCGGCATGGTGAAGACCGAGGAGTTCGCGCTGACCCGCTTCGCCGGTGACACCGACCGGGCGGCCAAGGTCTACGAGGGCGTGGCCGAACCCCTCACCGCCGACGACGTGGCGGAGACGATCACCTGGGCGGTCACCCGCCCCAGCCACGTCAACGTCGACCTCCTCGTGCTGCGCCCGCGCGCCCAGGCGTCCAACACCAAGGTGCACAGGGAGTCGTGATGCCCGACGAGGACTCGCTGGAGAAGCGCCGTCTGGCCGAGGAGACGAGGAACGAACGCCAGGTCTGGTACTTCCTCGCCTACTTCCTCTTCGGCATCCACTTCGTGGCGTTCGTCATGATCTACGCCGTGCGCCACGCGAAGTAGCCCGCGCCCGCCTCCTCCCCGCACGGTTCCGCCATTCGGACGCGGCCGGCTGGCCCATGCCCGTACCTCGCGATGTCGTGGTCCCGGACGGCCGCCGTCCGGAGTCGGTCGCGTGAGCGGCACCGGACGCCCGGCCGTGAAGGGAGACGGCATGGACATGGCCGGGGTCATACCGGGGCGCAGATGCTGGACCGCGGTCGTCGCGGTGATGGTGGCCTGTTCGACGGTCCTGACCGGAACGGACCGCGCGGCGGCGGGCGGACCGCCGGCCCCCACGGCGCCCGTCCCGCGCCTGGACTGGCAACCCTGCGTCCCAGGCGGCCCGTTCGACTGCGCGACCGCGACGGTGCCGCTGGACTACGGCGACCCCGGCGGCCGCACCGTCGAACTGGCCCTCGTACGGCACCGGGCCACCGGCCCCGGACGGCGCGTCGGCACCCTGTTCTTCAACCCCGGCGGACCCGGCGGCCCCGGCACCGTGCAGATGCCGCAGAACTACGGGCTCTTCCCGCGCGAGGTGCGGGAGCGGTTCGACATCGTGAGCTGGGACCCACGCGGCGTGGGCAGCAGCACCGCCGTCGACTGCTTCGCCACCCGGCAGGAGGCCACCGCGTGGACGGCGAGCAAACCGGCCGGCGTCCCCGTGGGCGCGAAGCAGCGGGCGGACACGATCGCCGCCTACCGCGACCTGGCCCGGCGCTGCGCCCAGCGCGATCCCGAACTGCTGCGCCATGTGTCCACCACGGACTCCGCCCGCGACCTCGACCTCCTCCGGCAGGCGGTGGGCGAACCGCGGCTGACCTACCTCGGCATCTCCTACGGCACGTTCCTGGGCGCCACCTACGCCAACCTCTTCCCCGGCAAGGTCCGCGCCATGACCCTCGACAGCAACGTGGACGCCCGGGCGTACGCGGACGGCGCCCTCGGCGACGCCCCGCTCACGACGTTCCTGCGGCTCGGTTCGGACCGCAGCGCGGCGGAGGTGCTGGAGCGGTTCCTCACCCTGTGCGGGAGCACCACCACCGCCCGCTGCGCCTTCTCCGCGGGCGGCGCGCAGGCCACCCGGGCGAAGTTCGACGAGCTGATGCGGCGGCTGCGGACGCACCCCCTGGGCGACTGGACCTACGGCCGTACCGCCGCGGCGGTGGTGACCGGTCTCTACGTCGTCGATCCCGGGTGGACCGATGTCGCCCGCGCCCTGCAGCGCCTCTGGCAGGGCCGCGTCCCGGAGCAGGCGCAGCGCCCGGCCGCGCAGCCGGTCCCGCACCCGGATCCCTACCTGGGTGACGAGCAGGCCGCCGCGGTGCTCTGCGGAGAGAGCCCCAACCCCCGTTCCCCCGGCGCCTACCACACGCTGGAGGAACAGGCCGCCGCCCGCGCGGGCGACGCCGGACGCGTCTGGGCCTGGGCCGCCGCGGCCTGTGTCTCCTGGCCGGCCGTCGCGGCCGACCGCTACAGCGGCCCCTGGAACCGCCCGACAGCCCGACCGCTGCTGCTGGTCGGCACCCGCTACGACCCCGCCACCCCCTACGCGGGCGCGCGGGCCCTGGCCGGAGAACTGGCCGACGCCCGGCTGCTCACCCTCGACGGCTACGGCCACACCGCGCTGATCAACCCCAGCGCCTGTGTCGCCAGGTACGAGAGCCGCTACCTGATCGACGGCACGCTCCCGCCGCCCGGCACGACCTGCCGGCAGGACACGGCACCGTTCCCCGCGCCCACACCGGTCGGCGGTGTAGCCACCGGCGGCGGAGCACTGGCCCGCGACCGCTCCTGAGCGGTCGTCAGCCCTTGACGCAGACGACCTGCTTCAGCTTGGCCACGACCTCGACGAGGTCCCGCTGCTGGTCGATGACCTGGTCGATCGACTTGTAGGCGCCCGGGATCTCGTCCACCACTCCGGAGTCCTTACGGCACTCCACACCCCGGGTCTGGTCCTCCAGGTCCTTGGTGGAGAACCGGCGCTTGGCCGCGTTGCGGCTCATCCGCCGACCGGCGCCGTGCGAGGCGGAGTTGAAGGACCGGTCGTTGCCGAGGCCCTTCACGATGTAGGAACCGGTGCCCATCGAGCCCGGGATGATCCCGTACTCGCCGGAGCCGGCCCGGATCGCTCCCTTGCGGGTGACCAGCAGATCCATGCCCTCGTACCGCTCCTCCGCCACGTAGTTGTGGTGGCAGGAGATCTCCGGCTCGAACACCGGCTTCGCCTTCTTGAACTCTTTGCGGACCACGTCCTTCAGGAGCGCCATCATCAGCGTGCGGTTGTACTTCGCGTACTCCTGCGCCCAGAACAGGTCGTTGCGGTAGGCCGCCATCTGCGGGGTGTCCGAGACGAAGACGGCGAGGTCGCGGTCGACCAGGCCCTGGTTGTGCGGGAGCCGCTGAGCCACGCCGATGTGGTGGTCGGCGAGTTCCTTGCCGATGTTGCGGGAGCCGGAGTGCAGCATCAGCCAGACGGCGCCGGTGGTGTCGGTGCACACTTCGATGAAGTGATTGCCCGACCCCAGGGTGCCCATCTGCTTCACGGCCCGTTCCTCGCGGAAGTGCACCGCCTCGGCGACCGTGCCGAACCTCTTCCAGAAGTCGTCCCAGCCCGACGTGGCCAGCCCGTGGAACTGCCCGGGTTCGGCGGGATCGTCGTGCATCCCCCGCCCCACCGGAATCGCCTGCTCGATCTTCGACCGCAGCCGGGACAGGTCGCCCGGCAGGTCGTTCGCGGTCAGCGAGGTCCGCACCGCCGACATCCCGCAGCCGATGTCCACGCCCACCGCGGCCGGGCACACCGCGCCCCGCATCGCGATGACCGAGCCGACGGTCGCGCCCTTGCCGTAGTGGACGTCCGGCATCACGGCCAGGCCCTTGATCCACGGCAGGGTGGCGACGTTCTGGAGCTGGCGCAGGGCCACGTCCTCCACCGTCGCCGGGTCGGTCCACATCCGGATCGGCACCTTCGCGCCCGGCATCTCCACGTACGACATGGGTTCCTCATTCCCCCGAAAACAACAACAAAAGACTTGAAGAGCAGCAAAACGCAAAAGCGACGACAAGGTCTATGAAATGGGACAGGGGACCGTCGTTCACGGCAGTGCGTGCGGTACACATTGTCTCCAGGGAGCGCCCCGCGGCGGCAAGCGAATAACCAGCGGGGACACTGGAACACCCAGCGAGCAGAGACCGTCGAGAGGAGCCCGACCGTGCAGCGGAAGGCGTATGTGACCGGCACCGCCGCCCTCCTCGTGGCGCTGCTGGCCGGCTGCACGAGCGGTTCCGGGGACGACGGCCCCACCGACAACGTCAACCCGGGCAACGCCGGTACGGCCACGCCCGCCGCCCAGCCCGGCAAGTACCGCAGCCTCCCCGAGCCCTGCGGGGCGGTGGACCACGACGCCCTCGACACCCTGCTGCCGGGCATCGGGCAGATCACCGACCAGGACCAGCGGGAGAAGGCCTACCAGGGCGAGGCGACGCTCACCTACAACACCGACCGCAAGGTGGGCTGCCGTTGGAAGGCGTCGTCAGGCGCCGCCACCGACCGGCTCGCGGTCGACTTCGAGCGCGTGGTGTCGTACGACAACGCGGTCAGCGACGACGACCAGGCGCAGAAGCTCTTCCTGGACCAGGAGACGGCCGCCGACCTGCCCGAGCCGAGCGCCCCCGCCTCCGCCACCCCCACGACGCCCACCCCAACGGCGAGCGGGGGCGACGATGCCTCCCCGTCCGCCTCGGAGTCCCCCTCCGGGTCCGCTACGGAGTCCTCCTCCGGCGCCGCCGGCGCCCCGCCGGCCGAGCTGCAGCCCCGGGTGCTGCCCGATCTCGGTGACGAGGCGTATCTGGACGACCAGCTGAACACCTCCGGCTCGACGGCCGAACAGCGGATGGTGACTGTGGTGTTCCGCACGTCCAACGTCGTCGTCACCATCGAGTACGAGGAGCAGCCGATGGCGACGGGAACGGTCCCTGACAGCAAGGAACTGCAGGACAGGGCCCAGAAGCTGGCCTCTCAACTGGCTGACGCGCTGGGCGGATGACGGCCTCGGCGGGCTGCCGCGGCACCACCCGCGAAGCGCGTGAAGGGAAACCGCACAGCTCCTTCACCGCGTACCGTGGGGCCCCGCAGGAACCCGCACGAACACCGAGTGTCACGAGTGAAGGAACCATGCAGCGAGCAGCCCAGCGAAACGACCGTGCCCATGACCAGCGAGCCAAGCGTCTGCGCCGCGCCCTTGTCTGCGCAGCGGCCGTTCCCGCGGTGCTGATCACCGCCGCCTGCTCCTCGGACTCCGGCGACTCCACGGACAAGGGCGGCGAGAGCGCGCGGCCGACCGCCGGCAGTGGTTCGGCGACGCCGTCGGCGAGCGTGTCCCCGACCGTGCGGCCCGCCGCGTACCACAAGCTCCCCGAGTCGTGCGCGGCGCTGTCGAAGAAGACCCTGACCGATCTGGTGCCGAAGGGCGCCAAGTCGGGCAAGGAGGGCAGCAGCGACGACACCGCGACCCGTTCCTCCTGCTCCTGGAACAGCCTGGACAACAACGGCGTCAAGGGCTCGCAGTTCCGCTGGCTGAACGTCTCCATGCTGCGCTTCGACTCGGACACCAACCGGGGCTCCGGGGACAAGCAGGCGCACGCCTACCTCACTCAGCAGGTCGAGGACGCCAAGAGCGTCTCCGGCGCGAAGAACACCAGGACGGAGCCGGTCGCCGGGACGGGCGCCGAGGCGACGCTGGTGGGCTACGACCTGAAGAAGAAGGAGGGCACCTTCAAGCAGCAGACGGTGGTCGCCCGGGTCGAGAACGTCGTCGTCACGCTCGACTACAACGGCGCCGGCCTCGCGGGCGAGAAGACCCCGAGCGCGGACGACCTGGCGAAGGACGCGCAGAAGGCCGCCAAGGAGGCCATCGCGTCCATCTCGGCGGCCAACAGCGGAGGTTCCGGTTCCGGCGCGTCCTCGGGCGGCAGCGCGTCCCCGTCCAAGTCCGCCTCGAAGTCCCCCTCGAAGCAGGCGTCCAAGTCGCCCGCATCCAGCGCTTCTCCGTCCAAGTCGGCCGCGAAGAAGGGCTGACCCGCGTCACGTGCGCCGCACACGTGTGCCACTCTGTTGCGCGCAACAACACGCAATGGGAGGGGATGACGAGTGGCCGCGCCAATGCAGCTGACTCGGATGCACCGCATACTCATCGGCGTGGTCGTGTCCGGCGCGCTGATCATCGCCGGCATCGGCTTCGCCGGTTCCTACGCGGCAGTCCGTGAGCTGGCCCTCAAGAAGGGCTTCGGGAACTTCTCCTATGTGTTCCCGATCGGCATCGACGCGGGCATCTGCGTCCTGCTCGCCCTGGACCTGCTGCTGACCTGGATCCGCATCCCCTTCCCGCTGCTGCGCCAGACGGCGTGGCTGCTGACGGCGGCGACGATCGCCTTCAACGGCGCCGCCGCCTGGCCGGATCCGCTGGGCACGGGCATGCACGCGGTGATCCCGATCCTGTTCGTGGTCGCCGTCGAGGCGGCCCGGCACGCCATCGGCCGGATCGCGGACATCACGGCGGACAAGCACATGGAGGGCGTCCGGCTCACCCGCTGGCTGCTCTCCCCGCTGCCCACGTTCCTGCTCTGGCGCCGCATGAAGCTGTGGGAGCTGCGCTCCTACGACCAGGTGATCAAGCTGGAGCAGGAGCGCCTGGTCTACCGGGCCCGCCTGCACTCCCGCTTCGGCCGCGCCTGGCGCCGCAAGGCCCCGGTCGAGTCCCTGATGCCCCTGCGCCTGGCCCGCTACGGCGTCCCCCTCACGGAGACGGCCCCGGCGGGCCTGGCGGCGGCGGGTATCGAACCGCTGCTCATACCGCCGGCTCCGCAGCCCCAGCCGCAGCCCCAGTTGACCGCTCCCGACGCCACCGGGGCCGCGGGCAGCCGTGCCGCCGGGGCGGCGCCCGTCCCGCAGCAGGCGGCGCCTCCCGGCCGGCAGCGCCCCGAGCCCCCCGTGGACGAGGAGAGCCCCTGGTTCCAGACTCCGCGCGAGGTGGACTACCACGGCGGCTACGACCCCGCCTTCACCCCCGTCCCGGACCCCCAGTACGTCCCGGAGGAGGAGTACGAGGGCTGGTACGACGAGCAGCCGGTGGAGCAGTTCCAGCAGCCCTCCCCCGAGGAGACCGGCAGCTTCCCGATCCCGGTGGGCCCCAACCGCACCCGCGAGCTGGGCGAGGGCGGCGGCACCCCGGAGCCGGACGAGGCGGCGTACTACCAGATCTTCCGTCAGTCGATCGACGGCAGCTATCCCACGCCCCGCGTGCTCGGTGACAACATCGAGGCGACGTACGGCACCACGCTGAGCCCCGGCGCCCTGAAGGACCTCGCGGAACGCTTCCAGCAGCGCCACTCGGCGGAGCTGGAAGAGGACCACATCGCCTAGCGGCTGCGCGCGAAGGCGCGCGCGAGAGAAGACGTGTGAAAGAGGGGCCCCCGTGACGAGGGCCCCTCGCTCGTGTCCGCTTGGCTCCCCCTACTCCCCGAGCAGGGCCCGCACGCGCTCCTGGCCCACGGCGAGCAGCAGGGTGGGCAGTCGCGGCCCGGTGTCCCGGCCGACCAGCAGGTGGTACAGCAGGGCGAAGAACGACCGCTGGGCCGTCTTGATCTCCGGCGGCAGTTCCTTGGGCGTGGCGTCGGCCGCGAACCCGGCCTGCACCTTGGGCACGCCGTAGACGAGGTGGGTCAGCCCGTCCAGCGACCAGTGCTCGGCGAGCCCGTCGAGCAGCAGCCGTACCGACTGCTGGGAGGCCTCGTCGAGGGACTTCAGCAGCTCGGCGTCGGGCTCGTCGCGGACGATGGTGCGCTGGTCGGCGGGGACGTGGGTGTTGATCCACGCCTCCGCCTTGTCGTACCGGGGCCGCGCCTCGTCCAGCGAGCCCAGGGGCTGCTCGGGGTCCAGCTCGCTGAGGATGCGCAGCGCCTGGTCCTCGTGCCCCGCGGTGATGTCGGCGACGGACGCGAGCGTGCGGTACGGCAGCGGACGCGCGGTCCGCGGCAGCTCGGCGGCGGCCGTGCCCACGGCCCGCGTGTACGCGGCGACGTCGCCCGGCAGCGCGGCACCGTCGGCGACCTTGGCCGCCAGCTTGTCCCACTCGTCGTAGAGCCGCTGGATCTCCTGGTCGAAGGCGATCTTGAAGGACTGGTTCGGCCGGCGCCGGGCGTACAGCCAGCGCAGGATCTGCGGCTCCATGATCTGCAGCGCGTCGGCCGGGGTCGGCACGCCACCGCGCGAGGACGACATCTTCGCCATGCCGGAGATGCCGACGAAGGCGTACATCGGGCCGATGGGCTGCTTGCCGCCGAAGATCCCGACGATCTGCCCGCCCACCTGGAAGCTGGACCCCGGGGAGGAGTGGTCGACGCCGCTCGGCTCGAAGATCACGCCCTCGTACGCCCAGCGCATCGGCCAGTCGACCTTCCAGACCAGCTTGCCGCGGTTGAACTCGCTCAGCCGGACCGTCTCGGTGAATCCGCAGGCGGTGCAGTTGTACGCCAGCTCGGTGCTGTCGTCGTCGTAGGAGGTGACGGTCGTCAGGTCCTTCTCGCAGTTGCCGCAGTAGGGCTTGTACGGGAAGTAGCCGGCGACGCCGGAGCTGCCGTCGTCCTCGGCGGCGGCGCCCGAGCCCTCCTCGGCCTCCAGCTCCGCCTCGTCCACCTGCTTCTGCTGCTGCTTCTTGGCGGGGGCCTTCTTCGTCCGGTACTGGGCGAGGATCGCGTCGATGTCGCCGCGGTGCCTCATGGCGTGCAGGATCTGCTCGCGGTAGACACCGGAGGTGTACTGCTCCGTCTGGCTGATCCCGTCGAACTCCACGCCCAGCTCGGCCAGCGAGGCGACCATCGTGGCCTTGAAGTGCTCCGCCCAGTTCGGGTACGCCGACCCCTTCGGCGCCGGCACCGAGGTCAGCGGCTTGCCGATGTGCTCGGCCCAGGACTCGTCGACGCCCGCGATCCCGGCCGGGACCTTGCGGTACCGGTCGTAGTCGTCCCAGGAGATCAGGTGCCGGACCTGGCGGCCGCGGCGGCGGATCTCGTCGGCGACCAGGTGCGGGGTCATGACCTCGCGCAGGTTGCCGAGGTGGATCGGGCCGGACGGGGAAAGACCGGACGCGACGACCACCGGTTTGCCGGGGGCCCGTCGCTCCGACTCCTCGATGACGTCATCGGCGAAACGGGAGACCCAGTCGGCGGTCTCGGTGCTCTGAGCCACGATCGGCACGTCCTTCTTTCTGAACGCTTCTTGAACGGGGTGACCGTCTCATTCTCCCAGACCGCCTCGCGACCGGGAAAACCCCTTTGCCCCCCATGGGATACTGGCCGGGTCTATCCATCCCCACGAGGAGAACGGCACCCCTTCCTATGGCCTCGGTCACGTCCCTCAGCGATTCCGTCGAGCAGCGCCTCGCGTCCGCCCTCTCGGCCACCCTGCCGGAGGCCGCCGGCGCGGACCCGCTGCTGCGACGAAGCGACCGGGCGGACTTCCAGGCCAACGGGATCCTGGCGCTCGCCAAGAAGGCCAAGGCCAACCCGCGGGAGCTGGCGGCCCAGGTCGTCGCCGGGGTCGAGTCGGGTGACGTGATCAAGGACATCGAGGTCTCCGGACCCGGCTTCCTGAACATCACGGTCTCCGACCGGGCGATCACCTCGAACCTGGCCGCGCGGTACGCGGACGACACCGGCCGCCTCGGCGTGCCGCACGCCGCTGTCCCCGGCACGACGGTGATCGACTACGCCCAGCCGAACGTGGCGAAGGAGATGCACGTCGGCCATCTGCGCTCCGCGGTGATCGGCGACGCGGTCGTCCAGCTCCTGGAGTTCACCGGCGAGAACGTGGTCCGGCGCCACCACATCGGCGACTGGGGCACCCAGTTCGGCATGCTCATCCAGTACCTGGAGGAGCACCCGCACGAGCTGGACCACAAGGACACGCAGGTGAGCGGCGAGGAGGCGATGTCGAACCTCGACCGCCTCTACAAGGCCGCGCGCCGGCTGTTCGACTCCGACGAGGAGTTCAAGACGCGGGCCCGTCGCCGGGTGGTCGACCTGCAGGCGGGCGACCCGAAGACCCTCGCCATGTGGCAGAAGTTCGTGGACGAGTCGAAGATCTACTTCTTCTCCGTCTTCGAGAAGCTGGACATGGAAATCCTCGACTCCGACATCGTCGGCGAGTCCGGCTACAACGACATGCTCGCGGAGACCTGCCGGCTCCTGGAGGAGTCCGGCGTCGCGGTCCGCTCCGAGGGCGCGCTGTGCGTCTTCTTCGACGACATCAAGGGCCCGGACGGCAACCCGGTCCCGCTGATCGTGCAGAAGTCGGACGGCGGCTACGGCTACGCGGCGACCGACCTCTCCGCGATCCGCGATCGCGTCTTCAACCTGAAGGCGAACACGCTGCTGTACGTCGTCGACGCCCGTCAGGCGCTGCACTTCAGGATGGTCTTCGAGACCGCCCACCGGGCCGGCTGGCTCAACGAGGACGTCAAGGCGCAGCAGCTCGCGTTCGGCACGGTCCTCGGCAAGGACGGCAAGCCGTTCAAGACGCGTGAGGGCGAGACGGTCCGTCTGGTCGACCTGCTGGACGAGGCGATCGAGCGCGCGTCGGCCGTGGTCCGCGAGAAGGCCCAGGACCTCTCCGAGCGGGAGATCGCCGAGCGCGGCGGCCAGGTGGGCATCGGCGCGGTGAAGTACGCGGACCTGTCGACGTCGGCGATCCGGGACTACAAGTTCGACCTGGACCAGATGGTCTCGCTCAACGGCGACACCAGCGTGTACCTGCAGTACGCGTACGCCCGTATCCAGTCCATCCTGCGCAAGGCCGGCGAGGTCCGCCCGGCCGCGCACCCCGAGCTGGAACTGACGGAGGCCGAGCGCGCGCTGGGCCTGCACGCGGACGCGTTCGCGGAGACGGTGCGGGAGGCGGCCACGGAGTACGCCCCGCACAAGCTGGCCGCGTACCTGTACCAGCTCGCGTCGCACTACACGTCGTTCTACGACAAGTGCCCGGTGCTGAAGGCCGAGACGCCGCAACTGGTGGAGAACCGCCTCTTCCTGTGCGACGTGACGGCCCGCACCCTGCACCAGGGCATGGCCCTGCTGGGCATCAGGACGCCCGAGAAGCTCTGACGGCGGTGTCCGCACCGCGGCGGCCTGTCCTCACTTCGGGGACAGGCCGTCCCCCTGCAAGAGCCGTTCGCCGTCGTCGACGGTCATCTCCAGGGTCGAGAGCACCTTCCGCCACGCGGCCTGCTGGCCCTGGAGCATGTCGAAGTACTCGTTCACCTGTGCCCGGTTGTGGCCGTACTGCTCGGCCGAGGGGAAGAGCGCGAAGAACTCCGGCCTGCGTCCCTGGGGCATGTGGTAGCTGCGCTGCCTGGCCTGCTCCGCTCCCCTGATGACCAGTTCCGAGGCGCGACGCCACCGAACGTCCTGATCCCGGCCCTCGTCGAGCAGCTCGGCGATCTCCCGGATGCACTTCACCAGGACCGCCATGCGGTCCCACATCCAGTCGAGCTTCGCCAGCGTGGTCTTGAGACGCTGCCCCACCTCGGCGGGCTCGTATCCGTACGGCTCTTCGTCGAAGCGTGGCAGCACACGTTCACCCGGCCGTCGCTCGCGTACGGCGCCGTTGCCCTGCACTGCCTCCTCCCTCGTCTCGGCCAGGATCCGCTCCGCCTCCCCACGGGCGTCCGCCCGTACCCGGTGCGCCTCGAATTGAGCCTGGGCATGGATCAGCGCGGCGTCGCTCTCCGCGCGGGACCGGATCAGTCCGGCCTCCCGGACGGCCTCTTGGCGGGCCACCTTGCGCATGGCCGCGCAGTCCGCCTCCGTCCGCATCCGCATCTCCCACACCTTGTCGATCATCCGCCCGGCGGCGGAGCCGACCGGGCCCAGCCCCGTGAGGTCCGGCATGTCGCCGCCGGGCGGCAGCGGACCGTCGATGAGCAGGGTGACCAGGGCATCCGCGACCGCGGCGGCGTCCATGGGGCGATCGTCGGGGTTCTTCGCCAGCAGACCGACGATGAGATCGTTCAACGCTTCGGGCAGGCCTTCGACGAGAGTGCCCGGCGGAACCGGAACCTCGTCCAGTTGCATCCGGAGCACGGCCAGCGGGCTTTCGCTGACGAACGGCGGCCGGCCCGTCACCGCGTGGTACAGCAGGCACCCGAGCGAGTACAGGTCACTGCGGTGGTCGAGCTCCCGCACGCCCTCGGCCTGTTCGGGCGACATGTACGGCGGCGAGCCGAGCGGCGTGCCGGTCGCGGTGAGGAACTGCACGCTCAGCGTCTCACCCACGAACTTGGCGACTCCGAAGTCGAGGACCTTAGCGGTGCCCTCAGGAGTCAGCAGGACGTTCGCGGGTTTGATGTCCCGGTGGATGACACCGTGTCCGTGCGCGGCCACGAGCGCCTGCGCGATCTGCACGGCCCATCCCACGGCCGTCTGCCACGGCGGCCCCGGGGACTCCCGCAGGTGCCGGTGCAGCGAGAGCCCCGGGACGAGCTCCATCACCAGGTAGAAGACCTGGCGGCCGCCGACCGCCGCGTCCCCTCCGTCGTGCACGGTGACGATGTTCGGATGGGAGAGCCGCGCGGCGAGTTGCACCTCGCGCCTGAACCTGGCCTGTGTCTCGGCCTCCCGCGCCCCGAGCGTCCCGTGGACCAGCTTCACCGCCACGTCGCGCCGCATCCGTTCGTCCTGCGCGGCCCAGACCTCGCCCACGGCACCCGAGCCGAGCGGTTCACCGATCCGGAAGCGCTCGTCGAGTACTACGCCTCGCACCCGTTCCTCCCTCTCAGCGCTCGGCGTCGCCGGACGTGCCGTACGAGCCGCCCGCCAGCCGGCGCAGCCGCCGCGCCTCGTCCTCCAGGCGGCGGACGACTTCCGCCGCGCCGTTCGCGCCGTCGGTGAGGCCGGTGGCCGTCAGCTGGGCCGCGAGTGAGGCGAAGTAGTGTGCTGTGTAGAACAGTTGGCCGTCCGCGTCGAGGTTTCCGGCAGAAAACCGGATGCCCCCGTCGGCGTCGTCCAGGACGCGGTTGATCTCACGGACTATCTCGTCCCGGGCGTCCGGGGTGAGCTCGACGGCCCGCTCGGCCTGGGCGATGATCGAGTGGCAGGAGCGGGCGACCTCGCCGAGCAGCCGGGTGTCCCGGTTCTGGAAGCTGACCGCCACCGACTGGAAACCGAAGACGTTGCCCTGCACCAGGCGGTCCCCCGCCACGCCGGGCTCGTACCGGCGCAGATCGATCGCGCTCGTCGCGCCCAGCGCCGCCCGGAAACAGGGGTGGATGTGAAATTCGGTCTCGTGCGGCTGTACAGGAAGGTCGTTGCCCCCGGCGAAGACGATGTCGTTGCCGCGCCGCACACCGAGGAAGCCCACGTCGTAGAGGACGTCGATGACGCCGCTCAGGGTCAGCGCGTCGGCATACGCGGGGAACAGCCGGTGCAGGGAACTCTCGGTCGCCTCGAAACGGCTCTGCAGCGCCGCGCGGGAAACCAGGTACCCGGCGTTCTGGAAAAGCGGGAACAGATGCTTCAGGAACGGATGTCC
The DNA here is from genome assembly GCF_042884245.1 of Streptomyces sp. NPDC058145. Lineage (NCBI taxonomy): Bacteria > Bacillati > Actinomycetota > Actinomycetes > Kitasatosporales > Streptomycetaceae > Streptomyces > Streptomyces sp. NPDC058145. The sequence continues at coordinate 24,146 of NZ_JBHVUH010000001.1, read as the reverse complement.
GACCAGGTACTCCAGGGACAGGTCCTTCAGCTTCCAGGCAGAGAACTGCAACTCCGCCTGGCGGACGTCCTCCGGCGTGATCCGGTCGCGACTGTGGGTCAGCCAGGCCGTCTCCTGACAGAGGTTGAGGAACTGGATGGCGTCCCGCGGCCGGGGCAGACAGCGGCGGAACAGGTAGGCGCCCGTTTCCTCGCTCCCCACGGCCGGGGGGAAGACCTCACGCCACAACTGCTCGTCGGTCAGCCGCTCTCCCGCGGAGGCCCGCGCGCGTGCCAGCGCGAGATCCCGCAGCGCCGCCTGCGTCCAGGTGATCCGCAGCTCGTCCCCGTGGATCTTGTCGCCCTCGCCGAACGACAGAGAGTCGTAGATGTCCGCACGCAGGAACAGCAGGAGTCGTACGGACAGTCCGTACAGACCCGACGCGTGAGTAGCCGCCAGCAGCAACCCGATCACCATCGAGTTGCTGTCCCGCTCGGCCGACCACACACGTTCCAGCTGGTCGACCATGACAAGCAGCGGCTTGTGCGCCGTGGCGCAGTCGAGGTCGGTGAAGGCTTGGGCCACACCTCGCTCGACGAGCTCCAACTGCCGGGCGGCCAGGGCGCCTTCCGACGTCGTCTTCGCGAGGTCCAGGCCCGCCTTGACGCCGAACGCCTCCAGAGACAGGGAGGTTCGCAGCCCCGTCACCCACTGCGCCAGCCGATTGCCCTCCAGTTCCCCGTTCTGCTTCAGGAACTTGGCGAGCGTCTTCACGGATTCCGGCTTGCGGCCGTGCGCGTCCTTGGCATGCGCCACCAGGTGCCGTGCGGCGTGCACGGCGAACACGTATCGCCAGATCAGCGCCTTGGCCGAGTCGCCCGGCAACCCCGCCAACTCGAACCGCCGGATCTCCTCGCCCGCGGTCTCGTCCGGGGTGACCAGCACCTTCCCCGGGTAATCACCGTCGTCCGCCATGAGCTGCATGCAGATGGCGCTCTTCCCTGATCCCTTACGGCCGATGATCAGCATCTTCCGCCCGGAGATGGCGGCCCGGTACGCCGCGTTGGGCAGGAAGCCGCCACGCAGGAGCAGCCCGTCCTTCACATCCCGCTCGGCGTCCTCACGCCCGAAGTGCACACGCGCGAGTAACGGCTCGTCGGCCATCTCGTCCCCCAGAAGTCCGCCCCCGTCTTCCTGGAGACACGCTATCGAGCAAGACGCCCCGGCAGAGCAGGAACTCGCACCACACGAGTTTTCCGGTTGCGCGTGCCGTGACTCCCCTCTCGCCGGCGAGCGTCGCCACGAGCAACAGCCCGCGCGGCCGGACACGGGGGCGTGCGCCATCTAGGAAGCGACGAACTCGCACCACACCAGCTTTCCCGGAGCCCGGGTCCCGACGCCCCACTTGTCGGCGAGGACGGAGACGAGCAGCAGCCCCCGTCCGCCTTCCTCCTCGTCTCCCCCGGCCTCCTCCGCGACGCGCGGGACGCCGGCCCCGCTGTCGTGCACCTCGGCCCGTACCACCGCCCCGTCGTACCGCAGCCGCAACAGGAAGCCCCGCCCCGGCGGCACCCCGTGCACGAGCGCGTTCGTGGCCAGCTCGCTCACGCAGAGCGTCACGTCTCCCGCCCGCCGCCACTCGGCGAGTCCCCAGTAGGTCAGCGACCACTCCGTGAACCGTCTGGCAGCGGGCACCGAGCGGCGACTCCGGCCATAGAACTGATCGCGCTGGTAGGGAAGTTCGGTCTGTGCGTTCACGGGACGAAGATCGCTCAGAGTGACTAGCCTCGATCAGTGGGTAATCCCGTACAACGCGGTTGTACGGGTTCGTGCGAGGTCGTGTACGGCCGGGCCTGGGGAGTTCAGCGGTATGACGCCTACACGGAGGAACCACTCGGCCATGCGGATGCTGGGCCGTCAACTCGCCACCGCACGCCGGGCGGCGGGCCTGAGCCAGTCGGGCCTGAGCGCCGCGCTGAACATCAACGAGGAGACGATCGCGTCGATCGAACAGGGCCGGCGCACCCTGAAGCCCGACATCGCCGAGATCTTCGACGACTTCCTCGGCACCAAGGGGACGCTGGCCGCGGGCGTGGCCAACCTGCCCGAGGTCGACCAGTTCCCGCTGTGGGCCGAGGAGTACATGGACCAGGAGCGGGTGGCCATCGCGTTGTCCTGGTACGACAACGCCGTGCTGCCTGGTCTGCTGCAAACGGAGTCGTACGCCCGAGCCGTACTTCGGGAACGCATCCCTGCGTACGGAGAGGCAGAGAGGGAGACCAAACTCGCGGCGCGAATGGACCGCCAGGAGATCCTGCGCCGCGAGGTCCCGCCGACGCTGAGCTTCGTCATCTGGGAGCCCGTGCTGCACTTGCAGATCGGCGGCCGAGAAGTACGGCGGGGACAGCTCCGGCACCTGATGGAGATGGCCGAACTCGCGATCGCGACGGTGCAGTTCCTGCCATTGGCCAGCCCACATCATGCCGGTCTCGACGGCCCCTTCATCCTGCTGGAATCCCCGGATCACCAGCACCTGGCCTACGTCGAGGGCCAACGCGGCAGCCAGTGGGTCTCCGACCCTGATGAGGTGTCCACGCTCGCGCGCAAGTATGCGATGCTGCGAACGCAGGCCTTGAACACTCAGGACTCAATGAGCCTGCTTGACCGCCTGCTAGGAGATACATGAACACCGAAGCTCTTCAGTGGTTCAAGTCGTCCTACAGCGGTAGCGAAGGCGGGGCCTGCCTCGAAGTGGCCGCCTCCCCCCAGGCCATCCACATCCGCGACTCCAAGCAGCAGCCCCCAGCCGACAGGCCCACGCTGCACCTCTCCCCCGCGACGTGGGCCGCGTTCACCTCGTCCCTCAAGTGACGCTGCTGGTCAACGGCGTTGTCAGTGGCTGCTCCTAGAGTCACCGTCATGGCGACTCTTCCCAACCCGCTGCCCTCTCTGGCGACCGATCCCAGCGGACGTTCCCTCGGTCTTCGGCTGCCGCCCGGCAGGCTGGTCGACACGACGGACGACGGCCCCTGGCACGAGCCCCTGCTGTGGCACGCGGAGAAGCAGGCCGCGCCCGGCACCTGGGCCGCTCTGGGCGCGCCCGCCGCCCGGGCAGGACTGCTGCCGGTCCTCGTGGAGCTGGGCGGCACCCAGGGCGGACCGGACGACTGGGAGCTGATGCCCGGTGACATGTCCTACCCCGGGGACCACGACCCGGAGGAGGTCCTCGCGGAGTACTGGGGCGACGAGGGGGCGGAGGGCGACCCCGAAGCCGAGCCGGAGGCCGGGTTCGACGAGGAACTGGCCGAGCTGCTGGCGCCGTTCGGACCGGCGTGGCCGGGCCTCGCTCCGGCCGGCGTACTGACCGCCGACCCGGGCACGAGGGCCGCGCGGGTGGCCGACTCCCTGGCCGAGGGGACGTGGCTCAAGGACACGCGTCTGGCCCTCGTCCCGTCCCGACGCTCCGCCGACATCCCGGCCGCCATCGGCTGGACCGGCCCGCTCAACCACGAGAACGACGTGGCACGCCTGTGCGCGGTCCTGCGCTCCTGGGAGGACCGCTTCGGCATACGCGTCGTGGCCCTCGGCTTCGACGTCCTGGTGCTGTCGGTGGCCGCCCCGCCGAGCGCCCTGGCCGACGCCGAGGCCCTGGCGGCGGAGCACTTCGCCTTCTGCCCGGACAACATCACCCAGGGCGGGCCGGCCGGCCTGCGCGCCTACGCCAAGAACCTCGTCGACGAGCCGACCTGGTTCTTCTGGTGGGACTGAGCCCAGACGCCGCTCGCCGGTGAGCACTGCCCGTACATGCCCGAGGCCGCCCGGACAACGCTGGCCGGGCGGCCTCAGGACGGCGTGCGCCGAAGGCGCGGCACGGATGCCGCGGGCGGGGCGTCAGACGAGCGCCGGGGCTTCCTTCGGGTTCGGGCCGTACTTGTTGGCGCCGGCCTCGCTGTCCAGGCAGTAGAAGACCAGCAGGGTGATGGGGCCGGCGAGCGGGATGATGCCGAAGAGGATCCACCAGCCGGAGCGGCCCGTGTCGTGCAGGCGGCGCACCGTGACACCCCAGGCCGGCAGCAGGAGCGCGAGGACGACGATGCCGGCGACGGCGAGCAGGGCCGGCGTCTTGGTCGCGGCGCCGATGCCCCCCAGCACGATGTAGATCAGGTACGCGAACAGCGAGAACAGCCAGAACTCCTTGCGGCGCGCGCGGCCGCTGAAGACGGCGTACTTCTTGAGTGCGGCGATGAACCAGCTCATGACATCCCCCCAGGGATAGACGTTCAGCCCATCCCGGAATGGATCAGGCCAGGCGCAGAGATTAAGGGGTTGGCAGGAGCGCGTCACACACGGCGGAGATGTGTGACGGACGGTCTTCAAACGTCGTTTTCAGGACAGAAACACCCATGATCATGGAGTGTCCGCAGGACCATCACCGGACGTTTCCGGAACCGAGCCCGTTCCGTTGCCGAAACGACAGCACACCGCAGCCGGGCCGCCGCCGTTTCGGTACCGGAACGATCTCCAACCGTGTCCCGTCAGCGCAGCTTTCGCGCCACTTCGGTCGCCCAGTAGGTGAGGATGGTCCGCGCCCCGGCCCGCTTGATGCCGGTCAGGGTCTCCAGGATGGCGCGGTCCCGGTCGATCCAGCCCTTCTCCGCGGCGGCCTCGATCATCGAGTACTCGCCGGAGATCTGGTAGGCGGCGACGGGCACGTCCACGGCGTCGGCGACCCGGGCGACGATGTCGAGGTACGGGCCGGCCGGCTTGACCATCACCATGTCGGCGCCCTCGGCGAGGTCCAGCTCCAGCTCCCGCAGGGACTCGCGCCAGTTGGCGGGGTCCTGCTGGTACGTCTTGCGGTCACCCTGGAGCGAGGAGCCGACGGCCTCGCGGAAGGGGCCGTAGAAGGCGGAGGAGTACTTGGCGGTGTAGGCGAGGATCGCGACGTCCTCCCGGCCGATCTGGTCGAGCGCGTCCCGGACGACACCGATCTGGCCGTCCATCATCCCGCTGGGCCCGACGACGTGGGCGCCCGCGTCGGCCTGCACCTGGGCCATCTCGGCGTACCGCTCGAGCGTGGCGTCGTTGTCGACCCGCCCCTCGGCGTCGAGCACCCCGCAGTGGCCGTGATCGGTGAACTCGTCCAGGCACAGGTCGGACATGACGAGCAGGTCGTCACCCACCTCGGCCCGCACATCGCGCAGCGCGACCTGGAGAATCCCGTCCGGGTCGGTGCCGACCGTGCCCTGGGCGTCCTTCTTGCCCTCCTCCGGCACCCCGAAGAGCATGATCCCGGAAATCCCGGCCTCCACCGCCTCCAGCGCGGCCTTCCTCAGGCTGTCGCGGGTGTGCTGGACCACCCCGGGCATGGCCGAGATCGGCACCGGCTCGCCGACGCCCTCACGGATGAAGGCCGGCAGGATGAAGTCGGCGGGGTGCAGTCGCGTCTCGGCGACCATGCGCCGCATGACGGGCGAGGTCCGCAGCCGCCGGGGACGGGTACCGGGAAAAGATCCGTACTTCGTCATACCGTCTACGCTACGCCCGCCCCAGGGCCACCTTTGCCGACGGGCCGTCGGCGCCGGGCCCCGGGCTGGGCACTCAGTCGAGACAGAACTCGTTGCCCTCGACGTCCTGCATCACGATGCACGACTCGTTGTCGTCGTCGGCGAGCAGCACACGCACGCAGACCGCGCCGAGCGCGACCAGTCGTGCGCACTCGGCCTGGAGCGTGGCGAGCCGCTCGTCCCCCACGAGTCCCGTGCCCACCCGCACATCGAGGTGCACCCGGTTCTTGGCGACCTTGCCCTCGGGGACGCGCTGGAAGTACAGCCGCGGGCCCACACCCGAGGGATCGACGCACGCGAACCACGAGCCCCGCTCCTCGGGCGGCAGCGAGCGGTCGTAATCGTCCCAGGTGGCGAACCCCTCCGGCGGCGGCGGTACGACGTACCCCAGCACCTCGCACCAGAAGCGGGCGACGCGCTCGGGTTCCGCGCAGTCGAAGGTGACCTGGAACTGCTTGATCGATGACATCGGCGCACCCTAGCAGGGGGGCTCGTCACTCAATTCACGGCGCTGATCCACCTGTTGACGAGGGGATGCCTCGTGGACGACGGCGTCGGGCGGGCTCCCCGTCCCGCCTCGGGGAAGGTCACAGAACGGGGAACCCATCAGTGATTCGCCCGTTCGGCCGCTGTCGGATGCGGCGGATGCCGAGAGCGGAGAATCTCCTCACGCCGCCGGTCAGCGCAGGCGGGCGCCCGCCCCGCCGAGCCAGGTGTGCCAGGCGCGCATGCGCGCCATGGCGCCGCCGTTCAGGATCTCGTCGAACGCGCCTCCGGACACGTCCGCCGGAGGCCGGCAGCCGCTCACGGCCGCGTGCTGCTCGGCAGTCGGCGCGGGCGACAGGTCACTGCCCCGTCCGACCAGGGCGTACCGCTTCCCCTCGACGTTGATCAGCAGAGTGCCGAGCCGGGTCAGCCGGCCGTCGACATTCCGGGGATCGCCCTGGAAGACGACCGTCCCTTCCCGGTCCTGAGCGCGCAACTCGCCCGGAAGCAGGCTCAGGACGACGGGCACACAGCGCGCGCCGTTCCACAGGCTCCGCCGCCAGTAGACGATTTCCGCGTGTCCAGCGTGCTCACTCATGCGCCCGATCATGGCATGCACACAACGCACCGGGCATGGGCGGTGCAAGGGTGCTCGCGGCGGCCGCCTCGGCTCAGGCGGCGCGCCACAGGCCTGCGGTCACCGTCGGCTCGGATCGGCAGTCACGGCAGCGGCCGGGGTGCGGTGCCCGGAACGCACGTTCACCAGACGGTCGTCGGAGCGGCGCAGGCCGGCGAGGAGCGTGAGTGACGGAACCGGCTCAGGGGCGCCCCTCGAAAGAGGAGGCGCCCCTGAGCCGGTGTCCGCGGAAGGTCACGTCGTCGAGCGACGCCTCCGTGCGCCCGGACGGCGCTCGCTCGGGCGGGTCACCGGGTCGCCGGACTCCAGGGCGGCCGCCCGGCGCTTCATGCCGAAGTCGGCCAGGGCCTCGGCCAGCTTGTGGACCGAGGGCTCGGGGGCCATCACGTCGACGCGCAGACCGTGTTCCTCGGCCGTCTTGGCCGTCGCCGGACCGATGCAGGCGATCACCGTGACGTTGTGCGGCTTGCCCGCGATGCCCACCAGGTTCCGGACGGTCGAGGACGACGTGAACAGCACCGCGTCGAAGCCACCGCCCTTGATGGCCTCACGGGTCTCCGCCGGGGGCGGCGAGGCCCGCACGGTCCGGTAGGCCGTGACGTCGTCGACCTCCCAGCCCAGCTCGATCAGACCGGCCACCAGGGTCTCGGTGGCGATGTCGGCCCGGGGCAGGAAGACGCGGTCGATCGGGTCGAAGACCGGGTCGTACGGAGGCCAGTCCTCCAGGAGGCCGGCCGCCGACTGCTCGCCGCTCGGCACCAGGTCGGGCTTCACGCCGAAGGCGATCAGCGCCTTCGCCGTCTGCTCGCCCACCGCGGCGACCTTGATGCCCGCGAATGCACGGGCGTCGAGGCCGTACTCCTCGAACTTCTCGCGCACCGCCTTGACCGCGTTGACGGACGTGAAGGCGATCCACTCGTACCGGCCGGTGACCAGGCCCTTGACCGCGCGTTCCATCTGCTGCGGGGTGCGCGGGGGCTCCACCGCGATCGTCGGGACCTCGTGCGGCACCGCGCCGTAGGACCGCAACTGGTCGGAGAGCGAAGCCGCCTGCTCCTTCGTACGCGGCACGAGCACCTTCCAGCCGAACAGCGGCTTGGACTCGAACCACGACAACTGGTCGCGCTGGGCGGCTGCGCTTCGCTCGCCGACCACGGCTATCACGGGCCGGCCGCCGTCCGGGGACGGCAGGACCTTCGCCTGCTTCAGCGTCTGCGCGATGGTGCCGAGCGTCGCCGTCCAGGTGCGCTGCCGGGTCGTGGTGCCGGCGACGGTGACGGTCAGCGGGGTGTCCGGCTTGCGGCCCGCGGACACCAGTTCGCCGGCCGCTGCGGCCACCGAGTCCAGCGTCGTGGAGACGACCACCGTGCCGTCGGAGGCCCCCACCTCCGTCCAGCAGCGGTCGGAGGCGGTACGGGCGTCCACGAACCGGACGTCCGCGCCGTTCGGGTCGCGCAGCGGCACACCGGCGTACGCGGGTACGCCGACGGCGGTCGCCACACCCGGTACGACCTCGAAGGGCACACCGGCGGCGGCGCAGGCGAGCATTTCCTCGGCCGCGTACGTATCAAGTCCCGGGTCCCCGGACACCGCACGGACGACCCGCCTGCCGCCCCGCGTGGCCTCCATGACAAGATGAGCCGCATCCCGGGCAGGAGTCGGGACCGCAGCGGTTGTTGACGCACCGTCAACGACCGTGAGCTGCGGCGCGCCCGTGCCCGGTGGTGACACCGAGGAGGAGTCCGCGTCCATCGGCACGACGGACACGCCCTGCCGGGCGTGCGTCCGGATCACCTCGAGCACCTCGTGCTCGGCGATCAGGACATCCGCGTTCGACAGCGCCTCCACGGCGCGCAGAGTCAGTAGCCCCGGATCCCCGGGTCCGGCACCCAGGAAGGTGACGTGCCCGTGTTCAAGGCCGGCGGGAAGAGTGGTGGGGCTCACTGTGCTCGCTCCCCCATCAGACCGGCCGCGCCCTGGTTGAGCATCTCGGTGGCGAGTTCGCGCCCGAGTGCCATCGCCTGGTCGTGCGTCTGGGGCACGGGACCGGTGGTGGACAGCTGCACCGTGCGGGTGCCGTCGGTCGTGCCGACGACGCCGCGCAGGCGCATTTCCTTGACAATCTGCCCGTCGGCCAGGTGGTCGGCCAACGCACCCACAGGTGCGCTGCAACCGGCCTCCAGGGCGGCGAGCAGGGACCGTTCGGCGGTCACGGCGGCCCGGGTGAACGGGTCGTCGAGTTCGCCGAGCGCGGCGACGAGGTCCGCGGCGGCCGCGGTGCACTCGATCGCCAGGGCCCCCTGGCCGGGGGCGGGCAGAACCGTGTCGACCGACAGGAAGTCGGTGACCTCGTCGATCCGGCCGATGCGGTTCAGTCCGGCGGCGGCGAGGACGACCGCGTCCAGCTCACCGTCCCGCACGAAACCGATCCGGGTGTCGACGTTGCCGCGTATCGGGACCGTCTCTATGTCCAGTCCGTGGGCGCGGGCGTACGCGTTGAGCTGCGCCATGCGGCGCGGCGCCCCGGTGCCGATGCGGGCACCCCGCGGCAGGTCCGTGAACTTCAGCGCGTCCCGGGCGACGATCACGTCGCGCGGGTCCTCGCGCACCGGTACGGCGGCCAGGACCAGTTCGTCGGGCTGCGTGGTCGGCAGGTCCTTGAGCGAATGAACCGCGAAGTCCACCTCGCCGCTGACCAGCGCGTCGCGCAGCGCCGTGACGAACACGCCGGTGCCGCCGATCTGCGTGAGGTGCTCGCGGGAGACGTCGCCGTGCGTGGTGATCTCGACCAGCTCGACGGGGCGCCCGGTCACCCGGCGGACGGCGTCCGCGACCTGCCCGGACTGGGCCAAGGCGAGCTTGCTCCGCCTCGTCCCCAGTCTCAGTGCCTTCTCTGTCATGCCGGTCGGTCCTTCTTGTCTGTGCTGTCCCCGGCCCGGGAGACGGCGGCAACCGTCTCGGGGTCGAGGTCGAAGAGGGTGCGCAGCGCGTCCGCGTACCCGGCGCCGCCGGGCTCGGCCGCGAGCTGCTTGACCCGTACGGTCGGCGCGTGCAGCAGCTTGTCGACGACCCGGTGCACGGCCTGCCGGATCTCACCGCGCTGGCGTTCGTCCAGGTCGGGCAGGCGGCCGTCGAGCCGTGCGATCTCACCGGCGACGACGTCCGCGGCCATGGTGCGCAGCGCGACCACGGTCGGCGTGATGTGCGCCGCCCGCTGTGCCGCGCCGAAGGCCGCTACCTCGTCGGAGACGATACGCCGGACCTGGTCCACATCGGCCGCCATCGGCCCCGCGGACGGAGTCAGCTGGCCGGACACCGTGGCGGAGGCCTCGGCCAGGGACTCGATGTCCACCAGGCGCACCCCGGCCAGCCGGTGCACGGCCGCGTCGATGTCGCGGGGCATGGCGAGGTCGAGGAGGAACAGGGCCGGGGCCGGGCGCGGGATCACGGCGACCGGTTCGGGCTTGCGGAGTTCGGGGATGCGGCCGACGGCGGCGGCGGTCGCGGCGAGCGCGGTGATCAGCTCGGCGTCCGCCTCCGGGCTGCGCCGGGCGGTCTCACGGCGGTCCATGGTGCCGCCCGCGACCCAGGCCCCGTGCTGCTCGAGGGTGGCCGCGTCCAGGCCGGCCACGGCGGCCTCGCCGTGCACGGAGAAGCCGGTCGAGCCCTGCACGGCGGCCAGGTCCAGCGGGCAGTTCTCCTCGGCGGCGGTACCGGTGGCGGTGGCCGCCGGCGCGGTCCTCACGGCCGCACGGGCGTCGGCGTCGGCCACGGGGTCGACGGCGCCGCTCCCGACCCGGCCCCCGACCGCCTGCGCGACCGAGTCCGCCGTCAGTACCAGGCCCGTCGCACCGGTGCAGGAGACGACGACGTCGGCACGTGTCAGCTCGCCCGGCACGGCGTCCATCCGCACCGCGCGCGCGGACACCGCGGTGTCGTCGCCCTCGGTGAGTATCCGGGCGAGGCGCTCGGCGCGCTCGAAGGTGCGGTTGGCGACGACGATCTCGCCGACCCCGGCACGGGCGAGCGTCGCGGCGGCCAGCGAGGACATCGACCCGGCGCCGATGACCAGCGCCCTGCGTCCCGCGGCCCATTCCTCGACGGCACCGCCCGCGGCCAGCTGCTCCAGGCCGAAGGTGACCAGCGACTGGCCGGCCCGGTCGATGCCGGTCTCGGAGTGGGCGCGCTTGCCGACCCGCAGGGCCTGCTGGAACAGGTCGTTCAGCAGCTTGCCGGCGGTGTGCAGCTCCTGGGCGCGGGCCAGGGAGTCCTTGATCTGGCCGAGGATCTGCCCCTCGCCGACGACCATCGAGTCGAGGCCGCAGGCCACCGAGAACAGGTGGTGGACGGCCCGGTCCTCGTAGTGCACGTAGAGGTACGGGGTCAGTTCCTCGAGGCCGACACCGCTGTGCTGGGCGAGCAGCGTGGACAGCTCGGCCACACCGGCGTGGAACTTGTCCACGTCGGCGTACAGCTCGATGCGGTTGCAGGTGGCGAGCACCGCGGCCTCGGTGGCCGGTTCGGCGGCGACCGTGTCCTGGACCAGCTTGGCCTGGGCGTCCGCGCCCAGCGCGGCCCGCTCCAGCACGCTGACCGGGGCACTGCGGTGGCTCAGTCCGACGACGAGGAGACTCATGCCGGCATCACGGCGGGCACGTCCCCGTCGGGTCCCTGGTCGCCGGAGGCGTCACGGGTGGTGGCCGCGGGCAGCGCGCCGTCCCCGGCGGCGGTCTCCTCGCCGGCCTTGCGCTGCTCGTGGAAGGCGAGGATCTGCAGCTCGATGGAGAGGTCGACCTTGCGCACGTCGACCCCGTCCGGGACGGTCAGCACGGTCGGAGCGAAGTTCAGGATCGAGGTGACACCGGCGGCCACGAGCCGGTCGCAGACCGGCTGGGCGGCACCGGCGGGGGTCGCGATCACGCCGATCGAGACGCCGTTGTCCTTGATGATCTTCTCGAGCTCGTCGGTGTGCTGCACCGGAATGCCGGCGACCGGCTTGCCGGCCATCGTCGGATCGGCGTCGATCAGCGCGGCCACCCGGAAACCACGGGAGGCGAACCCGCCGTAGTTGGCGAGGGCGGCGCCGAGGTTACCGATACCGACGATCACAACCGGCCAGTCCTGGGTCAGGCCGAGTTCACGGGAGATCTGATAGACGAGATACTCCACGTCGTAGCCGACGCCACGCGTTCCGTAGGAGCCCAGGTACGAGAAGTCCTTGCGCAGCTTCGCGGAGTTGACGCCCGCCGCCGCGGCCAGCTCCTCGGAGGAGACCGTGGGGACCGAGCGCTCCGACAGTGCGGTCAGCGCGCGGAGGTACAGCGGAAGCCGGGCGACGGTGGCCTCGGGAATCCCTCGGCTGCGGGTCGCCGGTCGGTGAGTTCGGCCAGTTGCCACGGTGCTCCTGCGGGTAGAGCGGGGCTGCAGGCGGTCATACGTCCCCAGACCGCCCCGTCCACTGCAGGCTATGCCTTTGTGAACGCGTGCACAAAGATGGTGTCCGATTTGCCCGGCCAACGTGACCGGGGTCACGCATGTCATTCGTGGGGGCAAAACGTCGACACTCCTCGTGAATCCCGCCCCCGGGACAAAAACTCCAACGATCCTAAGCGACCTCCGCGGGCTTGTTGTACTGGTCGGTCAGTTTCCGGCTCGGCCGCCGGTCAGCTCGCGGCGCAGCCGGGCCTCGTCCACCCGCCAGAAGGTGTGCTGGCTGCCGTCGACGAGGACCACCGGGATCTGCTCCCAGTACTGGTCGTGCAACTCCCGGTCCTGGGTGATGTCCTTCTGCTCCCAGGAAACACCGAGTTCCCCGCAGACCTTCTCGATCACGGCCTGCGCGTCGTCGCACAGATGACAGCCGGGCTTGCGGATGAGCGTGACCGACCGTTCCCGGGGGACGGCCTTACGCCGGAAGAGGGGACTCATGTCGGCCATTCTCCCGCCTCTTCGACGGCACCGTCATGGAGAGTTCACACCCTTCGAACCTCGCGGCTCCGGAACCACCGAACCGACTGGCTATGCTCACGCCATGGCCGCTCTAGGATGGCTCACTCCCCGTAGGCGCTCCGCCACGGCGCGGAGCGTGTTGGCAGGCGAGGCCTCGGCGGAGGCCGCCCGCAAGTCCTCGCGGGAAATTCCGCAGACCGCCGAGCGGGAACCGGAGTTCCCGGTCCTCGGCGACGACAAGGCTGCCGCCTTCTTCGATCTCGACAACACCGTGATGCAGGGCGCCGCGCTGTTCCACTTCGGGCGCGGCCTGTACAAGCGGAAGTTCTTCGAGACCCGCGACCTGGCCAGGTTCGCCTGGCAGCAGGCGTGGTTCCGGCTGGCCGGCGTCGAGGACCCCGAGCACATGCAGGAGGCCCGCGACTCGGCGCTCTCCATCGTCAAGGGCCACCGGGTCGCCGAGCTGGAGACCATCGGCGAGGAGATCTACGACGAGTACATGGCCGACCGCATCTGGCCGGGCACCCGGGCCCTGGCCCAGGCACACCTGGACGCGGGCCAGAAGGTGTGGCTGGTCACCGCGGCCCCCGTGGAGATCGCCCAGGTCATCGCCCGCCGCCTCGGCCTGACCGGCGCGCTGGGCACGGTCGCGGAATCGGTCGGCGGCGTCTACACCGGCGCGCTGGTGGGCGAGCCCCTGCACGGGCCGGCCAAGGCGGAGGCGGTGCGGGCGCTGGCGGCGGCGGAGGGCCTGGACCTGAACCGCTGCGCCGCCTACAGCGACAGCCACAACGACATCCCGATGCTGTCGCTCGTGGGCCACCCCTATGCCATCAACCCGGATGCCAAGCTGCGCAAGCACGCCCGCGAGCAGGACTGGCGGCTGCGGGACTACCGCACCGGCCGCAAGGCCGCGAAGGTCGGCATCCCGGCGGCGGCGGGCGTCGGCGCGGTCGCCGGCGGCACCGTGGCGGCCATCGCCCTGAGCCGGCGCCGGCGATAGGACCGGCGGTCGCCGGTGGCGGCCGCCGGCCGCGGGCAGCCCTGCGGCCGGCGGCGACACGCCTGGACGGTGGGGAGAACCCCGGATTATGCCGTCGCACCCCCAACACGCCCCGCACTTCGCCGAAACACGCCCTTTTCCGATCAACAACCGATCAAGTTGCGATGCTTGATAGACCGTCAATCGGTAACAGAAGCGACGCAATCGGTGATTTGAGCAACTCGGTGTAGCAGTGCCTGCACGAAGCGTTATTCTCCTCAGACGCAATCCGGTACCCCTCCGTCGCTACGACGGGTGAACGGTTCCGCACTGCACGTGATGGAAGCTCTGCCTCTGGGAGTCCCGTGTACCCACACGTCGGGGTTGACGCCTCGGGCCTGGCTACGCTGCGCGCGACGGTCGCGGCGGTCAAAGAGACGCTGCGCGGCGTCGTCCCCACCGCGTATGCCGTCCCCGCCTTCGCCACCGCCGCCCCCCTGGGCCCGTGCTACGCACTGGCCGAGGGCAGCGCCACGGTCGGCAGACGCGGCGGCGCGACCGGCGCGGCCACCACCCGCCGTCCGGCCGCGGACAGCGACAGCGCCCGGATGATGGATCTCGTGGAGCGCGCCCAGGCCGGCGAGGCCGAGGCCTTCGGCCGCCTCTACGACCAGTACAGCGACACGGTGTACCGGTACATCTACTACCGGGTGGGCGGCAAGGCGACCGCCGAGGACCTGACGAGTGAGACCTTTCTGCGGGCGCTCCGCAGGATCGGCACCTTCACCTGGCAGGGCCGCGACTTCGGCGCCTGGCTGGTGACGATCGCCCGGAACCTGGTGGCGGACCACTTCAAGTCCAGCCGGTTCCGGCTCGAGGTCACCACCGGCGAGATGCTCGACGCCAACGAGGTCGAGCGCTCACCGGAGGACTCCGTCCTGGAGTCCCTCTCCAACGCCGCGCTGCTGGACGCCGTGCGCCGGCTCAACCCCCAGCAGCAGGAGTGCGTGACACTGCGCTTCCTGCAGGGCCTCTCGGTCGCCGAGACCGCCCGGGTGATGGGCAAGAACGAAGGTGCCATCAAGACCCTCCAGTACCGCGCCGTGCGGACGCTCGCCCGGCTTCTGCCGGACGACGTCCGCTGACACCTGCCACGCTCAGCTACCGCCAACTCACTCCGCGTTGCGGCCCGTTGACTTTCCGACCGGATCATCCGCCGTCCGTAACCCAAGTGCCGGACCGCTCGTTGTGCGGGATACAGGCTCCCTGTGGTCACGTCCTGGCCGACCCATCGCTCGATCGGGTGGAAGAGGTCGTGGGCGTGCAACCCTCAGGACCCCCTGGGGAGTCGACCGTGATGACGAGAGGAGGTGCCGCCAGTGATCGCGAACGTATCGGCGCACCGGCGGGCGAACGCCTTCGCCCAGGCCCTGGAGGAGCAGTCCGACCGGGACACGGCGGCCGAGCAGTCCGCAGCGGCGGCGGGATCGCCGCCGACCACCGAGGAACAGTCCGAGCGGGGCGAGCTCCTGGCCCTGGCGGTGGACCTCGGCGCGCTGCCCAGGCCGCAGCTCGACCCCGAGGTCAAGGTCGTCCAGCGCGCCCAGCTGGTGGCCGCGATGGAGGCCATGCTCCAGGAGGGCGGGGCGGCGGACACAGCCGTACCCGAACAGCGCTCCCGCGGGCGCGGTGCGCACCGGGCGAGCCCACTGGGCAAGCTCCGGCCGCGTTCCAGACTGACCAAGGGGCTCGCGGCCGGCGGGCTGAGCGTCGGCGTGGCCGCCGGGGCCTTCGGCGGAGTCGCCGCCGCGAGTTCCGACGCGCTGCCCGGTGACTCGCTGTACGGCCTGAAGCGCGGCATCGAGGACTTCAGGCTCAACTACCTGAGCGACGGCGAGGACCAGCGTGGCCAGACGTACCTCGACCAGGCCTCCACCCGGCTGAGCGAGGCCCGCCGGCTGATGGAGCGCGCCCGCGGCGGCCAACAGCTCGACCACGAGTCCATCGGCGAGATCCGCCGCACCCTGTCCGGGATGCGGCACGACGTCACCGAGGGCCACCGCCTGCTGCACGAGGCCTACGAGCGGGATCCCGACTCCCTCGGGCCCATCCAGGCGCTCTCCAGCTTCTCCCAGTCCCACCGGGACGCCTGGAGCGCGCTGAGCGACAAGCTGCCCATGCAGCTCGGCGACGTCAAACAGCAGGTGTCGTCGGTCTTCGACGCCATAGACGAAGAGGTCGCCCCGCTGCAGTCCCTGCTGCCGCAGCGGCCCGCGTCGACGGGCGACGGCACGCGACAGGGCTCCGGCGAGGCGTCCACCGGCTCCTCCGGCAGCCACCGTCCGACGGCGCCCAGCACCGGCGGCACGCCCTCCGCGGGGCGGCACACCGGCTCCGGCAGCCCCACCGGCTCGGCCACCCGCGACAGCGACGACGGCCTGATCGGAGGCAGCACGGGCGGCCTGCTCGACCCGCCGAAGATCGGCGGCGACGGTGGTTCCCCGACCACCAGCAAGCCCCCGACGAGCGCGCCGGACGTCACCCTCCCGCCGCTCCTCCCGGGCCTGCTGCCCGGCCTGGGCATCGACAGCCAGGACGCGGGCTAGCGCGGTACGACAGCGACGGGGGCGCCCCTTTCCGAGCAGGGGCGCCCCCGTCGCCGTACCACCGAACCGTCAGAAGAACAGCCGTCAGAAGAACACCGACCGCCGCTGCACCAAAAGCTTGTACAGCGTGTGCTGGATCTGTTCGCGGACCTGGTCGGTCAGGTTGAACATCAGCATCGGGTCGTCGGCCGCCTCCGGCGGATAGCCGTCCGTGGGGATCGGCTCGCCGAACTGGATGGTCCATTTGGTGGGCAGCGGGATCGCCCCGAGCGGCCCGAGCCACGGAAAGGTCGGCGTCAGCGGGAAGTACGGGAAGCCCAGCAGCCGCGCCAGGGTCTTGGCGTTGCCGAGCATCGGGTAGATCTCCTCGGCGCCGACGACCGAGCACGGGATGATCGGCACCCCTTGCCGCAGGGCAGTGGAGACGAAACCGCCGCGGCCGAACCGCTGGAGCTTGTAACGCTCGCTGAACGGCTTGCCGATGCCCTTGAAACCCTCCGGCATGACGCCGACCAGTTCGCCCTGCGCGAGGAGCCGTTCGGCGTCCTCCGCGCAGGCGAGGGTGTGGCCCAGCTTGCGGGCGAGTTCGTTGACCAGCGGCAGCACGAAGACCAGGTCGGCCGCGAGGAGCCGCAGATGCCGGTCGGCCGGGTGCTGGTCGTGCACGGCGACCTGCATCATCAGGCCGTCCAGCGGCAGCGTCCCGGAGTGGTTGGCGACGATCAGCGCCCCGCCCTCGGCCGGGATGTTCTCGATGCCCTTCACCTCGACCCGGAAGTACTTCTCGTACACCGGCCGCAGCAGCGACATCAGGACCTGGTCGGTCAGCTCCTCGTCGTAGCCGAAGTCGTCGACCTCGTAGTCCCCGGTGAGCCGGCGGCGCAGGAACGACAGGCCGCTCGCGATGCGCCGCTCGAGACCGCCGTCGTCGTGCGGCTCGGCGGGCGGCCTTTCCTCCCCGGTCACCGGGACATCATCCGGTACAGCCGCCCTGGTGGGCAGGGGCTGGACCTCGCGAACCGGCCCGGCCTCCCCGGCCGCCCCGCGCCGGTTCCCCACGCCGCGGCGCCGCGACGGCCGCTGGGCGGCGCTCCCGCGGGACCGGTCGTCGTCGAACGGAATGACCTTGGCGTCCGCCATCGTTGCTGCGCTCCTCAGTTGGCGCTCTGCGTCGGGAGGTGCCCGCTGCCCTTCGCGGCGAGCGCGGCGACCCGGTCCACGGCCCCCGCGAGGGCCTCCGGCGGCAGCAGGCCGGGGCCCTGGCCGCTCGCGAAGTCCGCGAACGTCTCCGCCGTCGTGTATTTGGGCTGGAAGCCCAGCGTCTCGCGCATCTGGTCCGTGGCCACCACCCGGCCGTGGGTGAGCAGCCGGATCTGTTCCGGCGAGAAGTCCGTCATTCCCAGCGTACGCACCAGCGAACCCGCCCAGGTAACGGCTGGCAGCAGCAACGGGACGGTGGGCCGCCCCAGCCGCCGCGAGCACTGCGAGAGCAGCAGCACGCCGTCCCCGGCGATGTTGAAGGTGCCGCTGTTCAGCGTGGACCGGCGCGGCTCGTGGGAGGCCAGCCGCAGCACCTCGATGACGTCGTCCTCGTGCACGAACTGCAGCCGCGGGTCGTAGCCGAACACGGTCGGCAGCACCGGCAGCGCGAAGTACTCGGCGAGCGGGGTTTCGGCGGCCGGCCCGAGGATGTTGGCGAAACGCAGCACGCACACGGCGACGTCCGGCCGCCGCCGCGCGAACCCGCGGACGTACCCCTCGACCTCCACCGTGTCCTTCGCGAACCCGCCGCTGGGCAGCGACTTGGCCGGGGTCGTCTCGGTGAACACGGCGGGATCGCGCGGCGCGGACCCGTAGACGTTGGTACTGGACTTCACCACCAGCCGCCGCACGGTCGGCGACTTCTGGCAGGCGCCGAGCAACTGCATGGTGCCGATGACGTTGGTCTCCTTGACCGTGACCCGGCTGCCGCCGCCCAGCGCGGTACCGGTCACGTCCAGGTGGACGACCGTGTCGGCGCCCGTCTCGGCGAGCACCCGGGCGATGCCGGGCTGCCGGATGTCGGCCTGGATGAAGTCGGCTCCGCCCAGATGGTGCGCCGGCGGCACCGCGTCCACGGCGATCACCCGGTCCACGTCCGGGTCCCGCTGGATCCGCCGTACGAACCGGCCGCCCAGCTGCCGGGCCACTCCGGTGACGAGCACGACCTTCCCCAAGATCAGCGCCTTCCTTCCCGACCTCGTACGGGACCTGGTCCCTGCCGCGTTCCCCGTGTCGGCAAACTTAGCGGGTGGATGTTGCGCTGTGATGACCACCCGATGCGTGAAGTGACGGAATTTCCCCAGTCGGAATATGCCGATGCCCCCGAAGCGCCGATCGCGCCCGGGTCCGGACACGACTGTGGCCCCCCGCCCTTTACAGGTGGGGGGCCACAGGACACGCTCTCGCGGCGCCGCTTACTTCTTGTTGCGGCGCTGAACGCGCGTGCGCTTGAGCAGCTTGCGGTGCTTCTTCTTGGCCATCCGCTTGCGCCGCTTCTTGATAACAGAGCCCACGACTACCCTCGCTCACTTCTCATCACTCGGTTGTTTGGGCGCCATGGGCCCACACGACCTACGAGGGGTCAGCCTACCCGGTCGAGCGCCGAGCCTGTAATCGAGGGGTTGCTCGGGGTCTCCCCGAGCGCCGTCAGACCGTCTCCACCCCCACATAACTCTCGCGGAGGTACTCGTGTACCGCTTGCTCCGGGACGCGGAAGGACCGCCCCACCCGGATCGCGGGCAGATGACCGCTGTGCACCAGCCGGTACACGGTCATCTTCGACACTCGCATCACCGAGGCGACCTCCGCCACGGTAAGGAACTGAACCTCGTTCAGAGGCCTCTCGCCAGCTGCAGCCATGACACACCTGAACCTTCCGCACTCGACGGCCACCGGCTTCCCCTTCCGGTGACTCTTCGTCGTTGCGTGCTCACTCCCCAATGTAGGGGCGGGTGATGCGAGTGGGGAAGAGGTGCACCCATCGGCGGCCTACTGTGACAGACACGCTCGATTGAGTACGTAGCGGGCCAGCGGCAGATAGTGACCAGACGGCACGCCGTCGTCAACCGGAACGGCGACGGACACGACCCCCTCCGCCTCCCCCACGAACAGCGCCGGATCGTCGGTGTCGGCCAGGCCGATCGCCTCGAACCCCAGCTGACCAGCACCGCAGACCCACCCGTGGTCCCCGATCACCAGCTCCGGCAGCGGTCCGCCGGCCTCGGCCGCGGCGGCCAGGGCGACCCGAACCGGGAGCGGTGAGTGGCAGTGCGCACCCGGCTCACAACCGGGGCGCCCGCTTCCCGGTTCCCGCACCAGGGCAACACCACGGGCGTAGTCGACGCGGTGCGTGCGTAGACCGAACCGGGTCAATATGTCGACACAGCGACCCTGCGCGGGGGTGAGCACCTCACACCCCGCCGCCGACAGCGCGTCCGCCAAGCCGCCGTAGAACCCGAGCAGCCGATGCGGATGCCCGGTACCGAACAGCACGGGCGCACCGCGCCGGGCCACGTTCCGGATCCGCTCCGCGAACGCGTCCAGAGCGGCCAGCGTCCGCTCCGGATCGATCACATCCGGGCCGGAGGTGTACCGGGGATCGGCCGAAACCCCGCACCTCTCCGCCATCAGGGCGAGCAACTCCCGCTGCCCCCAAGGCGACTCGGGGTCGATTCCGATCAGCACCCGCGGATCCCGGGCCGCGAACAGCCGGTACCGACGGAGACTGACCTCACGGGAGGTCCCGATCTCACCGGCCAGCCGAGCGGCCAGCAGATGCGCACGGAGGCCATCGGCGGTCAACACGGGTGCGATGGTGACGCACTGGGGGGCGGCGCGGTGGCGGAACGGGGGAACACCGCACGGTTGGCCCAGCGGGTGCCCCCGACGCTCAGGGCAGCAGCCCGCGCAGCGGAAACGCGGAACGGCGGGTGGCGAGAACAGCCTGATCCAGGCGATCGGCGGGGTCGTACCCCGACTCCCACGACGCGAACGACACCGGCCACCGCCCGTCACTCATCCGCTGCGGCGCCAACTGCCGGGTCCGCGCGAACACCTCCTGCCGCCACCCCTCGGGAATCAGCGCCGCCGGATCGACCTCACGCCCCGCCGCGATCCCCACCAGATGCGTCCACGACCGCGGCACCACCTCGACCACCGCGTAGCCGCCGCCCCCCAGCGCGACCCACTTCCCGTCCGCGTACTCGTGCGCCAGCTCATGGCACGCCACCTGCACCGCCCGCTGCGCGTCCAGCGACACCGCGAGATGCGCCAGCGGATCCTCGAAGTGCGTGTCGGCCCCGTGCTGCGACACCAGCACCTGCGGCCGGAACTCGGCGAGCAGTTCGGGCACCACCGCGTGGAACGCCCGCACCCATCCCGCGTCGCCGGTCCCGGCCGGCAGGGCCACGTTCACGGCGGCCCCCTCGCCCGCGCCCGCACCGGTCTCCTGCGGCCACCCGGTCTGCGGGAACAACGTACGGGGATGCTCGTGCAGCGAGATCGTCAGCACCCGCGGGTCCTCCCAGAACGCCGCCTGCACCCCGTCCCCGTGGTGCACGTCGACGTCCACGTAGGCGACCCGCTCGACGCCCAGCTCCAGCAGCCGCGCGATGGCCAGCGCCGCGTCGTTGTAGATGCAGAACCCCGAGGCGCCGCCCGGCATCGCGTGGTGCAGCCCGCCGGTGAAGTTCACCGCGTGCAGCGCTTCCCCGCGCCACACCGCCTCCGCCGCCCCCACCGACTGCCCCGCGATCAGCGCGGACACCTCGTGCATCCCCGCGAACGCGGGATCGTCCTCCGTGCCGAGCCCGTACGCCCCGCGGGCCGAGCGCGGATCGGCGGACGCGGCCTTGACGGCGTCGATGTAGTCCGGGCGGTGGACCAGCCGCAGCGTCGACTCCCCGGCCGGTTTCGCCGCGACGACCCGCAGCTCCCGGTCGAGCCCGAAGGCACCCACCAGCTTCCGGGTCAGCTCCAGCCGGACCGGATCCATCGGATGGTCCGGGCCGAAGTCATAGCCCGTTACTGCCTCGTCCCACATCAGCTGTGCGCGGCCGCTCATGCCCGCCACCGTATCGGTCCGGTTGAGCCGCGAACGACCTGGCGTACACGAGCGTCACCAGCACCAACACCATCGGCACGAGCATGGCCCCGCGGTAGCTCCAGGCGTCCCCGAGCGCACCCACCAGCGGCGAACCGACGAGGAAGCCGACGTAGTTGAAGATGTTGAGCCGCGCGATCGCCGCGTCCGAGGCCCCCGGGAACAGCCGGCCGGCCGCCGCGAACGTCTGCGGCACCAGTACACACAGTCCCAGCCCCAGCAGGGTGAACCCGAGCATCCCCAGCCCCGCGTCCGGCGCCACGGACACCACCGCGAACCCGGCGGCCGCCACCAGCGCCCCGAGCCGCACCACGGCGGCCGCGCCGAACCGCCGTACCCCGAAGTCCCCGATGGACCGGCCGACCAGCGTGGTCACCATGTACACGTTGTACGGCACGGTCGCCAGCTGCTCCGAACTGCCCAGCACGTCCTTCAGGTACTTCGCGCTCCAGTTGGAGACGGTCGAGTCCCCGATGTACGCGAACGTCATCACCAGGCACAGCGGCAGCAGCAGCTTGAAGACGAGCCCCCCGCCCTGCCCTGCCGCCTGGTCCGCCGCGGGCTCCGCGACCCCGTCGACGTACCACCGGCTGCCCACGAGCGCCGCCGGCAGCAGCACGGCCACCACCGGCAGGTACGACACCCACAGCGCGAGATGCCAGTGCGCGCCGGCCCAGGCCAGCGAGGCGCCGACGATCCCGCCCAGGCTGTAGACCGCGTGGAAGCTCAGCATGATGCTGCGCCCGTACGTCCGCTGCAGACTCACCCCGAGCATGTTCATCGAGGCGTCCAGCGCACCCACGGCGAGCCCGAACACAGCCAGGGCCACGCCGAGTCCGGCCAGCCGGTCACCGGCTCCGACGCCGACCAGGGCCAGCAGCACCACCGGCTGCGACCAGCGCAGCAGCCGGCTGGGCCGTATCCGCTTCACCAGATGCTCGGTAGTCACACTGCCGGCTCCGGCGAGGATCGGGACGGCGGCCAGGAAGACCGGCAGCAGCGCGTCGGAGACTCCGTAGCGGTCCTGGATGGCCGGGATGCGCGTCACCAGCAGAGCGAACGCGGCGCCCTGTGCGAAGAAGCTGAACGCCAGCGAGGCCCTGCCGCGCCGCAGCACATCAGTCATGGCGGCGAGCGTAGGGCCCCTGGCTACCTGTGGGTAGATCCAGCCAAAGGTGAATTTCCTTCAGCTTCGCTGTCCGGCGGGTCAGGCGGCGACGGCCACTTCGGGCCGCCGGCCGGCCTTGCCCGCCTCCGCCTCGGCGGCGAGCAGCCGCGCCATCGGCTCGGCCGCGAGACCACCGCCGACCACGAACGCCACCGTCAGCACCACCGCGATGACGACCGTGCCGAGCCAGACCATGGTGTCGACCGGGACGGTGTAGGCACCGACGACCCGTGCGACGCACTCGAACAGCAGGGCCGTGCCCCATACCAGCGAGAAGGTCCGCTCCTTGCGCCGGAAGGCGTCCGAGCCGGCCACCGTGCCCGAGGCGAGACGCTCCCAGGCGGCTTCGCGGTCGGCGTCGCCCTTGACGAGGAAGGGCTTCATCCCGGCGGTCATGGCCGGCTTGCCGAGCACCACCGAGACGAGGATCCCGATCGCCAGGGTGCTGCTGACCGCGCCGTCCTTGGCGAGCATCAGCCGCGGGTCGCCGGACACGAACCCGGCCACCAGGCTCACGACGTTCACCACCAGGGTGAGGAGGGCGAGCGCGTTGGTCGTCCGCTCCTTGACCACGCCGTACACGGTCCGCACCGCCGGCACCACGCTGCTCCAGGCGAGCGCCCCGAAGGTGCTCATCCCGAACGCCTCCTTGAGGAGGTAGTACGCGCCGATCGGCACCGCGACGTCCACCAGCAGCGGCTTGAAGGTCCGCAGCCGGCTCGGGTTCTGCCTGCGGCTCAGGTTGTCGGTCCGGTCCTGGTTCCCCGTGGTCTTCGTCATGCTCTCAGCTTCGCCGCCGGGCGGGGTCCGGCGGTAGGAACGATCATCCGGAAGTCCGCATGACAAATGTCAGCCCCCGGGGTGCCGCCCGTCATACCAGCAGGTCGGCCAATTCCCCCATGGTGGAGAAGAGTTGACCGGCGCCGGTCAGCCTCGCCGCCGGGGTCATCGCGGTGAACCCGTACACGTCCATCCCGGCCGCCACGGCCGCCTGAACGCCCAGCGGGGAGTCCTCTATGACCAGGCAGCGCTCGGGTGCGGCGCCCATCCGCTCGGCCGCGTACAGGAAGAGGTCGGGCGCCGGCTTGCCCCGCCCGACGTCCTGGGAGCTGAAGATCCTGTCCTCCGTGAACCACCGGTCGAGCCCGGTCGTCCGGTGCCCCACCCTGATCCGCTCGTGGCTCCCGGACGACGCCACGCAGTACGGCACCCCGTCCGCGGCCAGTTTCTCCAGCACTCCGCCCACGCCGGCGACGGGCCGCAACTCCCGCTCGAACGCGGCGAACACGCGCGCGTGGAAGACATCGTCGAAGTCCTCCGGTAGCCGTTCCCCCGTCCGCGCCAGGACCAGATCGTGGATCCGGTGCATCGCGGACCCCATGTAGTCCCGGATGGAATCCTCGTACGACGTCGGGTGCCCGAGTTCCGTCAGATGGGCGGCCAGGATCCGGTTGGAGATCGGCTCACTGTCGACGAGAACACCGTCGTTGTCGAAGATGACGAGGTCATAGCGCATACCCAGACCCTAAAGGACCCTGAACGCAGAAAACCCCCGCATCTTTCGATGCGGGGGTTTCCCAAAGATTGTTCGGCGGCGTCCTACTCTCCCACAGGGTCCCCCCTGCAGTA